>NZ_JARXAB010000071.1 GCF_029866045.1 Ramlibacter sp. | reverse complement strand
GTGGCCGCAACAATGGGGCCACCACTTTCTTCCAGCATCTGGGCGACATAAGGCGTCGTCTCTGCCGAACCCGCCAACGGATCGATGCAGCGTTGGCCTTCGCGGGCCAGCTCACTCCAACTCGTCACGCTGAACACCGTCGAAGAAATTCCCTCTGAGGCCAGCATCTCTGCCGCCTTGATCACCTCGGTGAGGATGGCGCCCGATCCCATGAGCGTGACTTCATCAGCGCCTCCTGCACCTCCTGTGCCTCCTGCAAGGCCTGCAGGGCCTGGCACGGCGGCGTAGCGTGCCAAGCGGTAGCCGCCCTTGATCACGCCTTCCACCGCCGCATTCGGCAGGCTGGGCTGGGCGTAGTTTTCGTTCATGGCAGTGATGTAGTAGAAAACGTCTTGCTGCTCCTCCATCATCTCGCGCATGCCCCGGTCCACGATCACTGCGAGCTCGCCGGCAAAGGCCGGGTCATAGGCCTTGCAATTGGGAATGGTGGCGGCCACCACGTGGCTGGTGCCGTCTTGGTGCTGCAGCCCCTCGCCGCCCAGAGTGGTACGCCCGGAGGTGGCGCCAATGAGGAAGCCGCGGGCGCGCTGGTCTGCAGCGGCCCAGATCTGGTCACCCACGCGCTGGAAGCCAAACATGGAGTAGTAGATGTAGAAGGGCAGCATGGCCAGGCCATGCACGCTGTAGCTGGTGCTGGCCGCCGTCCAGCTGGCCAGTGCGCCCGCCTCCGAGATGCCTTCTTCCAGAATCTGCCCGTCCTTGGCCTCCCGGTAACTCAAAACGGAGCCGATGTCTTCTGGCGCATAGCGCTGGCCCACGCTGGAGTAAATGCCAACCTGCTTGAACAGATTGGCCATGCCAAAAGTGCGCGCCTCATCGGCCACGATGGGGACAATGCGTTGCCCCAGGTTCTTGTCCTTGAGCAAATTGCCCAGCATGCGCACAAAGGCCATGGTGGTGCTCATTTCCTTGCCCTCGGCCTGAGTAGCAAACTGGCCATAGGAGGCCAGCGCCGGCACCGGCACCTGGTCGCATTGGGTCAAGCGCTTTGGCAAGAAGCCGCCCAGGCTCTGGCGCTTCTCATGCATGTAGACCATCTCGGCGCTGTCGGCCGGTGGCCGGTAGAACTCGAGTGCGGTCACCTGGGCATCGGTCAGCGGCAACTGAAAACGGTTGCGGAAGGCGATCAAGTCGGTTTCGTCGAACTTCTTGTGGCTGTGCGTGGTCATCTTGCCCTGGCCCGCGCTGCCCATTCCGTAGCCCTTCTTGGTATGAGCCAGGATGACGGTGGGTTTGCCCGGGTGCTTGAGGGCCGCCGCGTAGGCCGCGTGGATTTTTACGAGGTCATGGCCGCCCCGTTTGAGTCGGTCAATTTGCTCGTCGGTCATGCCTTCTGCCAAGGCCGCCAACTCCGCGTTCTGACCAAAGAATGTCTCGCGGTTGAACCGACCATCTTTGGCGGCAAAGGCCTGCATTTGTCCGTCCACGGTGTTTGCAAAAGCCTTTTTCAACGCACCGCTGTGGTCTCGCGCAAAGAGGCCGTCCCAGTCACTGCCCCACACCAGCTTGATCACGTTCCAGCCGGCGCCGGCGAAGAGCTCCTCCAGCTCGTCGATGATGCGTCCATTGCCGCGGACCGGGCCGTCCAGGCGCTGCAAGTTGCAGTTCACCACCCACACCAAATTGTCCAAGCCTTCGCGAGCCGCCAGGGTGAGGGCGCTCATGCTCTCGGGCTCGTCCATCTCGCCGTCTCCGAAGACGCCCCAGACTTTGCGGTCGGAGCAGTCCAGCAAGCGCCTGTCCGTGAGGTAGCGCATGAAGCGGGCGTGGTAGATCGAGCTGATCGGACCGATGCCCATGGACCCGGTGGGGAACTGCCAGAATTCGGGCATCAAGTAGGGATGCGGGTAACTGCACAGGCCACGGGCACTGTCGCCCGCCGGCGACTTGGGTGAAGTGAGCTCCTGGCGATATAGCGTCAAGTCCGCTTCGGTGAGCCGCCCTTCCAAGTAGGCCCGTGCGTACACACCTGGCGCGCTGTGCGGCTGAAAGAAGACCAGATCGCCGAGATGCGGCGCTCCCTGATGGTCGCCGCGGGCCCGAAAGAAATGATTGAAGCCCACTTCAAACAAATCCGCCGCGCTTGCATAACTGGCAATGTGACCACCCAACTCGCCATAGGCTTCATTGGCGCGCACCACCATGGCCAGGGCGTTCCAGCGCATCAACGACGCCAGCCGCTCCTCAATCGCCAGATCGCCTGGAAAGGCCGGCTGCTGGTCGACAGCAATGGTGTTGACGTAGGGCGTCTTGAGCGAGGGCTTCCAGGCAATGGCGGGGTCACGCCCCATGTCGCTGAGCATGTTCAACATCTCGCGCGTGCGCTCTGGGCCAGCGGCCGCAAGCAGCGAGAGCAGCGCATCACGCCACTCCTGGGTCTCCGCGGGGTCGCTGTCGAGGCGGGTGACGCTTTCGTTCTGTTCAATCGAAGAGGGCATAAAAACTCAATAAGAAGAGCTGGGGCGTGAGTCCAACTGTAGAATTCAAACGCCGGTATTTGCAGCTTAAATTGCAGGTTGATCGGCCTCATTACGGCACGTTATTCTGTAAAAGAACTGAATAAAAGCATGGCGAACTTAGACGGCACAGATCGCAAGATTCTCAATGCCTTGCAGGAGGACTCCAGCATTTCGAATGTGGAGCTGGCTCGCAAGGTGCATCTCTCGCCTTCCCCCTGCCTTGCGCGGGTGCGTGCGCTGGAGGCCCAAGGGCTGATTCGCAGCTATGTGGCCTTGCTCGACCCGCAGCAGCTGGGCCTGCATCTGAACGTGTTCATTTCGATCAGTCTCAAACAGCAAAGCCGCAAGGCCTTGCAGGCTTTCGAGGACCGAATTTGCACGCGCGAGGAGGTCATGGAGTGCTACCTCATGACGGGTGAGTCTGATTACCTCATTCGCGTCGCTGTTGCCGACATGCCCTCACTCGAGGTCTTCATCTTGGAGCAGCTCTCACCCATCGCCCAGGTGGAGAAAATTCGCTCCAGTTTTGCCCTCAAGCAAGTGCGGTACAAGACCGCGCTGCCCATCGGCGCGTAGAGGCGACTTCGCGGCACGCTGATAACAAGTGCGGCCCTTCGAAAACAAAAAAGCGCCAGGTGGCGCTTTTTTTGGGGGGCGCACTCAACGCGCCTGTAGCACCAAGGTCCCGGCGCTCAAGGCCGGGTCTTCGAGCGGTACCCGCACACCCTGGTAGAACAGGCGTATGTCGGCCCACCGGGCGGCTTGCAGGGTGAAGGGCGGCGTTCCGCTGGAGCTGATGCGCTCGCCTTCAGTGAGGATGAGCTCGGACCTCTTTTGCAGGGCGTCGGTGACGCAGACCACAGTGGCATGCACCGCCTCTATGTAGATGTAGCCCGCATCTCGCAGGGCCCGATCCGGCGTGAAGACGGCAGGTTCACCCTGTGCGGGCGGGCACTTCAGTTCTGCCTTGCCTGGCAACGCCGCCGCAGCCGGTGCGTTAGCAGCGGCCACTACCGAAACGTCCGCCGCAGCCGGCGCTGAACTCGGTGCCGAGGGGACCTGGCGCGTCTCGGCCAACGCTTCGGGCGCGGCAGCGGGCAGGGCCACCGGCCCGGGGGACTGCGGCCGGCTCAGCCAGGCCAGGAAACCCACGACCGCAACACCCACCACCAGGACGCCGAGCCAGAAGCGGCCCCCAGTGTTGGCAGCCCCTGCGGGCGGTGGTCCCCCAGGCGAGGGCGCGTCCAGAGGATCGGTCCGGGTAGTGGTCGGCGCCTTGGCCTCAGCGAGGGGCGCAGGCAGTTGTGGAGCAGCCGGGGGTTCAGCCCCTTGCGCGCTGACCGCTGGCGCGGCCATGCGGTCCCTCTGGCCAAGGCGCTGTGGGTTGGTGACGAGCGCGGGAGCCCGTTCAGCAGCGGGGGCTGCCGCAGGCGTGAAGATGGGAGCGGGTGCGGCGACATGAGCCGGTGCAGCGGCTGGAGCGGATGCCGTGGCAGGGGTGGATGCCGCGGCAGGCGTGGATGCCGCGGCAGGCGGATGGGCGGCGGGTGTGTGCCCTAACCGCGCCAGCACGGCACGGCCGGTGTGGGACTTGATGCGGTCGGAGTAGAACTGTTTGCTGCCGCCTTCTTCTAGCTCGGCCAGCTGGCCAATTGACAGTGCGCAGCGCCTGGCGAGTGCGGCGCGGTCTATCCCCGCGGCCTGGCGCAGCTCGCGAAGCAGCTTGGCGTCGCCGGAGGTCCAGGTCTGTTCCATCCGCATCGCTCCTTGCGGGGCAAGGTGGCCGCCCTTCAGGCAGCGTGTACCAGTTCGCCTTCGATCAGCGCGCCGCGCTGGATGGCCACTGTGCGGTAGGTGATGCGACCGACGACGCGTGCCTTGCTGGCGATGAACAGTTCGTCGCAGACCGCGGTGCCGACGAAGGCGCCCTTGACATGGAGCGACTTGCTCGTCACCTGGCCTTCGATGGCGCCCCGCGGGCCGATGTTGACCACGTCGGTGCTCACCGTCCCCTTGATGAAGCCTTCGACATGCAGCACGCCCTTGGCGGAGATGTCGCCCTGGAGGGTGAAGCCTTCGCTGATGACGGAGGGTTTGCTGCGATCGAGCAGGAATCCCGCCCCGGCGCTGTCACTTCCACCGCGCTGGGTGTCGCCCTTGCCATCGTCTGCGTCGCTGCTGTCGACGAAGTCCTCGTCGACGGAATTATTTTTGGGTTTGCCGAACATATTGGGCCGTCTGTATGACTTTCTTGGGGTCGACCTGGTAGCTGCCGACCAGGACTTCAAAGTGCAGGTGCTTGCCCGTTGACTGGCCAGTGTTGCCCACCAGGCCCAGGGGCGTTCCTTGTTCGACTGTGTCGCCTTGCTTGACGAAGATTTTGTCGAGGTGGCCGTAGATCGTCTCGACGCCGCGGTCATGGCGAATCAGGACGGCATTGCCCAAGTTGCCGTGGTAGCCGGCGACGAGCACCTTGCCGGATTTGACGGCCAGCACCCGGTCGTCGCCATTTTGCGGCTTGATGTCGATGCCGGCATGCAGACTGGGCTTGTTCGTGACGGGGTGCGGGCGGATACCAAAGTCGGAGGTGATGGTGTAGTCCGGCAGCGGCATGCGGTCCGGCAGTGCCTCCAGCACGCTGCGCAGCTCTCGGTTGGCGGCCGTTTCCTTGGCGAAGGCGCCGCCAAGCAGCGGGTTTTCGTTGAAGGCTTCGTTCACGCCGCCTACTGGCTGGGTGCTCTGAATGAGGCTGATCACCTTGCCATTGAGGCCCGATGAACTCATCAGGCTACGCAAATCGTTGTTGCGGGCTGCCAGGGTCTCGGTCCAGTCGCCCACGTACTGGCGGATCTGCATATCGCGCTCGCGGATCGAGCGCGCCATTTCCAGCATGTCGTCTTGGGAGTACTCGCCAGATTGCAAGTCGGGGTTGATACCGGCCGACTGCAGGGCGAAGAAGATTTGTCGGTGCGAATGCTCCAGCATGATCTTGCGGGTTTGCAGCCACCCGGCTGTGACGGTCATGCCCACTGCCATGGTGGTCAGGAAGCCCATCACCAGGATCGTTGCGCGCACCGCATTACGCTGAACCCTGGCCGAAATGACCAGGTACTTCAGGTCCCCCTGCTGCTCCAGGATGATCCGGGAGTCGTGGTACTCACGGTGCCACATACCGAGGGCCAGGCGTGTCCAATGGACCACCTTGCCGGGGCGGCGAAGCCAGCGCAGAAATACCACTTGCTAACTCGCCTTAGGCGGCGTCCGTGTCGTGGCCGAGTGCAGCCATGGCGGCCGCATTGGCCGGGGCTTCTTGCGCAGAGACCGGGCCGATGGAGCCCTGAATCACGCCGCCCTTTTCAATTTCGATTTCGCCGTAGTGGGCTTTGCCGCTCACGACACCGGTGCTGCGCACACAGAGGAACTCGCTGGCGCTCAGCGTGTCGTAGGTGCGGCCGTGCACGTCGGCCGTGCGCACATTCACCTGGCCGGACAGCGAGCCCTGAGGGCCCACCAGCAGCTCGCCGGCTTGCAAGCCGCCTTCGAGGGTGCCGTTGATCACGGCCATGCCCGGGACCATGAGATGGCCGACCACCTTCACGCCTTCGCCAATGATCAGGTTGCCGGGTGCGTCGTACTTGCCTGCGGGATTGGACACGGTAATGCCTTCGACTGTTCGTGTTCTAGCGCGGGGACGGTGACGCCAAGCCGGCTTCGGCTTGGCTACGTGCCTGCGGTGATTTCAAAAAAACGAGGGGCCGAGTCTACTGGCCTTTGGCTGGAAAAGCGATGTAGCCGGAGGTATGAATCGAGCTGCTTTTCGCGGGGTGAATCGGCGCTAATTCACTCGGCTTGAGCGCCGGGGATGGTGATAAATGGCACTTTGCTCACATGAAAGCCACATTCGCATGGGAGGAGTGGCCACTTCTTTCTCACAATAGCGCTCATTATTGAGATGATGAGCACTTTAATACGCATTATTTACGCGGCGGCAAGCATGCCTTTTTGTTCGATGAATTTCACGACTTCGTTCACGCCGGTGTGCGTTTTGAGGTTGGTCATCACAAAGGGCTTGCCCTGGCGCATGCGCTCGGTGTCCAGGCGCATCACCTCCAGGTCGGCGCCCACATGCGGTGCCAGGTCGGTTTTGTTGATGACGAACAGGTCACTCTTGGTGATGCCCGGCCCGCCCTTGCGCGGGATTTTTTCGCCTGCGGCCACGTCAATCACATAGATGGTGAGGTCTGACAGCTCGGGGCTGAAGGTGGCGGCCAGGTTGTCGCCGCCCGATTCGACAAACACCACGTCGGCCTCGGGAAACTGCGCCAGCATGCGGTCGATGGCCTCCAGATTGATGGAGGCGTCCTCGCGGATAGCGGTGTGGGGGCAGCCGCCAGTTTCCACGCCCATGATGCGCTCGGCCTGCAAAGCGCCGCTCACGGTGAGAAGGCGCTGGTCTTCTTTGGTGTAGATGTCGTTGGTGATGGCCACCAGGTCCCAGCGCTCACGCATGGCCTTGCACAGCATTTCGAGCAGGGTGGTCTTTCCTGATCCGACGGGTCCGCCGATCCCCACGCGCAGGGGCGGCAGCTTCTTGGTGCGGTGGGCGATGTGGTGCAGGCTCATGATCGGAAGAGGCGTGAGTATTGGTGTTCATGCCGGGCCGAGAGAACGGCCAGCATGGGCGAGAAAGATTGGCGCTCGTCGTCGGGCAGGGCCAGGGCGGTGTCGACGGCAGCCGGGATTTCGGTGGCCAGGCGCGCGAGGATGCGCTGGCCCGCACTCTGCCCCAGGGGGACGGATTTGATCGCGGCCTGGGCCATGTTTTCGGCCCAGCCGAAGGCAAAGCCCAGGGCGATGGCGCGGGCGCCGGCGCCGGCCTGCATGGCCGCTTGGGAGGCCAGCGCGTAGGCCACAGGGTAGGTGAGGTGACCTAGGGCCACTGCACGCGCCGCGTGATCGGGCCGCACCGTCTTGAGCCACTCGACCAGTGAGCGGCCCATCTGCTCGGACTGCAGGCGAAGCTCTTGGGTCTCGCGGGTGCGCAGCACCCAGTCGTCCAGTTCGCGCAGGCGCAGGGTGTCGCCGCGGTCCCAGGCGGGCAGCGCCTGAACCAGCACCGCCAGGTCGGCACGGGCCAGCGCCAGGTGCAACTGGTCGGCCAGCCAATCGGCAGCGCTCGGGCCGTCGGTGACACGGCCTGCGTCAACCGCAGCTTCCAGGCCCTCTGAATAGGAGAAGCCTCCCACCGGCAGTGCGGGGGAGGCCAGCCAGATCAGGTGCAGGAGCGCGGCGTCGCTAGCCCCAACGGCCGAGCCGGTTCCAGCAGCCTCAGTGATCGTGCTTGCAGCCGGGGCCATGGACATGTCCGTGGTCGTGGTCGTGGTCGTGGCCTTGTTGATGCGCCTGGACCTCCGTCGGGGAATGGGTGTGTGTGTGTCCCGCCTCACGGGTGTGGTCATGCGCGTGGTCATGGTGGTGTCCATGGCCTTGCGACTTCCCGTGTGAATCCTCGTTCGGGTGCTCGTGCGAGTGCCCATGTCCCCCGTGCGCACCGTAAGCGCCAGCCTCCGGCTCGAACGGCGCCTGAGCTTCATGCACGATCAGGTGCATGGACCGGAGCATCGCGGCCAGCACATGGTCGGGTTCGATCTGCAGACGGTCGGGTCGCAGCTCGATCGGGACATGACGGTTGCCCAGGTGATAGGCCGCGCGGGTCAGGTCGAAGGGCGTGCCGTGCTGCGTGCAGTGGGTGATGACCAGCACCGCCTGCGGCGCGGCAATCACCCGCACCAGGGAGCCGTCCTCGGCCACCAGCACGTCACCGCCGCGCACCACGCTGCCGCGCGGCAGAAAGATGCCGATCGTGCGGCCCGAGGAGTCGGTGCTTTCAAAGCGGCTTTTTTGGCGCAGGTCCCAGTCCAGTTCGATCGTAGGAGCGCGTTTGATGAGCGCAGACGCGAGGCCGCGGCCGGCGGGAAGGAGCTTGTTGGCGATCAGCATGGTGTGCAGGTTAGCAAACCTGCGAGTTGGATCGGAAGGCTCAGAACAGGAAGTAGCGCTGCGCCATCGGCAGCACCTTCGCTGGCTCACAGGTGAGCAACTGCCCGTCGGCGCGGACCGCGTAGGTCTGCGGGTCGATCTCCATGCGGGGCAGGAGGTCGTTGTGGATCATGTGCTGCTTGCGCACCCGGCGGATGTCCCGAGCCGCACTCACCACCTTGGACAAGCCATAGCGCTCTGGCGCGCCGGCGGCCAAGGCCGCTTGCGAGACGAAGGTGATGGACGACTTTGCCAGCGCACCGCCGTAGCTGCCGAACATCGGCCGGTAGTGCACCGGCTGCGGGGTGGGGATCGAGGCATTGGCATCGCCCATGGCCGCCATCGCGATGGTTCCGCCCTTGACGATGAGCGTTGGCTTGACGCCGAAGAAGGCCGGCTTCCACAGCACCAGGTCGGCCCACTTACCCACCTCGATGCTGCCCACCTCGTGGCTGATGCCGTGGGCGATGGCCGGGTTGATGGTGTACTTGGCCACGTAGCGTTTGACGCGCGCGTTGTCGTTTCGCTCGTTGTCGCCCGGCAGCTTGCCGCGTTGCATCTTCATCTTGTGCGCGGTCTGCCAGCAGCGCAGGATCACCTCGCCGACACGGCCCATGGCCTGCGAGTCGGAGGAGAACATACTGATGGCCCCCAGGTCGTGCAGGATGTCTTCGGCGGCAATGGTTTCCTTGCGGATCCGGCTCTCGGCAAAGGCCAGGTCTTCGGCGATGGCCGGGTCCAGGTGGTGGCACACCATCAGCATGTCCACATGCTCGTCGAGCGTGTTGACGGTGTAGGGCATGGTGGGGTTGGTTGAAGAAGGCAGGAAGTTCGCCTCGCCCACCACCCGCAGGATGTCCGGCGCGTGTCCGCCCCCCGCGCCCTCGGTGTGGAAGGCGCAGATGCCGCGGCCTTTGGTGGCGGCGATGGTGTCTTCGACAAAGCCCGACTCGTTGAGGGTGTCCGAGTGAATGGCCACCTGAATGTCCATCTCGTCGGCCACGTCCAGACAGTTGCTGATCGCGCTGGGCGTTGTGCCCCAATCCTCATGCAGCTTGAGGCCAATGGCGCCAGCGGCGATTTGCTCGCGCAGGGCCTGAGGCTGGCTGGCGTTGCCCTTGCCCATGAAGCCGAGATTCATCGGGAAGGCGTCGGCCGCCTGCAGCATGCGCTCCATGTGCCAGGGGCCGGGTGTGCAGGTGGTGGCAAAGGTACCGGTGGCCGGGCCCGTGCCGCCACCGAACATGGTGGTGATGCCGGAGGACAGAGCCTCTTCGATCTGCTGCGGGCAGATGAAGTGGATGTGCGTGTCAATGCCGCCGGCGGTGACGATGCTGCCCTCACAGGCAATCACCTCAGTGCCAGGGCCGATGATGATGTTCACGCCCGGCTGGGTGTCTGGGTTACCGGCCTTGCCAATGGCTACGATGCGTCCGCCGAGCAGGCCGATGTCGGCCTTGATGATGCCCGAGTGGTCGACGATGAGCGCATTGGTCAGCACCGTGTCCACAGCGCCTTCGGCGCGGCTCCGCTGGCTCTGGGCCATGCCGTCACGGATGGTTTTGCCGCCACCGAATTTCACCTCTTCGCCGTAGCCGCCGGCGCGCAGGGTGAAGTCTTGCTCGACCTCGATCACCAGGTCGGTGTCGGCCAGTCGCACCCGGTCTCCCACCGTGGGGCCAAAAATTTCCGCGTAGGCGCGGCGCCCAATACTGCTCATCTAGGAAATCTTCCCTTGCACAAGACCGCGAAACCCGAAGACGGCGCGGTCGCCGGCGTAATCGACCAGTTCTACCGTGCGTTGCTGACCCGGCTCGAAGCGCACCGCCATGCCCGAGGGGATGTTCAGGCGCATGCCGCGCGCGGCGGCGCGGTCGAAGTCGAGCGCGCTGTTGGTCTCTGCGAAGTGGTAGTGCGAGCCGACCTGGATGGGCCGATCAGCCGCATTGCGTACCACCAGTGTGAGCGTGCGCCGGCCTGGGTTGAGGCTGTGCGCGCCCTCGTCGAGGATCAATTCGCCGGGCGTCATCACTTGCCACCCCGGCCGAACCACAGCGCCGCGGCGACGGCCGCCAGGGCCACGATCAAGCCTACCGCGTCAGTGGCGTGCCCGTGGGCTCCCTCCAGGCCATGCCCTTCGTGGGCAAAGGCGTGGGTGGCAAACCAGGTGGTGAGGAAGGCAGAAAGATGTTTCATGGCAGGCTTTTTGTCGGGCTCTGGTTCAGGCGCTGAGGGTTCACAAGTGGGGCGTGCGTGAGGCAGGCTGGGTCATGGGTCCAGGCATTGAGGGCGCTCAGACAATCGGCTGGTGCACCGTGACCAGTTTGGTGCCGTCGGGGAAGGTGGCCTCGACCTGAATGTCGTGGATCATTTCGGGCACGCCCTCCATGACGTCCTCACGCGTGAGCACGCTGCGACCCTCGCTCATGAGGGCGGCCACCGACTTGCCGTCGCGAGCGCCTTCCATCACGGCGGCCGAGATCAGGGCCACCGCTTCCGGGTAATTGAGCTTGAGGCCGCGGGCCCGCCGCCGTTCGGCCACCAGGGCTGCAGTGAACAACAGCAACTTGTCTTTTTCGCGGGGCGTGAGGTCCATGGTGTCTCGGTTCGTTCGTCAAATCTGCTTGCAATCGGCGTGCCCGGGCTGACGCTGGGGTCGGGCGGTGCTGGCGTGGCGTGGATTTTGCAGTTGTCCTGTCCACATGAACGCCAGAATCCGTCCCGTCCCCCGCTGCCTGTCCCGCTTCAGCTTGGCCAGCTCACCCGCTCCTGGTGCATCCGGGCAGTTGGCCCCCTATTTTGGGGCTCGGCCGGATGCGCCGCACTTGAATGGTGCTTTTCTCCGGGGTGGTGGTGCATGAACGCAGTAATGCAACCCCGTGTCGAACGCTGGGGCGAGGCCATGGTGTTCGATCGCCGTGGCGAGGAGGAAGCGCTTGAGAATGCGCAGCGCCTGGCGCGCCAGGCCGGCAACGCCTTGGACGCCTTTGGCCATGCCTGCGTCACCCTGCGCGTGAGGGACGGTCGACTGCTGTGGCAGACGCCTTTGGCGCGCGACCTCCTCAGCACCTGGTTTCCGGAGGACGTGGCCCGGCGTCCGCTGCACGCGCCGCAGGCGGTGCTGGATTGGCTGCGCCGTCACCTCGCGGACGCGTTCCGGCAGGTAGAGCCGCCCCGTTTTTCACTTTCCGAGGGCGCACGCCGCCTGACCCTGCGCCTGCACCAGCAGACCGGCGATGAGGACGACGGCGGCGGCGAGTGGCTGATCGTCATGCGCGAGGAGTCCGACGCCTCGTTCATCGCCGCCATCTGCGACGCCTTCCGGCTCACCGCCCGCGAGGCTGAGGTGATTTACTGGGTGGTCAAGGGCAAGATCAACCGCGACATCGCCGACATCGTGGGCGCCAGCCCGGCGACGGTGAAAAAGCACCTGGAGCATGTCTTCGCCAAGCTCGGCGTGGAGACCCGCACCGCCGCTGCGGCGATGGTGCTGGGGCGGGTGCGGCAACTGAGCCCGCAGGGCGAGGGCTGAGGCCCCGAGCGCTGGCCTGGCCTCCCTGGTCTGGCCTGGGGCCGCGCGTTCGTTTAGTCGAAGTTCAGCCCCAGCGTCTTGCGCCTGGCCATCTGTTCCTGAGTCATGGGTGCGTCAGCGGCGGGGGAGCCGGCGGCCGATGCGGCCGACGAGGCGGTGGTAGAGGGCGAGGGGGAGGACGAACTCTCTGCTGCGCCCCAGGCAGTCTTCGCCAAAGTGCGTTCGTGCTTGGCGTCCAAGCCCTGCGCCACGTCTTCCCACGCTTCGAGGGTGGGCAGCTTGGGCGGCGGCGGGTAGTCCCGCTTGATCTGGTCGATCACGCGCTCGACCACACGGTTGATTTGCCTCGGCGTCATCGTTCCATCGGCTTCCCTCGGCGCCCTGTCCATCGCGGCCCGGAACTGCTCCATGCAGGCGGCCCGGAAGTCGGGCTTGAACACAGGGTCGGTGCCGGCGCGGTCACGACTGTCCATCCGGAACCGTGCGAGGTCGTCGTCCTCGACGGCGGCTGCCAGCGCGAAGTTCATCAGGCCGTAGGCGCATTTGTGGATGTTGTCGGTGCTCGTCAGCGGGTCATCGGGGTACCTCATCGACGTATCTGCGAAGTTGCGGCTGGCGCTCTCGAAGCGATTGACCATCCGCGCGGCGGAAGTCAATGCCGAGCCCACATTCTCTAGCTCCGTATCGGTGATTTCTTTGTCCATGAGTTCAGTCAGCGCCCTGACCACCAGGGCCTTGTCGCCAACCGCCACGCTGCTCAAGGCGGGCCTCAAGCTGGCGGTAGAGCGTCCGTACTCCTCACTCAGCAGCTTGCGAAGGCCGGTGAGCAACTCCTGCGCGCGTTGGACTTTTGCGTCCCTGCCCAGCTTTGTGTCCCCGAAGAGTCTCTCGCTGGCGAGTCGGCCGGTGCCCGCCGTGGTTTCGCCCGCCTGTTTGAGCAGCTCGACGGTCAGGGGTTTGCTCTGCCCATTGGCGAGAGGAATCTGTGGGCGGTGAATGGGGAGGGGAATCTGCGGGCGTTGGCCGGCGGTGCGAAGCATGTGACACCTATTGATGAGTTACTGTCGGATGAGTATTTGGTATTAACTCCAAAGAGTCAATGATGGGCTGTTCTGACTGACCTGGCTTGAACTGGCTTGGCCGGGTGGCCGCCGGCGGCCATCGGATGTACGCCACGTGGCGTATTGGCCAATCCGGTGCACTTTCCCAGAATTCACTACGTCATCGCCCGGTTCTCTCCTTCTTCTTCATGGCCGGGCGCTCGATAGATGGTTTGAAGTTCCTTTTTCCGCTCACACAACCTGGAGTTCGCATGCAACGCCGTTTCACCCTCAAGGCCCTGGCCGTCGCCACTTCCCTGGCAGCTGCCGGACTTTCCCCCGCTTTTGCCCAATCGGGCGGCACCATCAAGGTCGGCGTGCTGCACAGCCTGTCCGGCACGATGGCCATTTCCGAGACCGTCCTCAAGGACACCGTCCTGATGGCGATCGAAGAGATCAACGCCAAGGGCGGCGTGCTCGGCAAGAAGCTCGAGGCGGTGGTGGTCGACCCCTCCTCCAACTGGCCGCTGTTCGCCGAAAAGGCCAAGCAGCTGCTGACGCAAGACAAGGTCGCCGTGACCTTCGGCTGCTGGACCTCGGTGTCCCGCAAGTCGGTGCTGCCGGTATTCGAAGAGCAAAACGGTCTGTTGTTCTACCCTGTGCAGTACGAGGGTGAAGAGCTGTCCAAGAACGTGTTCTACACCGGTGCGGCGCCCAACCAGCAGGCCATCCCCGCGGTGGAATACCTGATGTCCAAGGAAGGCGGCAGCGCCAAGCGCTTCGTGCTCCTGGGCACCGACTATGTGTACCCCCGTACCACCAACAAGATCCTGCGCGCCTTCCTCAAGTCCAAGGGCGTGAAGGATTCGGACATCGACGAGAAGTACACCCCCTTCGGCCACAGCGACTACCAGACCATCGTTGCCGACATCAAGAAGTTCTCCGCTGGCGGTAAGACCGCGGTGATCTCCACCATCAACGGTGACTCCAACGTTCCCTTCTACAAGGAGCTGGGCAACGCCGGCCTCAAGGCCAAGGACGTGCCGGTGGTCGCCTTCTCCGTGGGCGAAGAAGAACTGCGCGGCGTGGACACCAAGCCGCTGGTCGGCCACCTGGCCGCCTGGAACTACTTCATGTCGGTCAAGAACCCGACCAATGACGAGTTCACCAAGAAGTGGGCGGCCTACGCCAAGGCCAAGGGCATCGCCGGTCACAAGGACAAGGCCCTGACCAACGACCCGATGGAAGCCACCTACATCGGCATCTACATGTGGAAGCAGGCCGTCGAAAAGGCCAAGACCACGGATGTGGACAAGGTCATCGCCGCCATGGCGGGTCAGACCTTCAAGGCACCGTCGGGCTTCACCGCCAAGATGGACGAGAAGAACCATCACCTGCACAAGCCGGTGTTCATCGGTGAAGTCAAGGCCGACGGCCAGTTCAACGTGGTCTGGAAGACCCCCGGCCCGGTCAAGGCCAAGCCCTGGTCGCCCTTCATCGAAGGCAACGACAAGAAGAAGGATGAGCCGGACGGCAAGACAAAGATCTAAGTCTCACAAATCGCTTGCGCGATTTGCTCGAGAGCTTAGTCAGTGAGAAAGGGACCGGCAGAGCCGGTCCCTTTCTCACTGGGGGCCCTGCTGCGCGTTGCTGCGCCGGGCCCGGCGGCCGGCGCGGCCAGCTTGTGCTCGGGGTTGGCGCGGGTCTTGCATCGCTTTGGTGCGACGGTTCGCGCCGTCCACTTGAAAGATCTGAATGCTTGTGAGAACACTCTTCCTAATTGCCCTGTCCTGGGGCGTTGCATCCGCCCACGCACTGACCGTGGAGGAGGCCCGGGCCGTCGCCCTTGGCGAGACAGACGCCCGCATCGCCGCCTTGAGCAAGGCCGTGGCCAATGCCGACGACAAGACCGCCGCGTACCTGCAGGCCCTGGCCGACGATTCGGTCAAGGCAGCGGGTGACAAGGTCTTCATCGTGAAAGACGGCAAAGGCATTGACCCGGTCTCCGGAGCCCCGGTCGACATCCCCGCGGACGCCGAGGACGTGGTGAGCAACAACCGCATGCGCGGCGAGCTCGACACCGCCCTGGGTGCGATCCGCCTCTTTTCGCCCAACGCCAAGGAGCGCGCAGCCTCAGTCAAGGCCCTGGCCGCTGAGCCTGATGCCTCGCGCTTGCCCCTGGTGGAAAAAGCCTTGCAGTCCGAGCAGGTCGAGTCCATTCGCGCCCAATTGGTGCTGGCCCGCGCTGCCATCCTGATTGCCAGCGACGACCCGGCCAAGCGCACGGAGGCGGCCCGTTCCTTGGCCAGCAGCCGTGACCCCGTGACCAAGACGCTTCTTTTGGCACGACTCAAGGAGGAGGCCGACCCCGCAGTCAAATCTGCGCTGGAAGTCGCCTTGCGCCAAGTGGAGTCCAGCCTGGCCTGGGCCGACCGGGCCGGTCAGATGTTCTCCGGCCTGTCACTGGGCTCCATCTTGCTGCTGGTGGCCCTGGGGCTGGCCATCACCTACGGCCTCATGGGCGTGATCAACATGGCCCACGGCGAGCTGATGATGATTGGCGCCTACGCTACCTATGTGGTGCAGGGCGTGTTCCGCAGCTACTTTCCGGGCGCCTTTGACTGGTACCTGCTGGCCGCATTGCCCGTGGCCTTCGGTGCCTCGGCGGTGATGGGTGCGATCCTCGAACGCAGCGTGATTCGCTTCCTTTATGGCCGTCCGCTGGAAACGCTGCTGGCCACCTGGGGCATCAGCCTGATGCTCATGCAGGGTGTTCGAACGGTGTTTGGTGCGCAGAACGTGGGCGTTGAAAACCCGAGCTGGATGTCTGGCGGCGTGGTGGTCATGGGCGCGCTGCAGCTGCCTTGGAACCGCATCATCATCATCGGCTTTGCGCTGGCGGTACTCGCCGGCATGGCTTGGCTGATCGCCCGCACCCGCTTGGGTCTGTTCGTACGTGGAGTCACCCAGAACCGGCCCATTGCCTCGTGCATGGGTGTCAACACCGCACGCATCGACACCTACGCCTTTGCGCTGGGCTCGGGCATTGCCGGCCTCGCCGGCTGCGCACTGAGCCAGATCGGCAATGTGGGTCCGGACCTCGGACAGGGCTATATCGTGGACTCTTTCATGGTGGTGGTGCTCGGCGGTGTGGGTCAGCTCGCCGGCACGGTGTATGCCGCGCTGGGGCTGGGCATTCTCAACAAGTTCCTCGAGGGTTGGGCCGGTGCGGTGCTGGCCAAGATTGCGGTGCTCGTGTTCATCATCGTGTTCATTCAGAAACGCCCGCAGGGGATCTTTGCGGTCAAAGGCCGCTCGGCGGAGGCTTGAGATGACGCATCAAGCCTCTTCTTCCGCAACGCCCGTGGCCGTCCTGCTGCCTGCGCCGGTTCCACTGCTTTCCCGCAATGGCTGGGCCGGCTTCCTTGTCGCTCTGATCGTCGTGGGCGCGATCGCCCCCGTCCTCAATCTGTGGGTGCCCGAGGGCAGTGCCTTCCATATGTCGGACTATGCAGTGGCCCTGATCGGCAAGATCATGTGCTACGCCATCTGCGCTCTGGCCATGGACCTGATCTGGGGCTACACCGGCATCCTGTCTCTGGGGCACGGCCTGTTCTTTGCGCTCGGCGGCTATGTCATGGGCATGTACCTCATGCGCCAGATCGGCCGCGACGGCAACTACAAGAGCGACCTGCCCGACTTCATGGTGTTCCTCGACTGGAAGGAGCTGCCCTGGCACTGGGCCCTCAGCGACAGTTTCATTGCGACCCTGGTGCTGGTGGTGTTGGTGCCGGCGCTGGTGGCCTTCGTGTTCGGCTTCTTCGCCTTCCGCTCGCGCATCAAGGGGGTGTACTTCTCGATCATCACCCAGGCGCTCACCTTCGCGGCGATGCTGCTCTTTTTCCGCAACGAGACCGGCTTTGGCGGCAACAACGGCTTTACCGACTTCAAGCGAATTTTGGATATGCCTTTGGCCACCCAATCGATGCGCATGACGCTGTTCGTGCTGACCGGTGTCACGCTGCTGGGGTTTTTCCTGCTGGCGCGTGCGCTGGTGCAGTCCAAATTCGGCCGGGTGCTGCAGGCGGTCCGTGACGCCGAGTCGCGGGTGATGTTCTCCGGCTACTCCCCCTTCGGCTACAAGCTCACCATCTGGGTGATCTATGCGGTGATGTGCGGCGTGGCCGGTGCCCTGTATGTGCCGCAGATCGGCATCATCAATCCCGGTGAGATGAGCACCGCCGCCTCGATCGAGATCGCGGTCTGGGCTGCCGTCGGTGGGCGCGCCAGCCTGGTGGGCCCCATCGTCGGCGCCTTCCTGGTCAACGGCGCGAAGAGCTGGCTCACCGTCACTGCACCCGAGTTCTGGCTGTACTTCCTCGGTGCGCTGTTCATCGCGGTGACGCTGTTCATGCCGCAGGGGGTGGTGGGGCTGTGGACGCGCTTTGTGCGCAGGAACAGCAAGAAGGAGACACGCGCATGACGCCCGACCTGTTGGAAGCCGGCACCGAGCGCCGGCAGGCCTACACCGCGCGTACCCAGGACGAGGCGCTGTTGACCGAGTCGGGTGGCCGCGCCGCGGGTTACGGGCGTGTGGCCCAGGCCGGTGAGGTGGACACCACCCACGGCCGCATCCTGTACCTGGAAGATGTGCACGTGAGCTTTGACGGCTTCAAGGCGATCAATGGCCTGTCGCTGGACATCGCCCCCGGCGAGCTGCGCTGCATCATCGGCCCCAACGGCGCAGGCAAGACCACGATGATGGACATCATCACCGGCAAGACCCGGCCCGACACCGGAACGGTCTTCTTCGGCTCCACCATCGACTTGCTTCGCTACAAGGAGGCCGAGATCGCCCAGCTGGGCATCGGCCGCAAGTTCCAGAAGCCCACTGTGTTCGAGCAGCTCACCGTGTTCGAAAACCTGGAGCTGGCGCTCAAGACCGATAAGGGCGTCAAGGCCTCGATGTTCTTCCGGCTCGACTCGGTCCAGTCCGACCGCCTGGCCGAGGTGCTGCACACCATTCATTTGGCGGGTGACTTGGGCCGGCAGGCCGGCAACCTCAGTCATGGTCAGAAGCAGTGGCTGGAGATTGGCATGCTGCTGATGCAAGACCCCAAGCTGCTGCTGCTCGACGAGCCGGTGGCCGGCATGACCGACGAAGAAACCGCACGCACCGCAGAACTCTTTCTGTCCCTTAAGGGCAAGCATTCGCTGATGGTGGTGGAGCACGACATGAGCTTCATCCGTGCCATTTCGGACATCGTCACCGTGCTGTGTGATGGCTCGGTGCTGGCCCAGGGCACGCTGGATCAGGTGCAGGCCGACGAGCGGGTGATCGAGGTCTACCTCGGCCGCTGAAGAAAGATACGCGATGCTCACTGTCAAGAATATCCAGCAGTACTACGGCGGCTCTCACATCCTGCGCGATGTGAGTCTGGAGGTGCCTCCCGGACAGGTCACCGTGCTTCTGGGCCGCAACGGCGTGGGCAAGACCACGCTGCTCAAGTCGCTCATGGGCCTGGTGCCGATCAAAAGCGGCAGTATTCAATTCGAGGGCCAGGCCATCGACGCGATGACGCCGTACCAGCGCGCTCGCGCCGGCATCGGCTTCGTGCCCCAGGGCCGCGAGATCTTTGCCCGGCTCACCGTTGAAGAAAACCTGCGCATGGGTCTGGCCTACAAGAGCGCGTCCACCCCGATACCGCCGCAGCTCTTTGAACTCTTTCCCGTGTTGAAGCAGATGCTGCATCGGCGGGGCGGCGACCTGTCTGGCGGACAGCAGCAGCAGCTGGCCATTGCCCGGGCCATGGCTGCCGGCCCCAAGCTGGTGATCCTCGATGAGCCCACGGAGGGCATCCAGCCGTCCATCATCAAGGACATTGGGCGGGTGATCCGCATGCTGGCGCACGAGGGCCTGAACGGTCAGCGAGTTGGCGTTTTGCTGGTGGAGCAGTACTACGACTTCGCCGAAGAACTGGCCGACCACTACCTGGTGATGGAACGCGGCGAGGTGATCGCCCGCGGTCCGGGTCAGGAGATGCAGGCCAAGGGCATCCGGCAACTCGTGGCGATCTGAACGGATGCGGCAGAGCGCCGCACCGGTGATGGGCCGATCTGCTTGATCCGCTGCCTTGCGGGCGGTGCGAGCCCGGAGTGCTTAGCGCTCGGGCTCGGGCATCGGTGACTGCTCCTCGAGCCTTTCGCTCTCTTCGAAGCTGGACCCGCTGTCCTTTTCTTCAGGCAGCAGATCGTCGCCGTCCTTGCCGATGTCGTCGGACGGCGGCGGGGTAGACGCCGGCATGCCCGCGCCCATTTCCCCCATGTCGCCGCCACCGGGTTTTTGCGCGGTAGGCGCAGCTTCTGGCGCGGGAACTTGGATGGCCGCCCTCCGCAAGATGCCGCCGCCGGCGACGCT
>NZ_JARXAB010000011.1 GCF_029866045.1 Ramlibacter sp. | reverse complement strand
GCCATCCTCGGCGCTGGCGCTGCCGGCATGTTCGTCGCGCTCGCCGCGCAAGCGCGCGGCCTGCGCGTGGCGCTCTTCGAGCCGATGGCGGACACCCCCAACAACTTCGCCATCAGCGGCGGTCTGTTCCCGGCTGCCGGCTCCGCGCTGCAGCGCGCTGCCGGCGCGGAAGACAGCCCCGAGGCCTGGCTGGCTGACCTGCGCGCCTTCGCGCCAGGCATGGTCAACGAGAACATTGCCGAGGCCGTGGCGCTGGCGCTGCCTGCGGCCAGCGAGATGCTGGTGCAGGCCTGTGGCGCGCCGATCCGCTTCCTGCCTGAGATGGTGGCCCCGGGCCACAGCCGGACCCGCTTTCACAGCGTGGTGCCGGCCTCGGGCGCAGCCCTGCACGCCTGGTTTCGGCAAGCCTCGAGCGGGAAAGCAGGCATCGAGTGGGTCAGGCACCGGGCCGAGGTGACGCGCGGGACTGCCGGCTTTGAACTGCAAACGCCCGCAGGCCGCATTCGCGCGCCGCAGCTGGTGCTGGCCGGCGGCGGCTTCGGTGCCAACACCGAGCTGGTGGCCCGCTTCATCCCGGGCATGGCCGGCGCCCTGCACAACGGCTCACCCACCCAGGACGGCAGCGTGCTGCAGCTCGGGCTGGACTGGGGCGCGCAGGTCTGGGGCATGGACGGCTACCAGGGCCAGGGCCATACCAACCCCGGCGGTGTGACCCGCCTGGGCATGTCGATCCCGACGCTGGGCGGAATCCTGGTCAATCGGCAGGGGCAGCGCTTCATCGCCGAGGACATCGGCCCGTCGGGCCTCGCACCGCATGTGCTGGCGCAAGAGGGCGGGCAAGCCCTCGAGGTGTTCGACGCGGCGATCGAGGCCCAGTTGGGAAACCATGGGGCCTACCAGCAGGCGCTCAGAGCCGGCTGCGTGATGACCGACCCCAGCCTCGAAGGCCTGGCAATGCAAGCGGGCGTCGATCCGGTGGCCTTGTCGAAGGCGGTGGCAGACGCCGGCGCCTGCGCCCGGGGCGAGCAGGCTGACCCGCTGGGTCGCCGCGAGTTTGCGCGTGCGCTTGCCGCGCCCTTCAAGGCCTCTTGGGTGACCGGCGCGCTCTCGCACACCCAGGGAGGCTTGCTCACGCGAGACGACGGCGCTGTGCTGCACCACAGCGGCGAGGTGATGTCCGGTCTGTATGCGGTCGGCGGGAGTGCCGCCGGCCTCTCGGGCCGCGGCGCAGACGGCTACCTGCCAGGCAATGGCCTGGCCCAGGCCTTCGGTCTGGGCTGGCGGGTGGCGCAGGCGCTGGTCAAGGACTGAACAGGCCCCGCGGTTGCCTTCGCCCCCGGGGCACCCCGCGAAGAGATTTCGCTGGCGGGGCGACCCACGGAGCGACCCGATCAGGCCGCCCCGATTGGCGAGCGCTTATTCGGCCTTGGCGCCGGAGATCTCGACCGCGCGCTTGAACTTGCCCATCTCGTTGCGCTGGAAAGCCAGGGACTCCGCCGGCGTCGAGGCGATGATGGTGGCGCCCTGCGCCTCAAGCTGCTGGCGCACGCCCGGGTCGTCCAGCGCCTTCTTCACCTCGGCGTGGATGCGGCTCACCACCGCCGGGGGGGTGCCTGCCGGCGCCATCAGCAAAATCCAGGCGGTAGCGTCGAAGCCGGGGATGGACTCCGAAATCGCCGGCACACCCGGCAACTGGGGTGAGCGCTTGAGGGACGTCACCCCGAGGGCGACCACCGCGCCCGCTTTGATCTGCCCCACGAGCGAAGGCAAGCCCTCCACGCCCACCTGCACGTCACCGGCCATCACTGCCTGAACCGCTGGCGCACCGCCGCGATAACCCACATGGGTCAGCTTGATGCCGGCGTCGGCCTTGACCAACTCCATCACCAGATGGGAGGTGGTGCCCGCCCCCGAGGAGGCGTGGGCCAGCTTGTCCGGCTGCGCCTTGGCGGTGGCGATGAACTCGGGCAGGCTCTTGAAGGCCTGCTTGGGGCTGGTCACCACCACCTGGGGGAAGGAAACCAGTTGCGTCACCGGCACGAAGTCTTTGAGGGCGTCGTAGGGGAGCTTGGCAAACAGATAGGGGTTGATCGCCATCGTGCCGGGGGAGCCCAGGAGCAGGGTGTAGCCGTCGGGCCTGGAGCGGGCAGCAAACTCGGTGCCGATGTTGCCGCTGGCCCCCGTCTTGTTGTCGATGTTCATGCCCTGGTTGGTGTTGGCCGCCATCTTCTGCGCCACGATGCGGGCCACCACGTCGACCGCAGAGCCGGCCGCGAAGGGATTGACCCAGGTCACCGGCCGGCTGGGCCAGTCGGACTGGGCCTGGGCACCCAGCGGGGCCAGCAGGGGCAGGGCGAGCAGGGCAGGCAGAGCGGCGCGCGCCAGGTGGCGGCGCGAGAGGAACGAGGTCATGCAGGGTCTCCTTGTTGTTGAATGCGGGGGTTGCCCAAACCCGGCCGCCAGAAAGGGCGGGGGCCGGCAGGACCCGCCACCGCGTTTTATAGCGCAAAGGCGCCTCTCTATACTGCCAAGGGTTGCTGCGGGTCCCGGAGCGAGACCCCGAAAAACAGGCAAAACAAAAATGAATTCCAACGAGACCAACGTCTGGCAAGGCCGCACTTCCCAGTGGGTCAACTTCCCGGCGTTCCTGCTTTGGGGGCTGCTGGCGCTCACCGTCGTACTGCTGCCAATTTCAGCGGGCGTCATTCTGTGGCGCTACTTGGTGGTGCGCAACGAAGAGTACGAGCTGACCAGCGAGCGGCTCAAGCTGCACTCGGGCGTGCTGAATAAAACCACCACTGAAATCGAGCTGTATCGGGTGACCGACACCCAGTTCGAGCAGCCCTTCTGGCTCAGGCTGGTGGGCCTGGCCCATGTGGTGGTGATCTCCTCCGACAAGCTGTCCCCCCAAACCCAAATCCGCGCCGTGCCAGAGGCCCGCGCGCTGCGGGAGCAACTGCGGGCTCTGGTCGAGACTCGCCGCAACGTGAAGGGCGTGCGGGTCTCTGAACTGGAGTGAGGCGGGGTTGTTCGATCGCCGGGCGGCGGCCCCCAGGCCGCTCCGCTAAAGTCGCACTTCCAAAAAAGAGAGACCGATGCAGGCCAGCCCAACACCGGCCTCCCATGAATCACGGAGCCACGCTTATGAGCAAGCAAAACCCACATCATCCCTCACGCCGTCAATGGCTCGCCCAAGGCAGTGCCCTGCTTGGCGCCGCCTGGGCCACCCCCGCTGCCTGGGCGCAGACGGCTGCTGGCAGCAGCACCCCGATCCGCATCCTGGTGGGCGCCTCCCCGGGCGGATCAACCGACACCCTGGCACGTGCCGTCGGCACCGAAATGGGCAAACTGCTCGGGCGCCAGGTGATCGTCGAGAACCGCGCCGGCGCCGGTGGCAACTTGGCAGCCGACGCGGTGGCCAAGGCGGCGCCCGATGGCAACACCCTCCTCATGAGCTTTACCAGCCATGCCATCAACGCCTCGCTCTACCCCACCCTGCCCTTTGACCCGATCAAGGACTTCACCGCGCTCACCTGCGTGGCCACCCAGCCCTCGGTGCTGGTAGGCCACCCCTCCCTGCCGGTCAAGGACGTGAAGGAGCTGATTCAGTACGCCAAGACCCGTCCGGGCAAGCTCAATTTCGCGATCGGCGGCGTCGGCTCCTCACTGCACCTGGCGGGCGACCTGTTCAAGATGCAGTCGGGACTGTTCATCGTGAACATCCCCTACAAGGGCACGGCCCCGGCGGTGCAAGACGTCATCGCTGGCCAGGTCGACCTGATGTTCGCCCCCCTGGTCAACACCATCCCCAACATCCGCGCCGGGCGGCTCAAGGCACTGGGCGTCACCAGCAAGCAGCGCCTGCCGCAGTTCCCCGACGTGCCGGCGATCGCCGAGGCACTGCCGGGGTATGAGTCGAGCGCCTGGTTCGGCCTGTTTGGGCCCGGTCGCATGGAGCCGGCCCTGACCCGGCGCCTCTCCGATGTGGCCCGTCAGGCGGTGCAAAGCCCGGATGTTCGCCGCCGGATCGAAAGCGACGGCGCCACGGCGGTGGGCAACCCGCCGGAGGAGTTCTCGCGTTTCGTGCAGGCCGAGATTGATCGCTGGGGTCAGGTGGTGCGCTTCTCGGGGGCCAAGCCGGAGTAAGCAGGCTCCGACTCGTACCGCACCTTGATTACCGACCCCGCCTTCTATGCGGTAGCCGCGCCCGCAGTTCTCTTGCTGGGCATGAGCAAGAGCGGGTTCGGTTCCGGGTTCGGGTCGCTGGCGGTACCCATGATCGCCCTCATGGTGCCGGTGCCCCAGGCGGCGGCCATTCTCATGCCGGTGCTGCTGGTGATGGACCTGCAAGGCATGCACGCCTTCCGCGGTCATTTTGACAAGGCACTGCTTCGCTTCATGCTGCCCTTCGGGCTCCTGGGCATTCTCATCGGGCTGCTCTTGTTCAAACTGCTCGACGCCCGCTGGGTGGCCGGGCTGGTGGGCGTGTCCACCCTGGCCTTTCTGGCGCAACGCCTGCTCTGGCCGCCGCGGCCGGATAGCCAACCTCCCCCCCGGTGGCTGGGCGGCATCCTCGTGGCCTGCTCGGGCTTTACCAGCTTTATCGCGCACGCGGGCGGGCCACCCATCAATGCCTACGTCATTCCACTGAAGCTCAGGCCCCTGGTGTTCACCGCCACCCTGTCCTTCTTCTTCTTCGTCATCAACCTGAGCAAATGGGTCCCCTATGCCGCGCTCGGTTTGCTCGACATGACCAATATGGCCACCTCGCTGGCCCTGCTGCCGCTGGCGCCGGTGGGGGTGTGGATCGGCGTGCGGGTCGCGCATCGCATACAGCCTGAGCTGTTTTACCGGCTGATCTACGTAGGCATGTTCCTCACCGGTTTGAAGCTGGTGTGGGACGGCTTTTTAGCGGGCCCCTGAGCCCTGCAAGCCGCGACCAGACGCCCGGGGGTCTAGCTCTCGAGGTCTAGCTCTCGAGGTCTAACTTGCGCTCGCGCGCAACCTTGGTCCAGCGCTCGATGTCGGCCTTGATGTAGGCGGCGAACACCTCTGGCGTCATGGGTCGCAGGGCGACCGCCTCGGCCGAGAGCTTCTCCTGAAAGTCTGGCTGCGCCAGCACGGCGCCCAGCGCGTCGACCAGGGTCTTGGTCACCGGCGCCGGCAGTCCGGCCGGACCCATGATGCCGTACCACTGCTCGCCGTCGAAGCCTGGCAGGCCCAACTCCGCAAAGGTGGGAACCTCGGGAAAGAGCGGGTGCCGCTTCGGGCCAGTGACGGCCAGCGGCCGGATGCGACCGTTGCGGATATGGGGCGAGGCACCGGCCAGGCTGGGGAAGGAGGCCTGGGTCTGACCAGCGATGAGGTCCACGATGGCGGGCGCCGCTCCCCGGTAGGGGATGTGGGTCATGAAGGTGCTCGTCTGCAACTTGAACAGCTCGCCCACCAGGTGGGTCAAGGTACCCGCGCCGGCCGACCCATACGCGAGCTTGCCAGGCCGGGCACGGACATAGGCGACGAAGGACTTGAGGTCTTGCACCGGTACGCCGGGGTTCACGCACAGGACGTTGGGTGCGGTACCGATCATCCCGATGGGGGTGAAGTCCTTCAGCGCGTCAAAGGGGAGCTTGCGGGTGGCCGGCGCGGTGCCGTGGGTTGCCACGTAGGCTTGGATCAGGGTGTAGCCATCGGGGGCGGCGCGCGCCGTCGTCTGAGAGGCAATGACACCGCTGCCGCCGGCAATGTTTTCCACGGTGATGGCCTGCCCCAGCACCTTGGCCAGACGCTCACAGGTGTTGCGGGCAATCATGTCCGCGCCACCGCCAGCCGCCACGGGGACGATGTAGCGGATCGGTTTGGCCGCAGGGTAAGCGCCCTGGGCCCAGGCAAGGGGGCTGGCGGCTGCAGCAGATGCCGCCACCACAAAGGTTCTACGCTGGATGTCACGCATGGTCTTGTCTCACTGGCTTGTGTATGCCCGGGCAGCAGTCCCTGGGGGGCTCCTCGCTGCAAGCGTGGATCTGCGGGCGGATGGACGAGATGTTAGGCGTAAAGCGCGCAGATGGCACGCGCCGCTGTCTCTACGGCCAATCTCAAGGCGGCGTTACCCACCACTTCCACCTGGGCGCCGTAGCGCAGGATGTCCATCACCAAATCTTGCGGCTTATCGTAGGGCAGCATCAACTGCAACCGCCCATCGTCCAAGTAGTGAACTCGCTGCATCGGGTGCCACTGCTCCTTGCCGGCGACCTGCGCCGCCTCGGCAGAGAAGACCAGCACAGCCCAGTGATTGGGTTCACCAGGAAAAGCGCCGTAGCCACCGTCCATCAAGCGCTCGACTTCGGCCAAGGGGATCTCCACAGCCGCCTCCTCCATCACCGTCAACTCGGCGACTGAATCCAGGGCGATTCGGCGAAGTTCCTGCAATTCGTGGCACCAGCAGTCCAGGTACCAGGTTCGGTGGTGGACCAAGCGCTGGGGTGAAATGTGTTTCACCGCCTCGGCCTGGTCAGACCGGGCGGAATACACGAGGCGCAAGCGCTTGCGCTGCATCAGCGCCGTCGTCACTTTGTCGAACGCTGCGGCGTCTACCGCACGCTTGCCTGGCATTGAAAATCGAATGCGGTCGGCCAGCTCCCAACTGCCATCCGAATACGACAGCAGCGCCTGCACCCGCTGCAACATATCTTTCAGGCGCGGGGCCAAACCCTCCGAGGGATCAATCTCCGAAAGCAGGCGTTGGGCCAGCAGCAGCGAAGACAAATCGGCTTCACTGAACCAAATGCCTGGCATTTCCTGGCGTGGGCGCAGGGGCGACTCGGCCACTTGGTAGGTGCGCTCGAAGGCATCGTATTCAACCGGCGTACCCAACTGCTCGCGCAAGTACTTGAGGTCACGCTTGAGCGTTGCCGGCGAGACCTCCATGCGAACGAGCATCTCGTCAAAGCGCAAACGCTTGCGATCGCGCAGCAGGTTTGCGAGTTTGAAGATCCTTTCCGTGCGTCCCATGTCAATTCAATGTGCGCATGGCACCAAGAGACGTGCCGCACATAGCGGACGGGTGAATGCAAGACGAAGAGGCTTGAATTTCCACGAACTACAACAACACAATATCTGTTATTAGAAAAAAGAATGTTGGGGGTTTGGACGCTCAGTTTTTGAGCTTAGGGGGAATCATTGACTTCGGGTTTTCCCGCAAAATCCCCGGGATTGGCTCAAACAGATTTGCTTAAATAATGACGCAACTTTCCATTTATATGCTGAATGACCATTACTTTCAATGGGATAACCAATTCCGATTTGGCAAATAGGTAAAGCTCGCCAAGTGAGCCCGTTTGCTGGAATTTCATCCAGCCCGCCCTGCCAAAACGCGTGCTCCGTTGGCTCAGGCGGTGACCCGGTGTGGGCACAGACTCCAAGACTCTGGCAACCAACCCCCAGCCAGGCAAGCGCAATTCGAGGAAGTTCATGAGCGAATCCGTCCGCCTCTACCGCTATCAAACCCTCCTCGGCACCCGGCGTGCAGTGCCCACTCAGGAGTTCCTGGACGAACTGGAAATTTCTCTCGCCACCTTCAAGCGCGACATCGCCAAGCTGCGTGACCAACTGGGCATGCCCATCGTCTTCGACCGGGAGCGTGGCGGTTATGTGCTGGAGGGAAACGGCGCCAGCCCCCTGCCCGGGATGTGGTTCACACCCCAGGAGCTGGTCGCCTTGGCCACCATCCAACAATTGCTGGTTCAGCTACAGCCGGGCCTCCTTGCCGACACCCTGGCGCCCATCAAGACGCGTCTGGCCGACCTGCTCAAGACCCATGGCCTGAGTGACCGGGAAATGGCCCAGCGGGTACGCATCGTCCACGCCGGCAAACGCAACGTGCTGCCGCAGTCTCTCGAGGCCGCAGCCTCGGCCACCATGCGTCGGCGCCGCCTGCACTTCGTGCACTTCAACCGGGCCAGTGGGGAGCGGGTGGAACGAGAGGTGTCGCCTCAGCGCCTGGTGCTTTATCGGGACAACTGGTACCTGGACGCGTGGTGCCACCTGCGCCATGCACTGCGCAGTTTCGCGGTCGATGCGGTCGAGGAACCGCGCGTGCTGGACGACGAGGCCAAGGACATGGCGCCGGAGGAGATCGACGCCGTCGTCTACCACTCCTACGGCATCTTCGCTGGCAAGCCCCAGGCTTGGGCGCGGCTTCGCTTCACACCCGAGCGGGCCCGCTGGGTGGCGGGCGAGCAGTGGCACCCGGAGCAGGAAAGCCGCACACTGGAAGACGGTTCCTACGAGCTGGCCATCCCCTACGCCGACGACCGTGAGCTTATTGGTGACATCTTGCGATTCGGGCCCGACGTGCAGGTGATCGGACCGCAGGCCCTGCGGCAGAAGGTGCAGCAAAAACTGCTGGCCGCGGTGGGGCGCTACGTCGACTGAGCGTCAAGTCCCCCGGTCGCCGAGTTACCCAGTAGCCCGGTTGCCGAGCGGCGTCATCTACGCCCGATGCTGCGGGCACGCCGGCCGCTGGCCGACTGAACCGTCGCCGGTCAGGCGGGATCTGTCGACGCTTCCTCGAGCTGTGGTTTCCAGCCGGTTCGGAATTCGCGCACGACGATCCTTTGCTTGACTAAACGCTCTACCGTCTGCATTCGGTCAACGGCCAAGCGAATCGGCTCATTGCCATTCGCATGCGCGCCATAAAGGAGCCGGACGAATTTGTCGGCCCACTTCGGAAGGCGGCCGGACTTCTCCCAACGGGCCACGGACTGACCGTCGATCCCCATCATCTTTCCCAACGCAGGCTGCGACAACAGCATGCCACCCTGGCGGATGTACCTGAACTCAGTCCCCGTCAGGGGCGCCGCCTTTTTTGTGAGGGCAAGACAAATGGCGCGCGTGAGGCCGTCGGCGTCACGGACAGCAACCGCCTCACCATAGGGCGTCTTGTGCACCGTGTAGCCGTTGAACAGCCAAACGTTCTTCAGTCCCCCGTCGGTGTAGTGGTACATCGCTCAAACTCCATTCACATCGATCACCGTCACGACCGTTAACTCAGGCGCTGGATATTCCACATAGACGACGACGGCCACCTGCACGCCCGCGACGAAGCGCTCCATCCGGCACTTGAGGCCCGGCAAAGCCATTTCCGGCTCGGGCGGCCGGGTGACCACGCCCTGCCTCAGGACCTCCAGAGCCATTGCCTTATTGATCTTGCGCTGCCGCATTCGCAGCTCAGCATGAACCGTCCAGGCGACATGAGCTGAATCCGCAGCCGATTTGCGAATGTGGCGCTCAAACTGCCGATGGGACGGCTGATTCATTGGAGCAGATCCTATCATTTTGATAGGTCAAGCGCCAACTTGTCCCCGCTTTCGCAGGCCTCTGCCTTCTCCGCCGCGTCATGGCTCGTCGGGGTCGGCAAATCCAGTGAACAGGCTTCCATCGCTACCGACCACATTGCCAACGCCCGTCCGCGTGTACACCGTCCCCGAAGACGATAAACCCACCCGGTCGCTCACCTGGTTGATGACCTCCCCCGACGTCGAGACCCAGGTGTGGTCGCTGGCTCGGGTGACGACCTCGCCACAGTGATCGTCGGACACTCCAATCAGGCGCTTGAAGAAGGACACAGACAACTCCTGTCAGTGGTGGAAGGCATTGCGGGAAGAACCCGAACGCATCGGTCGGCCAACATCAGTCGACCAACATCAGTCTGCCAACGCCAGGTTCTGAAACTTGGTTTGCGTGTTCACGAACCCGAGCCTGGCCGTCCCGGTGGGGCCGTTGCGCTGCTTGGCGATGATGATTTCTGCCACACCGGGCTCCTTGCAGGCCTCCTTGGTGTAGTACTCGTCGCGGTAAATGAACATGATGACGTCGGCGTCCTGCTCAATGGCACCCGACTCGCGCAGGTCACTCATCATCGGCCGCTTATCGGTGCGCTGCTCCACGCCGCGATTGAGTTGTGAGAGCGCAATCACCGGGCAAGCCAGTTCCTTCGCCAGCATCTTGAGTCCGCGCGAAATCTCGCCCAGGGCAGTGGCGCGGTTTTCCTCGCTGGAACCCGCGCTGGTCGTCATGAGCTGCAGGTAGTCGACGACGATCAAGCCGAGCTTGCCGTCCCCCAACCGGGCCAGCCGCCGGGCGTTGGACCGCAGCTCGCTGACGGTGAGGCCCGGCGTCTCATCGATGTGCAACTGCACCCCGCGCAGCTGGTCAATCGCCTCCGCCAAACGCGGCCACTCTTCGTCGGCCAGTCGGCCGGTTCGAAGGTGGGTCTGGTTGATGCGACCAATCGACCCGACGATGCGCACCGCCAACTGGGCGGCGCCCATCTCCATCGAGAACACGGCGACGGGCAGCCGCTCATGAAGCGCCACATGCTCGGCGATGTTGATCGCAAAACTCGTTTTGCCCATGCTGGGCCGCGCCGCCAGAATGATCAAATCGCCCGTCTGCAGGCCCGACGTCATCCGGTCCAGATCGTAGAAGCCCGAGCGCAGACCGGTCACGTCGCTGGGGTTGTCGGCCCGCTCCTCGACCTTGGCGATCAGGTCCACCACCAGATGCTCCAGGGAATGGAAGCCTTGCGTGAGGCGGGAGCCCTCCTCCCCAATCTTGAACACCCGCTTCTCGGCCTCGTCGAGCAGGGTGGCAACTGGCTTTCCCTCGCCGTTGAAGCCGCTGGCGGAGATCTGGTCACCCACCGCGATGAGCTTTCGCAAGATGGCGCGCTCGCGCACCAGCTCGGCGTAGCGCTTGATGTTGCCCGCACTGGGCACGTACTGGGCCAGCTGGTTGAGGTAAGGCAAGCCGCCGACGTCGGCCTCACGGCCCTTGCCATCGCCGTGGGACCGCAGCTCCTCAAACACGGTCACCACATCGGCTGGCTTGTCGGCGGCAATGAGTGCCGCCAGTGCGCGAAAAATCTGGCGATGCTCGCCCCGGTAAAAGTCGCTCTCGGTGACCATGCCGTCGACCTGCTCCCAGGCGCCGTTGTCCAACAACAGCGCACCCAACAGGCTCGACTCAGCCTCGATGGAATGCGGGGGGATCCGCAGCCGCTCCCTGTCCAGCGGGATGACGTTGTCGAACTCCAATTGCACCTTCAATCCTCCTCAAATCGGCGTGAATTCGCCCTGATTTGCGAAGGTGCATGGTGT
>NZ_JARXAB010000173.1 GCF_029866045.1 Ramlibacter sp. | reverse complement strand
CCGCCACCAGACCTACCGGCATCTGCCTTGGTGATTGGCCTGTACCTGCGTGAGCACCATGCCACTTGGCCCTGGCCAGAGGCACGCTGGCGCTGGGTGGATACGGCCATGGCTGGCGTCACGGGCGAGCGCTGGCTGGTGAACGCGCAGGACCTGCGCAGGTTGCTGGCAGGCGCTGCACGGGTCCGCAGCGTCGATGACCCGCACATCACCCGGTGGCTACACCCCCTCGCGCAGCTCGATGCGGCGCCAGCGCTGTTCCCGCAGGTCAATCGGCCCTGCAGCAGCTTCTCCCAGTGGTGGACACGCGCCACGCGCGGGATGACAGATGCCAGGGGACTGCTGTGAGTGAGTCCGCTTTGGTCTGGTTCAAGCGGGACTTGCGGATGGCCGACCACGCGCCGCTCGCCGAGGCTGCGCACTTCAACGCGGCGCTGGCGCTCTTCATCATTGAGCCCGCCTGGCTCGGAAGCCCGGAGTGTCACCCCCGGCATGTGGCCTGGCTGCTTGAATGCCTGGCACCGCTCAGAACCTCCCTGGCCCAAAGGGGTCTGCCGCTGCTGGTTCGCGTGGGTGAGGCGACCGAAGTGCTGATGGAGCTGCGGCGTGAATTTCCTTTTACTCATTTATTCAGCCACGAGGAGACCGGCACGGGCTGGAGCTATACACGCGACAAGGCAGTGGCCCGCTGGTGCCAGGTGCAGGGCGTCGCCTGGACTGAGTGGCCGCAGACGGGGGTGGTACGCCGACTGAAAGACCGCCGCGGTTGGGCGACGCTCTGGCAAAAGCGAATGGACGCGCTGCCGGTGCCGGTGCCGGCGGGGTTTCGCATGCCGATCGACTTCAAGCGCGCCTGCCTGAGCGACCTGCTGCCACAGCTACCGACTCTGCGAGACCTCGGGCAGCCCCTGGGGACCACCGCACTGTGGAATGAGAGCACGCCTCTCGGTCTGGGCACGCAGCAGGCCGGTGAGGATGCAGCGCACGAAGTGCTGCACAGCTTTCTGCGAGAGCGCGCCTTGGGTTACCGCCGACATCTCTCGAGCCCGCTCGATGCCGAGCTGGGATGCAGCCGCCTGTCGGCGCACCTGGCGTTCGGCACACTCTCCATGCGTACCGTGCACCAGGCCACTGAGGCGGCCATCGAGGCGACACCCAATCGGGAGCTGGCCTACGGCCTGCGAGGCTTTGCCGGGCGACTCCGTTGGCATTGCCACTTCATGCAAAAGCTCGAGGACGAGCCTTCCATCGAGTGGCGCAACTTCGCGCGCACTGTCGATGGCCTGCGCCCCGGCGATGGCACCGAGCTGCAGGATGCAGACCGCGAGCGGCTTGCCGCTTGGTGCGAGGGACGCACCGGGTTCCCCATGGTCGATGCTTGCATGCGGCAACTACGAGCCACCGGCTGGCTCAACTTCCGCATGCGGGCCATGCTGGTGAGCTTTGCGGCCTATCACCTTTGGCTGCACTGGCGCGAGCCCGGCCTCTTTCTGGCCAGGCAGTTTCTCGATTTCGAACCGGGTATCCACTGGAGCCAGATGCAGATGCAATCAGGCACCACAGGGATCAACACGCTGCGGATCTACTCTCCCACCAAGCAGGCGCTGGACCAGGACCCGCAGGGGCTCTACATCCGGCGCTGGGTGCCCGAGCTCGGGACCCGCGCGTACCCGCAGCCCATCGTGGACGAGCGCAGCGCGCTGGCCGAGGCGAAGCGAAAGCTGTATGAGCAGCGCGCAACACCTGAGGCGCGGGGTGAGGCTGGGGCGATCCAGCAAAAACATGGCTCGCGACGCAGCGGTCTGCCGCCCTCCGGCGTCCGCGCGCGCAAGGCGCCAGCCGCGGACCTGGGGCAAGGGAGTCTGTTCTAGATCAGCTTCTCACCGAGTCAAGGCTGTTTTTCAGCGCGGGCCAGACCGTGCCCGCTGCCCCGACGAAGGCCCGAATCAACGGATCGTCGCGCCGGCTGGCGAGGTGCGCGATATGAAGGGAATACTCTGCATGCACAAGCGGAGAGACCGCCAGCCGCCCTTCACGCTCACCATCGATGGCGTGCTCCAGCCGAACCAGGGTCAAACCCGCGCCACCCTGGACCATCGCCCGCGCGAAGGTGGCGTTGTCAAAGCCGATCACAGAATTGAGCGTCAGGCCACGCGCTCCGAAAAGCTCATGGAGGATGGCTGAAAAGGCCATGCCCTCGTCAGAAGGCGTGATCCAGGGCAGTTGAGCCAGTGACTCCCAGTCTGCAGATTCGATCTGCGACTTCCAGGCGGCAGGGCCGACGATGCGAAACTGCACCTTCGTCAGCTCGTGGTACTCGAGCGCGACGTCGGTGGGGCGATCGAGCAAGACTGCTACGTCCAGATCTCCGCTCTTGAGCCCCTGGCGCGAGCCGGAGGACGGACGCACCCGAAGGTCGACATTGACCAGTGGATGCTGCGCGCGCATTTCCGAGATCACATCGCCCAGGCGATTGGCAGACAAGTCACTGCTGGAGCCCACCACCAAATGTCCTTGTACCCTGCCCCGCATCTCGCGGGCAAACGATGAGAAAAGCACAGCCTCGTTCAGCAGCTGCTTGGCCTTGCGAAACAACAACTCGCCAGCCGGAGTGAGCTCCAGGTTGCGGTTGGTGCGGACAAACAGCTGGGTGTCGAGCGTCTCTTCAACGGCACGCACATGGGCGCTGGCCGCGGACTGGCTGATATGCAGCCGCTCGGCTGCGCGCGTGAGGTGCTGTTCTTCGGCGACGGCGACGAAGGTGCGGAGCTGGGCAAGGTCGATCAACATGGTGACAGTCGTCATTTTGCAGCGGCGCTCGGACCGCTGGTCGGCGCGGGTAAACCCTGACCTTCGGGAAACATGCACACCGCGTTTCGAAAAACGCGATGGACGGGTCGATGCCCCTGTTTCTAGACTGGCCGCCGGATTTCAGCACCGCCCGCCATGATCGCCACCACGACTGAAGATTTCGCCGCCACCCTGAGCCGCTTTGCCTGCGGGCTCACGCTGGACAAGCTGCCGCCAGCCGCCCAGGCGGCCGCCAAGGCCAATATCTTTGACACGCTGGCTTGCGCAGCGGCAGGCTCGAGCGCCGCGGCGGTGGCCGATGTGCGCGGCCTGGCCGCCGAGTGGGGGGGCGAGCCCCAGGCCAGCGTGCTGGTCTTCGGCGACAAGGTACCCGCCCACCACGCGGCCTGGGTCAATGGCGCCATGGCCCATGCGCGCGACTATGACGACACGCATGACGCCGCGGTGCTGCACGCCGGGGTGTCGGTGGTGCCGGCCGCACTGGCCGCCGCGGAACTGGCGGGCGGCGTCAGCGGCGCAGACTTCATCGCCGGTGTCGCCGCCGGCCTGGAGACGATCTGCCGCATCGGTATGGCCACCCAGATCGGGATCATCGAGAGCGGCTACATGTACACCTCGCTGTTCGGCCACTTCGCGGCCACGGTGGCCGCCGGCCGGGTGCTCGGGCTGAACGAGTCGCAGATGGTCAATGCGCTGGGTATCTCCTACTCGCAAGCGGCCGGGAACCATCAGGTCACGCGGGATGCAGCACTGACCAAGCGCATCCAGCCGGGGTTCGCTGCGATGTCGGCGCTGATTTCGGTGCAAATGGCACGGCGCGGCATTCGCGGTGTGCAAAACACCTTCGACGGCGAAGACGGCTTCCTGCGGGTGTACCTGCACGGCCGCTGTGACCGCGAGGTGCTGCGTGCCGACCTGGGCCAGCGCTTCGAGTTTGTCGACTTGAGCTACAAGCCTTACCCCTGCTGCCGCTTCAACCATCCGGCGATCAGCGCCGCCTTGTCCCTGCGCAAGGCGATCGACGGGCAAGTCAATCGCATCCGCCAGGTGCGCGTCGGCCTGAACCACCAGGCCTACCAGGCGGTCTGCACCCCGGTGGAGGTGCGTAAGGCGCCCCGCACCATCGTGCAGGCGCAGTTCAGCATCCCCTACACCATCGCGTCCGCTTTGGTCGATGGCGGGGTGGGGCTGGAGCATTTCTCCGATGCGTCGCTGCGTCGCGACGACCTGCTGTCGCTGGCGCGCAAGGTCGACGCGGCGGTCGATGCAGACATTGAGCGCCAAGCTGGCCGCAATGTATCGCCGGTGCAGATTGAAATCGAGATGGACGACGGCACGGTACACCGCACGCGGGTCGACGCGCCCCTGGGTCATCCGAGCCTGCCGATGTCAGAGGCTGACTTCGACGCCAAGGCGCGCGACTGCATGCGCGTGGCGATCCGCCCGCTGGTGGCAGACGCAGCCGAACGCCTGCGCGATGGCGTCAACCGGCTGGCTGGCATGAAAGACATGCGCGAACTCATTCACGTGCTGGCGCCCGCCGGCTGACTTTGCACCCAAGACGCTCGATCAACCACCGCGAGGAGACACCATGAACAGCAAGAACAACATTCAACGCCGCACCGTCCTAGCTGCGGGCGCCAGCGCCCTGCTGCCGCTGCAGGCCCATGCGCAGGCCGCTTGGCCCAACCGCCCTATTCGACTGATCGTTCCCTTTGCGCCGGGTGGAAGCAACGACATTCTGTCGCGCGTCCTCGGCGCAAAACTCAGCACGCGTCTGGGTCAAACGGTCGTGATTGAAAACAAGGCTGGCGGCGGCGGCACTCTCGGCACCGAGTTCGTCGCCAAATCAGCGCCCGACGGCTACACCCTTCTCTTCGCTTCCACCTCGGTCACCACCAACGCTGCCAGCGGCAAGAAGCTGCCCTATGACCTGCTCAAGGACCTGCAGCCCATCGGACTGATGGCTGCCACACCCTTCGCCGTGGTCGTGGGCAACGATGTGAAGGCCAACAACCTCGCCGAGTTCGTCGCGCTGGCGCGCGCCAAGCCCAAGAGCGTGAACTACGGCACTGCCGGCATTGGCGGCATCAACCACCTGGGCACGGAGCTGATGTCCTCGGCGGCCAAGATCGAAATGACCCACATCCCCTACAAGGGCATCGGGCCGGCCTTCACCGACCTAATGGGGGGCAGCCTGCAGATGACGCTGCCGACCCTGGCCTCGGTCCTGCCCCAGCTGCGTGGTGGCAAGATGCGCGCCCTCGCAGTGACCAGCGCGCAACGCTCCCCCCTGGCGCCTGAAATTCCGACCGCCTCAGAAGCTGGCTTGCCGGGTTTCCGCCTGGAAGCCTGGTTCGGTCTGCTCGGTCCGGCCAACATGCCACCCGCCGTTCTCAAACGCCTGAACGAAGAACTCAATTGGACGCTCACCCAACCCGACATGAAAGAGGCGCTCACCCGCGAGGCCGCCGCCACCATGCCCGGAACCCCCGAAGAGTTCGCTAGCCTGCTGCGCTCCGAGGTGGCACGCTGGACCAAGTTGATCAGCGAAAAGAACATCCAGATCGATTGACACAGGCATGCGAACGATCTCCCTGGCGCAACTGCAGTTCGTCGATCTCCTCGATCCCGGCGATGTCGTCGCCTGGCCGCAGGGGCCCGGCGAGCCGCTGGCCCTGACCGAGCGTCTGGTCGCCCAGGGAGCAGAGCTGAAAAATCCCGGGCTGCTGTTCGCGCTCACGGAATCAGACACCCTGCGCCCCGAGCTGCGCGAACACTTCCGGCTGTTTGCTCTCAATGGCGCCGGCACCAGCCGGCGTGTCACGGCGGTGGCGGAGCTGATTCCCTATCAGCTCAGTGACCTGTGCCCCATGATCAGGGGCGGCCAGTTGCCGATGGACGTGATGTTGATCCAGGTGCGGCCGCTGCCTCAGGGCGGCTACACGCTGGGTGTGGTCTCCGACTTCACCCGCGCGCTGATCCAGCGGGCACGGATCGTGATCGCTCTGCTGAATCCTGCGCTGCCCCTGATGCAGGGTGACTGCCGGGTGGATGCGGAAGACATCGACTGGCTGGTGGATGGCGACACCCGCTTGATCGACATGCCCGACCCCCAGCCCACCGCACTGGAGCGCGAGGTCGCCCGAAGGGTGGCCGAGTTCGTGCCAGACCGAGCCACTGTGCAACTGGGTATCGGCACCCTGCCGGCCGCTGTGGCCCAAGCCCTGCACCAGCACCGCGAACTGGGCGTCCACAGTGGCGTGGTATCCGACGTGCTGGTCGACCTGGTCGAGCGGGGCGTCGTCACCAACGCCCACAAGGGCGTCGACGTGGGACGCACCGTCACCGGGGGCCTGTTCGGCACCCAACGCCTGCGCGACTTCGCCGAGCGCAGCGGCCTGGTGGAGATGCGCAGCGTGGAATACACGCACCAGGTCGCGACCGCCAAGACGCTGGCCCGCTTTCACACCATCAACTCAGCGATCGAGATGGATCTGTGGGGCCAGGCCAACTCTGAAGTGGCCGGGGGCCGCTACCTCGGCGCCATCGGCGGCCTGCTCGACTTCGTGCGCGCTGGCACAGCGTCACCGGGCGGCCACTCGATCATCGCCTTCTCGTCGACCACACCAGACGGCAAGCATTCGCGCATCGTCGCCTCGCTGGGCAACCGACCGGTGACCGTTCCGCGGGTGGAGGTCGACGTGGTCATCACCGAGCAGGGCGTGGCCCAACTCCGTGGCTGCTCCCTGCAGGAGCGCGCCCGCCGCCTGCTGGCGATTGCCCACCCCGACCACCGCGAAGCACTGGCGCGCGGCTGGCGCGATGCCGGCCACATGAACGGCTAAGCCGGGCTGACCGCCAGAACATTTCCTTCATTTTTCCCATCCAAGCAAGTCCCCATGACCCCCACCAAGCTCAAGCTATCCCCCGAACAACGCGCCCTGGTCGGCGCTGTACGCGATCTCTCCCGTGACATGGACTTCCGTGGCAACTCCATCAAGTACATGGACGGCACCTACCCCTGGGAGAACCTGGACGCGCTGGCCCAGATCGGTGTGCTGGGCATGTCCATCCCCGAGGAATACGGCGGCATGAACCTGCCGGTTTTTGATACCGCCCTCGTTCTCGAGGAAGTGGCCAAGGGTTGCTATGCGACTGCCATGGGCCTCATGGGCATGCTGGGCGTGCAGGTGCGCGTGATTTCGACCTATGCGCCCGAGCACATGAAGCAGGACATCCTGCCCAAGGTCGCGGCGGGCAAAGCGCACTTGGCGGTGTGCATGACCGAGCCGCATGCCGGGACGGACGTTCCCAACTACAAGACCAACACCACCATCAAAGACAACCATGCGGTCGTCAACGGCGTCAAAACCCTGATCAGCCGCGCCAACGAAGCCGAGTGGTTCGTGGTGTTCACCCGCATCAACGGCTCGCCGGGCCGCCATGGCATTGGCTGCGTGCTGGTCAATCGCAACTACCCCGGCTTTGAAGTCACCGCCCGCTATCACACCATGGGTGGCGAGTATCTGGCCGAGATCCAGTTCAACAACGTCGAGGTGCCGCTCGAGAACGTCATCCTCCATGAAGGCGGGATGAAGCAGCTGATGTCGGCCTTCAACACCCAGCGCTGTCTCAACCCCAGCGTCTCGCTGGGCATGGCCGAGGCCGCATTCGAAGAGGCGGTGAAGTACGTGCGCGAGCGCACCATCCGCGGCCAGGCAGTTGCCAACTTCCAGGGTATCCAGTGGAAGCTGGCCGAGATGTATCGCGACATCGAGGCCGGCCGCGCGCTCTTGTATCAGGCGGCCCTCACAGCCAACCCCTTCCCCGACCCTTACCAGGCGGGCATTGCCAAGATGTTCGTCAATGAGATGGCCGTCCGCGTGGCCAATGAGGCCCTGCAGGTGCACGGCGGCTACGGCTTCACCGACGACTACCCCATCTCCCGCATCTACCGCGGCGTGCGCTATGGCACCCTGGGCGGCGGCGCGACCGAGGCACTCAAGGACCTGGTGGGCAAAAAGATCGTGAGCGACTTCGATCCGGTCGACGGCTTCCTATCCATGGGCAACTTCTGAACACGCCTGCACGATTGAACTCTGGAGAACGCGATGTCTGGCATCCAGCCCCATCAACCCCTGGCGGGCATCACCGTCCTGGATCTGTCCCACGTCTACAACGGCCCCTATGCCACCTTCCTCATGGCGATGGCGGGGGCCGAGGTGATCAAGATCGAACCCTTTGAGGGTGAGCACCTGCGAAGCCGAGGCGACATGGGCGGCGCCGCCTTGCCGTTTGCAATGCTCAACTCCAACAAAAAACCGGTGACGCTCAATCTCAAATCAGAGCAGGGGCGCGCGCTGCTCAAGGAAATGGTCCAGCGGGCAGACATTCTGGTGGAGAACTTTGCGCCCGGCGTGATGGACCGCCTGGGCGTCGGCGCTGCCGTCTTGCATGAGGTGAATCCGCGCCTGGTCTATGGCTCGAGTTCTGGCTACGGCAAGGAAGGCCCCTACCGTGATTACCCGGCGATGGACCTGGTGATGCAGGCGATGTGCGGCGTGATCGAGTGCACCGGCTACCCCGACCAGCCTCCGGTCAAGGCCGGCGCTGCGATGTGCGACTTCATGGCCGGCATTCACCTCTATGGCGCCATCATGACCGCGCTCTTCGAGCGCGAGCGAACGGGCAAGGGCCGCACCGTCGAGGTGTCGATGCAAGAGGCCACCTATGCCTCGCTGGCCTCCAACCTCGGCATGTTCCACGCGCGCGGAGCGGCTGCCCCCTCACGTACCGGCAACCGCCACGGCGGCCTGGGCATCTCTCCGTACAACGTCTACCCCACCACCGACGGGTATGTGGTGCTCAATGCGCCGGGAGACCACCATTTCCGCGCCATCCTCGAGGTGATGGGCCGGTCGGACTTGAAGGACGACCCGCGCTTTACCAGCCGCTCCACCCGGGTTGCGAACTTCAATGATGTCGACACGCTGATCGAGAGTTGGACGTCGACACTGCCCAAGCATGAAGTGGCCAAGCGCATGCAGGCGGCCAAGGTGCCTTGTGCGCCGGTGCGAGGGCTGGCCGAAGTGATGGCCGACGAGAACATGCACGCGCGTGGCAGCCTGCAATGGATCGACCATCCTGAGTTGGGCAAGGTGGTGCTTCCGCACTCGCCGCTGATCTTCGAGGGCAGCGAGCGGCGGCCGATCGAACCGAGCCTGCCGCTAGGCGAAATGAACGACGAGATTTATGGTACTTGGCTGGGACACTCGCCCGAGGAGCTCAGGGCGATGCGCGAGCAAGGCATCATTTCCTGAGCGGCCGCGGCGTCTCTGGCAAACGCCGCTGTCCGCGGGCGGCCAGATTTACTTTGCCATCGAGCAATGCCCGCCGCTCACCGCCTGGCCAGAGCCAGCGGCGATCAGGGGCGGCTCATCGCGCAGGTTGATCGGCGCCGAGACGGTGAAGTCCCAGGCCAGAAAGGCGGCCAAGAGTGACCAGAAGGCCCATTGAAGTTTTCTTGTGGTGGTCATGGGGCGCACTCCTCAAAACCCGTAGCGGCGGCGAATGCGCACACCCAGCACGGTACCCACAAAGGCCAACGGGACCCAGATCCACCCATGCAGACTGCCAGTGGAGATGCCGCTCAGCATCGCGCCCACATTGCAGCCGAAGGCCAGGCGCGAGCTGTAGCCCATGACAAAGCCGGCGACCAGGCCAATGGCCCATTGCTGCAGAGTCAGCGGCTGGGTGTCGGCCGCCGATTGGCTGGCCGAGATCCACAGCGCACCGGCCAGGATGCCTATGCTGGTGATGGTGGTCACATCCATCAGCACCGTTTGAGTGAGGCGCTGGGCATTGCCCGCCTGGCTCCAGAAGGCGTTGGCAGCCGGGTCAAACAGGCCCAGGGCGACAGACACCTTGGCGGCCCACAGGCCAAAGCCGTACACCACGCCCCAGGGCTGGCCAGCCAGCACGAGGTTGAGCGTGGCCAGCACCGCGAGCGCGATCGCACCCCAAACCCAACGACGCTCCAGCCAGGTGCGGCCAGGCCCCACCCACAGGCGGACACCCACCAGCGCAATTGCCAGTCCGGCAAAGGTAAGGCCAAGGGCCGCACCGGTCCCGAATTCGGCAGAGAGGCTGACCGGCGCCGCCTGGCCGAGGGCCAGCCAGGAGTCCAGATGCACCGAGCCGAGAAAGCTGCCCAGCGCAAACAGGGGCAAGATGGCCGCATTCAGCGGGACGCCCAAGCCGGCCTTATAGAGGGTGCCAGAGCCACAACCATCGGCAATTTGCATGGTCAGGCCGAAAACGAAGGCACCCACCAGCAGGCTCACGCTGGGAGGGCCGAGGGCCGCATTCAATTCCGAAAACTGCCCCAGAAGCGGCAGCGCGGCGGCACTGGCCAGGGCCAGCAGCATTGCCTGCCCGGTGACACCGCGCGGGTCCCGCTGCTCGATCAGTTGGCGCCAACCGGTGGTGAAGCCGAAGCGCGCGCCGGCCAGCGCCGCGCCCATGCCGACGCCCACCAACAGCAGCACCGCCTGGCGGACCGAAACAAAAAACAGCAGGAAGATGAAAAAGGCGGCCACCAGGGCCGCCAGAGGGAGTCGCTTCATGATGCGAACGGTAGCCAGAACGACCAGAGTATGCCTGCGGACAGGCCTCGGGGAGAAAGGCAGCTCAGTTGAGGACCTTGTTCACCCAGCCCTTGGCGTCCTGCAGCAGTTGCTGGCCGCGGCTGGGGGCATTGGCCATGGGCAGGTTGTTGTCCTGCGACCACTCCACCATCGAGGCAGCGTAGAGCTTGACGTTCTTGTGGCCCACCACCTCGGACATGGCGAACCAGTTGGTCGCGGCCCAGTGACCGGTATTGCAAAAGGAGATGGTCTCTTTGGCTGGGTCGATCTTGTTGGTGGCAGCGATCTGCTTGGCTTGGTCGGCCGAAACAAAGACAGAGGTGCCAGGGGCGAACCACTTGTCAAAGGTGACGTTGACCGCGCCGGGCAGGGTGCCGGCAGCCTTGGCGGCAGGCGCCTTGGTTTCGCCCTGGAAGAAGGCGCTGGGACGGGCATCAATCAGCGTGCTGTCGCCCGACTTGATGCGCTTGGCCACCTCTTCGGTGGTGACGATCTGGCTGGTGTCCAGTTTGGGCTGGAAGGTGCTCGCGGCGATCGTGGGCACGCGGTCGTTCACCGGCAGCTTGGCGTCGGTCCAGGCCTTGACGCCGCCGTTGAGGACGGACAGCTCCTTCAGGCCGAGGATTTTGAGGGTCCAGTACACGCGGGCAGAGGCGCCGAAGTCGGTGGTGTCGGCGCCGGTGGAGACAACCACCGCATGGGTGCTGGGGGTCAGGCCCAGGCTCTGCACCAGGGCGGTGAGCTTGGGCAGGTGGGGCAGTTCACCGGGGTTGGTGGAAGGCCCGCGCCATTGGCCGTAGTGGGCGCTTACAGAACCAGGGATGTGGCCGGCAGCGTAGAGCTGCGGCTCACGGATGTCGATCACCCGGACATTGGGGTCGGAAAGCCTAGCCTGAAGCTCTTGCGGGGAGAGCAGGGGCTGGGCGGCCACCGCCAGTTGGGCAAGAGATGCGAGCGTCAAACCGAGGGCGAGAGATACAAATTTTTTCACGGAACTGCTCCTGATGAGAGCCGGGATTCTTGATGAGGCAGAGCCCGGCGGGAAATACATATTCGTTGAATGCTTATGCTTTTGACCAGCCTTGGGTCTGGCAAGCGGAAGTGGGCTGAGGGTAAACCTCGAACTGCTATACTTTCAGGCTAGCCAGAAACGGCCTGGGTTCTTAGCTCAGTTGGTAGAGCAGCGGACTCTTAATCCGTAGGTCGAGTGTTCGAGTCACTCAGGACCCACCAGACCCTTCCATAAAAAAGCCCGCTTCATTTTTGAAGCGGGCTTTTTTACGTGCCCCGTGAAACAGAGGGGGCGATGAGGGCGAAAGGGAGGTGCTTACCAGCTCACCTCGCGGTCCGGCGTGGACCCGATACGGTGGATGGAGAGGTCCGCGCCTTCGAACTCTTCTTCCTGCGTCATGCGCAGGCCCATCGTGAGCCGGATGAGGCCGTAGACCACGAGGCCGCTGATCAAGGCCCAGACAACCCCCACCAGCGTGCCCAGCGCCTGCGCGCCAAAACTCACGCCGCCCAGGCCACCGAGCGACTGCTGGCCGAAGATGCCGCAAGCGATGCCGCCCCAGGCACCACACAGGCCGTGTAGCGGCCACACGCCCAACACGTCGTCGATCTTCCAACGGTTCTGGGTGAGGGTGAACAACTGCACGAAGATGGCGCCGGCAATACCGCCCGCCACCAGGGCACCTGCAGGGTGCATGAGGTCGGAGCCAGCACACACCGCCACCAGACCGGCCAGCGGGCCGTTGTAGGCAAAGCCCGGGTCATTGCGGCCCATGAGGGTGGCCACCAGGGTGCCACCGACCATGGCCATGAGCGAATTGACCGCCACCAGCCCGGAGATCTTGTCCAGCGTCTGCGCACTCATGACGTTAAAGCCGAACCAGCCCACGGCCAGTATCCAGGCCCCCAGAGCGAGGAAGGGAATGCTAGAGGGCGGGTGGGCGCTGATGGCGCCGTCCTTCCGGTAGCGGTTGCTGCGCGGGCCCAGCAAGAGAACAGCGACCAGGCCGATCCAGCCGCCTACTGCGTGCACCACCACGCTGCCTGCGAAGTCGTGGAACTCGGCGCCGGCAACCGACTTGATCCAGTCCTGAAAGCCAAACTTGTTGGCCCAGACCGCCCCCTCAAACAGCGGATAGGCCAGACCCACCAGGACCGCGGTCGCGAGGAGCTGCGGGTTGAACCGCGCCCGCTCGGCGATGCCGCCGGAGACGATGGCGGGAATCGCCGCGGCGAACGTGAGCAGGAAGAAGAACTTCACCAACTCGTAACCGTTCTTGGCCGCCAGGGTTTCTGCGCCAACCATGAAGCCGGTGCCATAGGCCACCGCGTAGCCGACGAAGAAGTAGGAGACGGTGGAAACCGCGAAGTCCACCAGAATCTTGACCAAGGCGTTGACCTGGTTCTTCTTGCGCACCGTGCCCAGCTCCAGAAAGGCAAAGCCCGCGTGCATGGCCAACACCATGATGGCGCCCAGCAAAATGAACAGGGCATCTGCACCCTGCTTGATCGAATCCATGAGTTCTCCGTATGCACCGCCCCAAGGCGTTTACGCACCACGGAAGCAATATTTATTCCCGTGTTGGTGCGACTGACTCGATCAAATACGCACCAGCCCGCGGCAGACCCCCGCGGTATTTCGCCCCTTAATGGTGCAGGCGCACCAGTGCGGCGCGAATCGTGCCCAGCTTCGGCACTTCCCGCAGAGGCTACCCGCCTGCGCCTACATGAGTCACTTCGCCAGCTTCCTAAGGTCCCGCTCCACGACCTGAAGAAAGGAAGCCACTATGGCGAGACTCACCACCAAGCGCCGCGTACGCGCCTGCTTGCCCCCATTGACCCTCGCCTTGCTGCTCGCCGCCTGCGGCGGGGGCGGAGGTGAGGCACCCAGCCAGCCTTCGCAGGCACAGGCCGACCCGGGTGCGACCGGCGCCTCTGCGCAGGCGGGCAGTCTGCCGGGTGTGCGCCTGGTCTCGGCACTCACATCCGTGCCAACAGCCGCTGCCGACTCCGGCCTGGAGCCGCGGCCGCCGCAGGTCATCGACGCGGCCCTGGCCGGCGAGCGTGTGGTCAAGGCGGTCAGCACACTCGACGGCGGCGGCCACGCGGTCGCATGGATGGCTCACGGGCCACGCGTACCGGGGGTGGCCTGGGAGTTGTGGGTGCAGCGCTTCGATACCGAAGGACAGCGGTTGGGTGAACCCGTGCGCCTGGACATACCCGCCGACGTTCTCAACGCCCAGGATCTGGCCGTCAACCTGCTGCCCGAGGGCCGCATCGGCGTGACCTTCGTCACCCGCCGGGTCGAGAACGAGGTGAACATGATCACCGAGGTGCACCACTGGCCCTATACCTTGCAGGGCACCATTGACGGCACGGCACGTGTGCTCGATGCCGAGCGCTACCCACGCAACGCCCCGCTTTTTGCGCAGCTCAGCGGCCCGATAGATGCGTCGACCGGGCGCGATGGCAGCCTCTACGTGTCATGGCGTTTCCAGACACCCGTCTCGCCGCAGTTGGTGCCGAGTGTGCGCGCGCTGCGGCTGGCAGCGGATGGCGAGCCCCTGGGCTGGATCCAGCGGCTCGATGGCCAAGGCGTGTCGCGGGTCTATGACCTGAACCTCACCGCGCTAGACGAAGGCGGCTGGGTGGCGGCGATGGAGCGCGTGAGTCTTGTCGGCGTGCCCTATCGCACTTTCACGCAGCTGGAAGTGCCGCGGCCACTGTCCATGCCCCTGACAGAGACGCAGGCGGCGGGCGCCTTCCTGCTGGACCTGCGGGGACATGGCAGCGTGCTGTTCACCGCCAACGTCGACACCGACTCCGGTGTGCAAGCCTCGCCCCGCAGCCTCTACTTCAACTTGCGCGGTGCGGCCCAGCCCGCGCGTGGCCTGCCCATGCTGCCAGTGGCAGCCGTTGCCCTGCGCGGTGGTGACTACCTCACGCTGGCGCCCGATGGCGTGCAGCTCTCGGCGCAACGGTACACCGCCGCGGGCGACCCCGTGGGCGCCCCCTTCACCACGCCGGCCACGCCGGGCCTGGTGGGTGCAGGGCTGCAGAGCGGGGGCCTCGCACTGGCCTGGACAACATCCGCGCCCGACGGTCGGGTGGAGGTGGTCGTGCAATTGATCACGGCACGCTGAGAACCAAGAGGGCACCGATGCGCGGGTAGGGGTTGATCCGGACGCAAGGAACGGTGGGCGCTTTCTATACTGCCAGCCGTAATGAACGAACTAGTAAAAACAAGGCGTCAGAAGGCGGCCGCGAAGACGGCTGGGGCGGCGCCCACCGCCTCGCGCGACCCCGAGCGGACGATGGCCGAAATCCTCGCGGTGGCCGCCCGTGAGTTCGCCGCCAAGGGCCTGGCGGGTGCGCGGGTCGACGAGATCGCCGACGCCACCCGCACCAGCAAGCGGATGATTTACTACTACTTTGGCAGCAAGGAGGGGCTTTACCTCCAGGTGCTGGAGAACGCCTACCGCGGCACCCGGCAAAGCGAGTCCCGCTTTCACCTGGCCGACCTCGACCCGGTGACCGCGCTCAAGACACTGGTGGGCGTGACCTATGACCATCACCGGGACAGCGAGGACTTCATCCGCCTGGTGATGAACGAAAACATGGCCCGCGGCGCCTTCCTGCGGCAGTCCGAGGTGATCCAGCGGCTCAACACGCCTGCCATCGAGGTGATTCGGGACATCTACGAACGCGGCCGGGCGCTGCGCGTCTTCCGCGAGGGCCTGGACCCGGTCGAAATCCATTCGGTGATCTCGGCCCTGGCCTTCTTCAACGTGTCGAACCGGCATACCTTCGGCCTCATCTTCGGCGACAAGTCGGCCGATGGAAAAGCCAACACCCTGAGCCGCGAGCTGGTCCAGGACCTGGTCATGCGCTACGTCTGGAATAACGCGGCGGCATAACAGATAGCTGGAAATTCACGATTCGAATGCGTAGTTACCCCCAGTCAGCCAAAACTCCCTAGTTAGTACATTAACGCCTGAGAAGTACGCACCGATGAAAAAGCTGATCGACACCTACTGCCGTCTGCTGGGATGGGCCATCGTGGCTTGCCTGGCGGTGATGGTGGTGCTGGTCTTTGGCAATGTGGTGATGCGTTACGTCTTCAACTCGGGCATCACCTTGTCCGAGGAACTGTCACGCTGGCTTTTTGTTTGGCTGACCTTCCTGGGCGCGGTGATCGCAATGCACGAGCGCACCCACCTGGGCACCGACATGCTGGTGTCTCGCCTGGGTGTGACCGGCAAAAAAGTCTTTCTGGTGATGGGCCACCTGCTGATGCTTTGGGCCTGCTGGCTCCTGGGCACCGGCGCCTGGACATTGGCCAGCCTGAACACGGAGTCGCGCAGTCCGGTGATGGAGGCGCCGCAGTCTCTCTTCTACGCCGGCGGTGTGGTGTTTGCCGCTTCTTCCACCGTGATCCTGCTGTACGACCTGTGGCGCCTGCTGCGAGGCGAGCTGAGTGAGGACGAGCTCGTGGGCGTTCGCGAGTCCGAAGAAGAGCCGATCGACGCGCCGGCGCGCGTGAAGTAATCGGGGGGAGCTAGGCAACATGACCATCGCTGTCTTCCTCGGATCCCTGCTGGCCGTCATGGCCCTGGGTGTGCCCATCGCCTTTGCGCTGCTCCTGTGCGGCGTGGCCCTGATGTGGCATCTGGGCAATTTCGACGCCACCATCCTGGCGCAGAACCTTATTGAAGGCTCCAACAGCTTCCCGCTGCTGGCCGTGCCCTTCTTCATGCTGGCCGGCGAGGTCATGAACACCGGCGGTCTGTCGCGCCGCATCGTGAACTTTGCGATGGCGCTGGTAGGCCATGTGCGCGGCGGCCTGGGCTATGTGACCATCATCGCGGCCTGCATTTTGTCGGCCCTCTCGGGCTCCGCGGTCGCCGACGCAGCGGCGCTGACCGCATTGCTGCTGCCAATGATGGTCAAGGCCGGCCACGACAAGGCCCGCTCGGGCGGCTTGATTGCTGCCTGCGGCGTGATCGGCCCCATCATCCCGCCCTCGATCGGCTTCGTCATTTTTGGAGTGGCTGCCAATGTGTCGATCTCCAAGCTGTTCCTGGCCGGGATCTTTCCGGGTATTTGGCTGGCCTTGGGTCTGTGGGTCACCTGGTGGTGGCTGACCCGCCGCGAGAAGCTCGAAATGCCGGAAAAACGCAGTGCAGGCGAAGTCTGGCGGGCCCTGCGCGAGGCCGGCTGGGCGCTCACCCTTCCCTTGGTCATCATCGTCGGCCTGCGTTTTGGCATTTTCACGCCGACCGAAGCGGCGGTGGTGGTGGCAGTGATGTCGCTGGCGATCGCGGGCCTGATCTACCGGGAGCTCTCCCTCAAGCAGCTCCACCAGGTGTTCCTGGCCTCGGCCAAAACGACCGCGGTGGTGATGTTCCTGGTGGCCGCGGCCATGGTGTCGGCCTGGCTGATCACAGTGGCGCAGCTGCCAGCCCAGGTGGTGACGCTCTTGCAGCCGCTACTAGACCGCCCGGTGCTGCTGATGTTCGCGATGATGCTGCTGGTGATGGCGGTGGGCACCGCGATGGACATGACGCCCACCATCCTCATCCTCACACCCGTGCTCATGCCGCTGGTCAAGGCCGCTGGCATCGACCCGGTGTACTTCGGGGTGATGTTCATCATCAACAACTCCATAGGTCTGGTGACTCCCCCGGTCGGTACGGTCCTCAACACCGTCGCCGGCGTGGGCCGCATGCGGATGGACGAAGTGACGCGAGGCGTGATGCCGTTCATGCTCGTGCAGTTCGCGGTCTTGTTCCTGATGGTGCTGTTCCCGCAGCTGGTCACCGTGCCTGCCAAGTGGCTCTATCAATAACCCCTTTTTCCAAGCGGGGCGCGTCTGGTACGCCGCGCCCTGCCCTCCGATTGATGCGTACTGAAACCAACCTGGAGACAACATGAAACGAGTGATGCTCAAGACCCTGGTGGCCCTGGCCGCCACCTGCGCCTTCGGTGGCGCCTTCGCCCAAGAGCGCGTGCTCAAGATGGGCCTGGCCTCGCCCGAGAACCACCCCGCCGCTGCCGGCATGAAGAAGTTCGCTGAAGCCGTGGCCGCCAAGACCAACGGCCGCATCAAGGTGAACCTGTTCTTCAACAGCTCTCTGGGCAGCGACCAGGCCGTGGTCACCGCGATCAAGGCGGGCACTGTGGAACTGGCGGTGATGAACTCCGGCATCTTGGCCACCGAAGCCAAGGAACTGGCGATCTTCGACTTCCCCTTCCTGTTCGCCAACGAGAAGGAATCCGACGCCATCGTCGACGGGTCCATCGGCAAGAAAATGCACGCCCTGCTCGAGCCCAAGGGCATCGTCGGCCTCTCGTACTGGGAGTTGGGTTACCGCCAGATGACCAACAGCAAGCGCCCCCTCAACAGGGTCGAGGACATCGACGGCCTGAAGCTGCGCGTCATCCCCAACACCATCAACGTCGACTGGGTCAAAGCACTGGGTGCCAACCCCACCCCGATGCCCTTCCCCGAGGTCTACGGTGGTCTAGAGCAAAAGGCGATTGACGGCCAAGAGAACCCGATCAACGTGATCGCAGCCAACAAGTTCTGGGAAGTCCAGAAGCACATGGCCATCACCAACCACCAGTACAACCCGCAGTCGGTCATCATGAGCAAGCGGATCTGGGACGCGCTCTCGCCGGCCGACCGCAAGATCATCGACGACGCTGCCGACGAGGCTGCCAAGACCCAGCGCACCCAGGCACGCGCCGAAGTCGCCGCCAACCTGGAGCTGCTGAAGAAAAACGGCATGCAGGTGACCTCCTTCTCGCCGGCTGAAGTCAACAAGCTGCGCGAGAAGATGAAGCCGGTGATCACCAAGCACGCCGCCATCGTTGGCGAGGCCCTGGTCGCCGAGATGCAGGCCGAACTGGCCAAGCTGCGCCGCTAAGCCGGCCCGCGGTCTGCGCGCGGCGCGGCCCCCGAGGGGTTCGTGCCGCACGCAGACCGGTTCGATAAACGAATCACGATTTTTGCGGAACGCGCCACCCGCGCGGGCCGCACCCGGCGCCTACCCGGCGCCCCGCCATCCGCCACCATGCAGATCAACGGACACACCGAGCTGATCGCCCACCTGGGCTTCCCTACGCACGCCTTCAAGGCGCCCATGATCTACAACCCGTACTTCGAGTCTGCGGGGATCAATGCGGTAGTGGTGCCCATGGGCTGCAAGCCGGAGCTTTTTCCTGCGCTTTTGCCCTCCCTGTTCCATCTGACCAATATCCGGGGCGCGCTGATCACCATGCCCCACAAGGTGAGTGTGGTCGACCTGCTCGACGAGGTCACGCCGACGGTCAAGGTGGCCGGTGCCTGCAACGCCGTCAAGCGCTTGGCCGACGGCCGCTTGCTGGGAGACATGTTCGACGGCGAAGGTTTTGTGCGGGGCCTTCGGCGCAAGGGCCTGACGCTCTCTGGTGCCAGCGCTCTGGTGGTCGGCGCCGGCGGCGTGGGTTCGGCCATCGTCGCCTCGCTGGCGGCGGCCGGAGTGGCCCGCCTACGCCTCTTCGACGTCAATCCGGCAGCCGTCCAGGCCCTGACCAGCCGCATTGCCACGCACTACCCCCGCATCACCGTGGAGCCGGGCAACCGCGACCCGGCTGGCATGGACCTGGCGGTCAACGCCACCCCCCTGGGGATGGACGCAGGCGACCCCCTGCCCATGGACATGGACAGGCTCGACGCCCACACCGTTGTGGGAGAGGTGGTGATGCGTGCCGAGACCACTGCCTTCCTGGCCGCAGCCCAGGCACGCGGCTGCCGAGTGCAGGTAGGCACCGACATGCTGTTCGAGCAGATCCCGGCCTACCTTGAATTTTTCGGCCTGCCCACCACGACGGCCGAAAACCTGCGCGCGCTGGCACGCCTTCAGTATTGAGGCGGGTCACCCGCCCGGATGCACCACCCCAACGACCCAGGAGCGCCCCCATGAGCGAAATGCTGCTGCCATCCGACCCCGCGCGCGAACCCTTGCAGGCCTCGTACAGCGCTGAAGCCAACCCGGTGGGGCTCGATGGCATCGAATTCATCGAGTACCGCACCGCCAAGCCGCAGGCGCTCGGCCATGTGCTGGAGATGACGGGCTTGCGCCCAGTCGCACGCCACCGCTCGCGCGAGGTGACGCTGTACCGCCAGGGTGGCCTGAACGTTGTGGTCAACGCCCACCCGGCTGACGCAAAAGGGGCGACGCTGCCCGAGACGCCGCAAATCAGTGCGATTGCGCTGCGCGTGCGCGATGCCCGGGCCGCCTACCGCCAGGTACTGGACCGAGGCGCGTGGGAAGTGCCAACCCACCCCGAGGCCATGGAGCTGAACATCCCCGCCATCCACGGCGCAGGCGGCAGCCGCATCTACTTCGTGGACCGCTGGCAGGAGTTTTCGATCTACGACGTCGACTTCGTCCCGATTCCATCGGTGGAGCGGCATCCGCCAGCGACGGCAGGTATCCACTTCTTTGGCATCGTGCAGTACATCGGCCTGGCCCGTACCTACGACTGGGTGGAGTTTTATAGCGAGCTGTTCGGCATGACGCTGATTGCCGACGAGGAACGATTCGGCATCATGCCTCTGGGCAAGCTGCTGCGGGCACCGGCCTTGCACGCGGGTAACCAGTTCATGATTCAGTTGATCGAGCCTGAGCCCGACGCCGCCGAGAACGATGACCGCGAGCATTTGCAACGCATCGGACTGGGCGTTCCCGATGTCATGGCCGCGGTGCAGGCGCTGCGCGGCTTTGGTCTGGAGTTTGTTGAAAGCGGCGCGGCACACAGCGGCCAACGCGGTGCCATCTCCAAGACCTACCTGGGGGGTGTGCTTTTCGAGCTGGTGCACAGCGACACCACACCCGGGGTGCCCCTGTGATCCGCGACCCTCGCGGCCTGCGGCGCACCATCGCCGCCATG
>NZ_JARXAB010000078.1 GCF_029866045.1 Ramlibacter sp. | reverse complement strand
CCGGGCCTCGGCCTCGCGCTGCACCGCCTTGCTCACGCCATGGGCCGAGAAGACGAGCGTGGCGCCCGGGGGCACTTCGGAAAGCTCTTCGATGAAGATGGCGCCCTTGTCTTTGAGGTCGTTCACCACAAAGGTGTTGTGCACGATTTCGTGGCGCACGTAGATGGGCCGGCCAAACTTGGCCAGGGCGTGCTCAACGATCTCAATGGCCCGGTCCACCCCCGCGCAAAAGCCACGCGGTTCGGCCAACAAGATTTCGGCGATGGGAGCTTGGGGAGTGGTCATGGTGCGTCCATGGTGTAAGAGGCCTCAGGTTCAGAGCACGCCAATGACGTGCACTTCAAAGGTGACGGGCTGGCCGGCCAGCGGGTGGTTGAAGTCAAACAGCACGGCCTCTTGCTGGCCGTCTGCGCCCAGGCGCAGCTCGCGCACGGCGCCGGCGTAGCTGCCTTGGCCGCCGGGGGCAGGAAACTCCACCACGTCGCCCACGCTGTATTGCTCGTGGGGGTCGCCCAGTTCGTTGAGCAGCTTGCGGGCCACCCATTGGGCCATTTCGGGGTTGCGCTCGCCAAAGGCCTCGCCGGGGGCCAGGGCAAAGGTGTGGCGGCTGCCCTCCTCCAGGCCCAGCAGTTTGTCTTCTACCGCGGGGGACAGCTCGCCCGCGCCCAGGGTGAGGGTGGCGGGCTGGCCGCCAAAGGTGTTGATGACGTCGCCCGAGGGGCCGGCCATTCGGTAATGCAGGGTGAGGAAGGCGCCGGGGCCGATGCGGGGGGTGCTCATGCGACCATTGTAGAAAGGCCCGGGGGCGACGTCCGCCGCCCGCCGGCCACCGCCTGCGGCCCAAAGACTGCGGCCCATCGCCTGCGCCCCTCTGTTAGGCTCCCTCGGCCATGTCCATCCTAGACCTCCCCGCCGACGCCCGCCCGCGCGAGAAGCTGCTGGCGCGGGGGCCCTCGGCCCTGTCGGACACCGAGTTACTGGCCCTGTTGCTTCGCACCGGCCTGGCCGGCCGCGGGGTGCTGGCCCTGGCGCAAGACCTGCTGCAACGCTTTGGTGGCATTGCCGGCCTGCTGCAGGCCGACGCCGGCAGCCTGCGCCAGGTGCCGGGCCTGGGCGGGCCAGCCAAGCGCTCACAGCTGCTGGCGGTGCTAGAGCTGGCGCGCCGGGCCATGGCCGAGCGCTTGGCCGAGCGGCCGGTGATGGACAGCGCCGAGACGCTGGCGCACTGGCTGCAGATGCACTTGGCGGGCCGGGCGCATGAGGTGTTTGCGGTGCTCTTTTTAGACAACCAGCACCGGCTGATTGCCATGGAAGAAATGTTTCGCGGCACGCTGGCCGAGACCAGCGTGTACCCGCGCGAGGTGGTGCTGCGCGCGCTGCACCACCGGGCCGGCGCGGTGGTGCTGGCGCACAACCACCCGAGCGGGTCGGTCAGCCCCTCGCGGGCCGACAAGGTGCTCACCCAGCACCTCCAAGCCGCGCTGCGCCTGGTGGATGTGCGGGTGCTAGACCACTTCATTGTGGCGCCGGGGGCGTGGGTGTCTCTGGCGCAGGAGGGTGGGCTGTGAACCGGGCGCGCAAGTTGCCGCAGGCGGCGGGGGTGGCGGTGGCGGGACAGACGGCTGCCGGTGCTGCCGGTGCTGCCGGTGCTGCCAGTGCTGCCAGTGCTGGCAGTGCTGCTGCCGGTAGTGCTGCTGCCGGTCGTGCGGGAGGTGTAAAGGGCAAGAGCGCGGGTGGGCCTTCGGGTCCGCTGAAAGATTTGCGAGACCTGCAAGTCATCAGCCAACAGCTGGCCGAGCAACGTGCCCGCGAGGAGGCCGCCGCCGCAGCGCGTGAGGTGCAGCGCCTGCGTGCCGAGGCCGAGCGCAACCTTTTTGCCCGCGCAGCCGGTCCTGTGAAACCCTTGGCCCCCCAGGGCCGGGCACCGCAGAAGCGCAAACTGCCAGCGCCGATTCCGGTGCAGGCGCAGCTCGACGAGCAGCGGGTGCTGCGCGAGGCCATCTCCGACGAGTTCGACGCCAGCACCCTGCTCGACGTCGACGACGCCATGAGCTACCGGCGCCCGGGCGTGGGCCTGGACGTCACCCGCAAGCTGCGCATTGGCACCTGGAGCATTCAGCGCGAGATTGACCTGCACGGCCTGCGCCGCGAAGAAGCGCGCGAGGCACTCTCAGCCTTTGTGCGCGACGCCCACCGCCTGGGTATTCGCTGCGTGCGGGTGGTGCACGGCAAAGGCCTGGGGTCACCCGGCAAGACGCCGGTGCTCAAAGGCAAGGTGCAGAGCTGGCTGGTGCAAAAAAACGAAGTGCTGGCCTTTGTGCAGGCGCGGGCTGCGGAAGGCGGGGCGGGGGCGTTGGTGGTGTTGCTGAAGCCGGTGGGATGAGGGGTGCGTGGCCGCTTCAGGCGGCAGGCGCAACGCTGAGGCGCAGGCCTACCGCGTGCAGGACGCGGGTCACGGTATCGAGGGTTGGGTTGCCGTTCTCGGCCAGGGCTTTGAACAGCGACTTCTCTCCGACCTCCGCGCGCCGGGCCACCTCGGCCATGCCATGGGCCTTGGCCACCTGGCGCATGGCAACCAACAGAGCGGCGTTGTCCTCCAATTCCATTGCTGCGTCGATATAGGCAGCGGCCTCCAGTGGGTCGGTCAGCGCCTGGAGCAAGGACTCTTCGTAGCTTTTGTCGCGTGGTGCGTGATTCATGGCTGACCCCTTTGCTTCCAATCTTCGAGATGGGCAACGGCCTGGGCAATGGCCCGATCTTGCCCGCCCTTGTCACTGCCTCCAAGCAAGAGAACAAATGCGTCCCCTTGGCGGCTGAGGTAAACGCGGTAGCCGGGGCCATGGTCCACCCGGAGCTCCTGCACCCCAGCGCGCAAGGGCTTGCAATCGCCCAGGTTGCCTGCCGCTACGCGCGCCAACCGGGCCCGGATTCGGGCCCGAGCCAAGCGGTCGGCTAAGGTGTTGAGCCAATGCTCAAAGGGCGCCCGGCCTCGGCTATCGGTGTAGATGCGTAGTTCCATGATGGTATTCCAAAAGATACCGTCATGCAATCACGACCGTGACGCATGGCCTCTGGTTCGAGGCCTGCCCATGTTCCTTCGAAGCCTCTGCGGGGATTCGAAATCCGCCTGACAACCGCCCTGCTCTTGGAGGTGAGGCTCAGCGTTGGCTGTCTTGACTAAACACCGCGTGCTCACCCAAATCCACCCGCTCCCGGTCCGCCAGCACCTCGGCATAGAAGTCGCGCAAAGTGCGCGAGCCGGTTTCGGGGGTGGCCTGGGCGTCGTAGCGGCCGGCGGTGGGGTCCCAGACCAGCATGGATTCGGTGGCGTAGTAGCGGCCGATGCGGGCAAGCTCGGCTTTTTCGGCGAGGCGCGGCGAGAAGCGGCCAGCCAGGCCGAGAACGCCGGCGATGGTGTTCATGAGGGCCACGGGCACATGCCGCACCGGCACCGGCCGGCCCATGAGCTCGGAGAGCATTTGCACTTGGTCTAGCGGGGTAAGGGCCGGGCCGGGGCCGCCAATGGGCAGAATGCGCCGCGCGCGCGCCGGGTCGTGCAGGCAGCCGGCGAGGTAGTCGCCCAGGTCTTCGTCGGCAATGGGCTTGCAGGCGGTCAGACGCCCGTCGCCGAAGACAAGAAAAGGCTTGCCCTGTTGCACCCGGGCAATCTGCCCCGAGAGTGATTTAAAAAAGGCGGTGGGCCGCACGATGCTCCAGGCGAGCGGGCTGGCCATGAGCGAGGCTTCGAAGGCGAGCTTGGCCTGCTGGAAGCCGAGGCTGGGCTTTTGCACGCAGATGGCCGAGAGCAAGACGAAGCGCCCTACCCCACCGGCCACCGCTGCGGCCAGGGCGTGTTGGTGGGCGTCGTGGTCAACGGCCCAGGCATCCCGCGGTGTGCCGCTGCGCGAGGCGAGGCAGGAGACGATGGCGTCAAAGCGCTCGCCGCACAGGCCGTCACGGGCGACGGATCCTGGGTCGCTGAGGTTGCCCTCGCGCAGGGTGACGCCCATGGCCTGCAGGGCGTCATGAACGGGACGCTGGGGGGAGGCGGCGGAGAGGGCGGAGGAGGCGGCTGTGGCATTGGCACTTGGCACCTGCGGCGCCGACGAAGAGGCAGCGCCGATGCCCGCGCCCAAGCTCGAAGAGCGCACCAGCGCCACCACCTCGTGCCCGCGCTGGCGCAGGGCCTGAGCCGTGGCGCGGCCGATGGTGCCGGTGGCGCCGAGCAGTAAGACGCGCTGGGCCGGGGATGAGGCGCTAGACATTTTTGTTGCGCATCCAGTCGGCGGTGTTCATGAAAGAGTCGTGCAGGCGCGCGCGCAGTTGCGGGTCAACGCCCACCTCGCCCATGGCCTGGTCCATGCACTGCACCCACTGGTTGCGCTCCTGAATGCCGATGGCAAAGGGCAGGTGGCGCGCGCGCAGCATCGGGTGGCCGTGCTTTTGCACGTAGTAGTCGGGGCCGCCGAGCCAGCCGCAGAGAAACATGAACAGCTTCTCGCGGGCGTTTGCCAGGTCGGTACCATGCGCGGCGCGCAGGGCGGCGTAGCCGGATTCGAGGTCCATCAGGTCGTAGAAGCGGTCGACCAGAGCACGCACCTGCGGCTCGCCGCCGATCCAGCTAAAAGGCGTGGCTGCGGGAGCGGGTTCTTCAATCTGCTGCATGAGCACAATTGTGCGGCATGGCAGTTGGGCAGCCCCTCTATCCGATGCCGCACAATCGAAGCGCTGACTCACACACCTATGCGAATTCTCGGTATCGACCCTGGCCTTCAGACCACCGGCTTCGGCGTGGTAGAGGCCCAAGGCCACCAACTGCGTTACCTGGCCAGCGGCACCATCCGCACCCATGCCGGGGCGGTGGGTAACTTGCCGGCGCGCCTCAAGACCCTGTTCGACGGCATCAGCGAGCTGTGCGAACGCTACCAGCCCGATGCGTCGGCGGTGGAGATCGTGTTCGTGAACGTGAACCCGCAGTCGACCCTGCTGCTGGGGCAGGCGCGCGGGGCGTGCATTACCGCGCTGGTCACAGCCAATTTGCCGGTGGCGGAGTACACCGCTTTGCAGATGAAGCGGGCGGTGGCCGGCCATGGGCGGGCCGGCAAGCCGGAGGTGCAGGCCATGGTGCAGCGGCTGTTGCAACTGCCTGGCCTGCCCGGAACCGATGCGGCCGACGCCCTGGGCCTGGCCATCACCCACGCCCATGCAGGCGCCGCGGTGGCCCGGCTGGCGACGGCCGGGGACACCACCCGTCGCAGCACCGGCGCGTGGCGGGCTGGACGGGTGGGTTGAGGGCGACCCCGCCTAAGAAGGCCGACCGGTCGGCCGGCGCAGGGTGACCGTGGTGATGCTGCCAGCCGGGTCGTAGACCAAGCTAGGGGCGGTGACTGCGTCCACGGTGAAGAGCACTAGCTTGCTGTTGCCGTTTGACAGCTGCCCGGTGAGCACCGAGCAAGTGCCCGCGGTGCTGGTGGTGCAGCTGAACGAGCCCGCTGCCGGGGAGAAGGTGCCCCGTACCAAGGCCCCTACCACCCTTTGGTTGCTGGTGTTGTGCACTTCGATGGTGACCCCTCCACGCCAGTAGCCGTTGTAACGGGTGGCGGACGCTGTCAGGGCGCTCACGTGCATGGCGTTCGCGGGCGGGGGCGGGGGCGGGGGCGGGGGCGGTGGTGGTGGGGGTGGTGGGGGAGGAGGCGGTGGTGGGGGGGGCGGTGGTGGTGGTGGTGGTGGTGGCGGCGGCGGGGGCGGAGTGCCTCCACCAATCGTCGTGGTGTAGAGCAGCAAGTTGGGAACCGTGTTCGGGTTGCTGATCTTGTCGGCGGTGGCGATGGACTTCAGATAGGCATCCACCTGGCTGGCCGAGTAGCTCGGAAACGCCTGCAGCACCAGGGCCGCAGCACCCGCCACGTGCGGCGAGGACATGGAGGTGCCGCTCTTGACCGAGGTGGACGTGGGCGAGCTTATGCCCGCCGAGGTGATGCCCACCCCCGGCGCGAACAGGTCGACGCAGCTGCCGTAGCTCGAGAACGAGGCACGCTGGTCGTTGCTGTCGGAGGCGGCAATGGTCATGGCGCTCGGTGCGCGCGCGGGAGACACGTCGCAGGCATTCGAGTTGCTGTTGCCCGCCGAGACTGCCACCGCAATGCCTGCAGCCGTGGCTCGCGCCACTGCGGCGTCCAGCGTGCTGGAGGCACCGCCGCCGAGCGACATGTTGGCGACCGCCGGCCTGGCGACGTTGGCCACCATCCAGTCGAGACCTGCGACGACGCCGCTGGTGAAGCCCGAGCCCGAGCAGTCCAGCACCCGCACGGGGACCAGCGTCACACCCTTGGCCACGCCCCAGGTGGCACCGCCGACGGTGCCGGCCACATGGGTGCCGTGCCCGTTGCAGTCCGCCGAGCCACGGCCGTCGGCGATGGCGGTGAAGCCTGCGGTCACCCGCCCGCCAAAGTCCTGATGGGCGGGGTAGATGCCGGTGTCGATGATATAGGCGCGGACGCCGCTACCGGTGTAGTTGTAGGTGTACTGGCTGTCCAGCGGCAGATTGCGCTGGTCAATGCGGTCCAGGCCCCAGGTGGCGTTGGGTTGCACGCTGCGGATCGCGGGGGTGGGGTCACCCACACGCGTGGCGTACATCGGCTGGTCTGCCTCGACGCCCGCGACCGTGGGGTCGTTTCGCAAAGCAGCGAGGAAGGCGTCTGTCTGTGCGGTGGGCACACGCAGCGCAAAGCCCCTCAAAGCGTGGGTGTAGACGAAGACCACATCCGCGCCATACTGGGACGCCCAGGCGGTGGCCAGAGCGCCGACGGGCTCGCCGAGGTTGTCCTTCAAGCGGACGATGTAGACGCTCGCATCGGCCGTGTTGACGGAAGCGCCACTCGATGTGGTGCCGCTGCTGGCCGCGCGTGGCGTCACAGCGCTGGCCGCCTGCGGTGTAACCGCCTGTGCTTGCGGAGCAGAAGGTTCGCCGCCGCCACCGCCGCAAGCGGCGAGGGTCAAGGCGGTACCAAGGCCCAGTGCGCTTAACTTCAAGCGTCCGGGCCAGATGGGTTCTCGCAGTTTCATAGAAGCCTCTCGGAAATGGAGTCGATCGGAGTGCACATACCGAGTGCACACAGCGCCCGAGGTGCCCCTGAAGGAAACCCATGGCGCTCACGACAGACCCCCTGACCGGGGTTCAAGTTCCGCTCTGGCTCACGGCCGCGCATGAAACAAAGCGCACGGCACAGTCGCGAGGGGTGGCAATAGCGCCCCTTACGAAACCGGCCCGGAGCGGGCCGGGCCGGAAAGTGGCGGCTGGCGCGTCAGCGGCGGTGGGCCGGACGCTTCACGGTGATGGACGTTTCGCTACCAATAGGTTGGTAGGTGAGGCCAGGTGCCGTCACGTTGCTCACGGTAAAGAGAACGCGGTTGACCGAGGTCGACAGGTAGTTGGTGAAGATCATGCAGGTGCCCTCTACATCGGTGGTGCAACTGGAGTTGCCACCGCTGGGAGTGAAGCCACCTTGCACCAAGGCGCCAACAACCTTGGCGTTGGCCGCGTCGTGCACCTCGATCATTACGCCACCGCGCCAGGCGTTGGTGTAGCGAAAGCCGTAGGTGTCCAGGTCCGTCACACGCATGAACGCGCCAGGGGGCGGTGGGGGGGGCGGGGGCGGAGGCGGCGGGGGGGGCGGGGGCGGAGGTGTGCCACCGTCAATGCCTGCGGTGTACAGCAGCAAGTTCGGCGAGCCGCTCGGGCTGCTGATCTTGTTCGGCGTGGCGATGGACTTGAGGTAATCACCCACCTGTACGGCTGAATACGCAGGGAAGGCCTCGAGCACCAGCGCGGCGGCGCCTGCCACATGGGGCGCAGACATCGAGGTGCCGCTCTTGACCGCCGTCGACGTGGGCGAGGAGATGCCCGCCGAGGTGATGCTGACCCCCGGGGCGAACAGGTCGACGCAGCTGCCGTAGCTCGAGAACGAGGCGCGTCGGTCACTGCTGTCCGAGGCGGCCACCGTGAGTGCGCTCGGTTCGCGCGCGGGCGAGCCACTGCAGGCGTTGGCGTTTTCGTTGCCTGCAGCCACTGCCACCGGGATGCCGGAGGCGGTGACACGGGCCACCGCGGCATCGAGTGAGGCGGAGGTGCTACCGCCCAGCGACATGTTGGCGACGGCCGGCTTGCGAGCGTTGGCCACGATCCAGTCCAGGCCGGCAATGATGCCGCTGGTGCTGCCCGAGCCATTGCAATCCAGCACCCGCACAGGTACCAGCTGCACGCCCTTGGCGACGCCCCAGGTCGTACCGCCTACGGTGGCGGACACATGGGTGCCATGGCCGTCACAGTCGCTCGTGCCGCGCCCGTCGTTGATGGCGGTGAACCCTGAGGTCACACGACCGGCGAGGTCTTGGTGGGCGGCGTAGATGCCGGTGTCGATGATGTAGGCGTGAACGCCTGCGCCGTTGTAGTTGTAGGCGTATTGCCGGTCGAGCGGCAGGTTGCGCTGGTCGATCCGGTCGAGACCCCAGGTCGGGTTCGGCTGCACGTTGGCCCAGGGACGCAGCGGGCGCTGGTCGGCCATGGCGTACATCGGACGGTCTTCTTCCACGCCAATGACAGCGGGGTCGTTGCGCATGGCGGCAATGAAGGCCTCGGCCCGGTCGTCCGGCACACGCACTGCAAAGCCCAGGATAGCGGCAGAGTAGATGTGCACCACTTCACCGACAAAGGCGGAGGCGGTATTCGTTGCAAATGCGCTGGCTTGGTTAGTCCGGCTTTCTTCCAGGCGCACGATGTAGACCGTGCTGGTGGTGGAAGCACCCCCACGGTATTCAACGCTGCTGTAAGACTTGAGCAGCGCCGCTTCAGCGACCGCCAGCGTTCTGGCCTCAGGCGCAGCAGGCTCCGTTTGTTGGACGCTCACCGGCGCGCCGCCACCGCCGCCGCAGGCGGACAGCACCAGTGCTGTCATCAGGCTCAGTGCGCCGTACTTCAAGCGCGCTGACCCGGTTCGTTCTCGCAGGTTCATACAAACCTCTCATGAAAAGGGAAATGGATCGGATGGAACACCTCGCCCGAGGTCCACATACCGGCAACCTATGACGCCCAAGACAGAGTGCTGCGCACGGGCATGAGTTCCTGGCTGATACACGGCAGCGCGCGAAACAATTGGCACGGAACAGCAGGGGGCGGCATGGCGGAGCAAGGCGCAGTGGATGCGCCGAGGCCATCGCTGGCGGCGATTCACAAAGAGAGAGGGAGTGCGGGGACGCGCAGGCCCGTCAGCGGCTGCGGGGTGGGCTGCGGGACGGGCTGCGGTAGTTGGGGCTGAGGTGAGGGCTCAGGGCTGAGGCGTCACGTGTGACGCATGGCGCATGACGGATGACGGATGACGCATGGCGCGTCAAACTTCTGGACGCTCAGGCCACGCGTTCGACGATGAGCACCGCGAAAAAGCCGAAGGCGGCCAGCAAGGTCCACTTGAGCACCACGATGCCCCAGCGCTTGAAGTGGGGCTGGCCAGTGCCGGCATACAGGGCGAAGCACACGCCGGCGGCCAGCAAGAGCAAGAGGATGAGCCAGCGAAAGATCAGCATCGCGTGGGGGCGCCGCTCACCAGGCCCGCGCTGGCTGCAAGAAGCCGCTGGGTGCGCGTTTGTCGTCGTCGAAGCTCACCACCTCATAGCTGCCAGGCTGGGCGAGCAACTGGCGCAGCAGCTTGTTGTTCATGGCGTGGCCCGAACGGAAGGCGCTGTAGGCAGCCAGCAGCGGCCGGCCGAGCAGGTACAGGTCACCCATGGCGTCGAGGATCTTGTGCTTGACCAGCTCGTCGTCATAACGAAGGCCGTCGGCATTGAGAACGCGGTAGTCGTCCATGACCACCGCGTTGTCGAGGCCGGCGCCCAGGCCCAGGCCGTTGGCGCGCAGCATCTCCACGTCTTTGGTAAAGCCGAAGGTGCGGGCACGGGCAATGTCGCGGGTGTAGTTGTCAATCCCTAAGTCGAACTCGTAGCGCTGGCCGGTGGCGTCGACCACCCGGTGCGCGAAGTCGATCTCGAAGCTGGCCTTGAAGCCGTGATAAGGGTCGAGCCGCGCCCACTTGAGGTTGTCACCCTCACCCTCGCGCACCTCGACCGGCTGCAACACGCGCACAAAGCGGCGCGGCGCGTTTTGCAGCACTATGCCGGCGCTTTGCAGCAGGAAGACAAAGGACGACGCGGACCCGTCGAGGATGGGCACCTCTTCGGCGGTGATGTCCACATAGAGGTTGTCCAGCCCCAGGCCAGCGCAGGCCGACATAAGGTGCTCGACGGTGAAGACCTTGGCGCCGCCCTTGGAGATGGTGGAGGCCATGCGGGTGTCGGTCACCGCCTCGGCCGAAACGGCAATGTCCACCGGCTGTGCCAGATCAACGCGGCGAAACACGATGCCGGTGTCTGGCGCCGCGGGCCGCAAGGTCAGCTCTACCCGCTGCCCGCTGTGCAGCCCCACGCCGACGGCACGGGTCAGGGTCTTGAGGGTGCGCTGCTGGAGCATGGGCCGGATTGTAGGGACGAGGCCATCACTTCAAATGATTGAGGGATTGGCCAGCGAAGCGAGCGAGCCGAGGTGGGGCCGAGGCGCGCAGCCGTACTGGAGTACGGCGAGCACCGCAGGCCCCAGATCGGCTTGCGCAGCCGCTGGACAACCCTCAATCTGCTTGGCGGCGGAGGAAGGCCGGAATCTCCAGGTCATCCATACCGCCGGCGGCCAGGGCGTCGACCTTGGCGGCAGCGGTGGTGCGGTTGTTGCGCCAGACGCTGGGCACATTGACATCCGCGCTCAGGCTGGAGGCCGGGGAGAGCGAGCCGAGCGCAGAGGCTGCCGCGGACATGCCGCCGGCGGAGGCGGACAGGCCGGCGACCGGGCTGCCCAGGGTGGGCACCGAGGGCATGGCACCAAGGGCCGAGCCGAGCGTGGAGCCCAGACCAGGGGTGGCCGGGGCGTAGCCCACCGGGCCGTTGTCGGTGCCGGTGCGAATGACGGTCATGGGCGGGCGGCGCTGACCTTGGCGGGACAGACCAGTGGCGACCACGGTGACGCGCACCTGCTCGCCCAGCGAGTCGTCGTAGGCGGTGCCGTAGATGACATGCGCGTCGGCCGCGGCGTAGGCGCGGATGGTGTTCATGGCCAGCTTGGACTCGCTCAGCTTGAGCCGGCCCTTGGCGGCGGAGATGAGAACCAGCACGCCCTTGGCACCCGAGAGGTCAATGCCGTCCAGCAGCGGGCAGGCCACGGCCTGCTCGGCGGCGATGCGGGCGCGGTCTGGGCCCTCGGCCACGGCGGTCCCCATCATGGCCTTGCCAGGCTCACCCATGACGGTGCGCACGTCTTCGAAGTCGACGTTGACATGGCCAGGGACGTTGATAATTTCGGCAATGCCGCCAACGGCGTTGCGCAGCACGTCGTTGGCGTGGGCGAAGGCCTCGTCTTGGGTGATGTCGTCGCCCAGCACGTCCAGCAGCTTTTCGTTGAGGACGACGATGAGGGAGTCAACGTTGGCCTCAAGCTCGGCCAAGCCGTGGTCGGCATTGGTCATGCGGCGACCGCCTTCCCAGTCGAAGGGCTTGGTGACGACGCCGACGGTGAGGATGCCCATTTCTTTGGCGACGCGGGCGATGATCGGGGCCGCGCCGGTACCGGTGCCACCGCCCATGCCGGCGGTGATAAAGAGCATGTGTGCGCCGGAGATGGCGTCACGGATGCTGGCCTCGGCGACCTCGGCCGCCTCGCGCCCTTTTTCGGGCTTGCTGCCAGCCCCCAGACCGGAGGTGCCCAGCTGGATGGTCTTGTGAGCCGCCGAACGGGCCAGGGCCTGTGCATCGGTGTTGGCGCAGATGAACTCCACGCCCTGCACCTGGCTGTTGATCATGTGCTCGACGGCGTTGCCGCCGCCGCCACCAACGCCGATCACCTTGATCTGTGTGCCTTGGTTGAACTCTTCGACTTCGATCATTTCGATGCTCATGGTGCTGACTCCTTAATTCTAAATCTGCAGTTGCCGTGTATTCGTTTCTTGTTGGGGATCCGGTGCGATTTTTTTCAGGAGGGCGGCGGGTCGACACACCGGGACCGGCCCCGCCGCGAGGGCGGCGGGCTGCCCCGCGCGAGCCAGAGGTTATGGGGAAAAAGCATCAGAAGTTCCCCACGATGATGTCTTTGAAGCGTTCGAAGGCGGACTTCACCGCGCCGCTCTTTTGCGCCACTTTGAGCCCGCGCACACGCGCCAGGCGGGCCTCTTCGAGCAGGCCCATGACAGTGGCGTTGCGGGGCTGGGCAACCATGTCCGACAGGGCGCCCACGTACTTGGGGACGCCGCGGCGCACGGGCTTGAGGAAAATGTCCTCGCCGAGTTCGACCATGCCGGGCATGACCGAGCTGCCACCGGTGATGACGATGCCCGAGCCCAGCACCTCCTCGTAACCCGACTCGCGCACCACCTGCTGCACCAGCTGGTAAATCTCTTCGATGCGCGGCTCGATCACGCCGGCCAGGGCCTGGCGCGAGAGCATGCGGGGGCTGCGGTCACCCAGGCCGGGCACCTCCACCTGATGCTCGGGGTCGGCCAGCAACTGCTTGGCAAAGCCCGACTCCACCTTGATCTCCTCGGCGTCCTTCGTGGGGGTGCGCAGCGCCATGGCAATGTCGCTGGTGACCAGGTCACCCGCGATCGGGATCACGGCGGTGTGGCGAATGGCGCCGCCAGTGAAGATAGCCACGTCGGTGGTGCCGGCGCCAATGTCCACCAGGGCCACGCCCAGCTCTTTTTCGTCTTCGGTGAGGACCGAGAGGCTGGAGGCCAGCGGGTTGAGCATCAGGGACTCGACCTCAAGGCCGCAGCGGCGCACGCACTTGATGATGTTTTCGGCTGCGCTCTGGGCACCGGTGACGATGTGCACCTTGGCCTCCAGGCGGATGCCGCTCATGCCGATCGGCTCTTTCACGTCCTGGTTGTCAATGATGAATTCCTGCGGCTCGACCAGCAGCAGACGCTGGTCGGTGGAGATGTTGATGGCCCGCGCCGTCTCCACCACCCGGGCGACGTCGGCAGGCGTCACCTCTTTATCTTTGATGGCCACCATGCCGCTGGAGTTCATGCCGCGGATGTGGCTGCCGGTGATGCCGGTGTAGACCCGAGTGATCTTGCAGTCGGCCATCAGCTCGGCTTCTTTGAGCGCCTGCTGAATGCTCTGGACGGTGGCGTCGATGTTGACCACCACGCCGCGCTTGAGGCCATTGGAGGGCGCAACACCCAGGCCCGCGAGCTTGAGCTCGCCGCCTGGCAGCACCTCGGCAACGACCACCATCACCTTGGCGGTGCCGATGTCCAGTCCGACGACCAGGTCCTTGTACTCTTTTGCCATGACGATCCTCTCTATCTTTTCGGGGTATCGGTGCTCACCGTGGTGACACCTCTCAACTTGATGGCGTAGCCGTCGCCGTGCCGCAGGTCAGCCGACAACACGGCCTCGGTGCGGCGGCCGTAGCGGGACGCGGCCTGGGTGACGGTTTGCGCGAAGCGCTGCGCGCGGGCCAGAACCTCCTCGGGCGCACCGCGTCCGAGCTCGATCAAAGCCTCGGTGTCGGTCTGCGCCTGCCAGCTGCCGCGCGCGGTGAGGGTGAGCCGGTCCAGACCCATGTCCACACCTTCGAACAGGGGCGCAAGCTGCCGGTACATGGCCAGCACCTGGGCCGACTGGTCTTGCGGGCCCACCAGACGCGGCAGGCCGTCCTGGTCGACGTCGCCGGGGTTGGCCTCGAACACCTCACCAAAGCTGTTGACGAGCGTGGTGTCGCTGTCGCTGCCCCAGAAGGCCACGGGCCGGTGCTCCTGCACAAAGACCCGCAGGCGGTTGGGAAACTCGCGCCGCACCACCGCGTCGCGCACCCAGGGCACCTCTTTGAAGGCCTTGCGCACGCCGCCGAGGTCGGCGGTGAAGAAGTTACCGGTCACCCGCGGCACCACGTTGGCACGCAAGGTGGCGGCGTTGTTGTGGCCGACATCGCCCAGCACCGTGATGCGGGTCAGACCAAAAACCGGGTGCTGCAGCCCCCACCAGCCCAACGCCAGCAGCGCCGAGACGCCAGCCGCCACGAGCAGCACCACCGACAGCGCGTTCATCAGGCGGATGTCCAGCGGCAGGGGCATGGCGGCGGCTTTCACGGCTGCGGGCCTCCTGCGGTGGTGGCCGCAGCGCCGGCGGCGCCAGGTTTGCGCAGGTCGAGGGCAGCGCCCGCGAGCAGATGCAGGCACAGGTCTTCGTAGCTGATGCCGTCGGCGCGGGCGGACATGGGCACCAGGGAGTGGCCGGTCATGCCCGGAGAGGTGTTGAGCTCGAGCAGGTAAGGCTGGCGGGTGGCGGCGTCGATCATCACGTCGACACGGCCCCAGCCGCGCGCACTCAGGCTGCGGTAGGCGCCCAGCGCCAGCTGCTGGATGGCGGCCTCCTCGCCTGGGGGCAGGCCGCAGGGCACCAGGTACTGGGTGTCGTCAGTGAAGTACTTGTTGTTGTAGTCGTAGTTGCCGCCGGGGGCCACGATGCGGATCACCGGCAGCGCGCGGGCCTCTTCGCCGGTGCCGAGAATGGGGCAGGTGACCTCGTCGCCAGCGATGAACTGCTCGCACAACACGTCACTGTCCAGGGCGGCGGCGGCCTCGACCGCGGCGGCCATCTGGGCGGCGTCGGTCACCTTGGCCAGGCCAATGGAAGAACCCTCGCGCGCGGGCTTGACGATCAGCGGCAGGCCCAAGTGGCCCGGTACCGCCGCCACCTGGGCGGGGGTGTAGTGGCCTTTTTTGAGCAGCAGGTGGCGCGGTGTGGAGAGTTGCTCGGAGAGCCAGACCCGCTTGGTCATGGCCTTGTCGATGGCAATGGCCGAGGCCATGACGCCGCTGCCGGTGTAGGGAATGCCCAAGAGCTCAAGCGCGCCCTGAACCGTGCCGTCTTCACCGAAGCGGCCGTGCAGCGCAATGAAGGCGCGGCTAAAGCCTTCGCGGCGCAGGTCGGTGAGGTCACGCTCGGCCGGGTCAAAGGCGTGGGCGTCGACGCCGCGCGATTGCAGGGCCTTGAGCACCCCGCCGCCGGAGAGCAGGGAAATTTCGCGTTCGGCCGACAGCCCGCCCATGAGGACGGCCACCTTGCCCAGGGCCTTCACGTCGACCACGGTGTTCAGGCTGGGGTTCATGCCTTGCCCACCTTCTCGACCAGCTTGCCCGGCACCGCGCCGATGGAGCCTGCGCCCATGCACATGACCACGTCACCGTCGCGGGCCATCTCGAGGATGGTCTCGGGCATGCCAGTGATATCGTCGACGAACACCGGCTCGACCTTGCCCGCCACGCGAACCGCGCGGGCCAGCGAGCGGCCATCTGCCGCCACGATGGGGGCCTCGCCGGCGGCGTAGACCTCGGCCAGCAGCACGGCGTCGGCATGACCGAGCACCTTAACGAAATCTTCGAAGCAGTCGCGGGTGCGTGAGTAGCGGTGCGGCTGGAAGGCCAGCACCAGGCGGCGGCCGGGGAAGGCGCCGCGCGCCGCCGACAAGGTGGCGGCCAGTTCGACCGGGTGATGGCCGTAGTCCTCAATGACCGTAAAGCGCCCACCGCCATGGGCCGGATACACCGGCAAGTCGCCGTAGCTCTGGAAGCGCCGGCCGACGCCACGGAACTCGGCGAAGGCCTTGATGACTGCCGCGTCGGGGATATTCAGTTCGACCGCAATGGCAATGGCCGACAAAGCGTTGAGCACATTGTGGTGGCCGGGAAGATTGAGCACCACCTCGAGGTCGGGCAGCACGATGCCGTTGCGCCGCTGCGCGGTGAAGTGCATTTGCGGGCCCACTGCGCGGATATTGACCGCGCGGACCTGGGCGTCCTCACCCACCCCGTAGGTGGTCACCGGGCACTGCACGTCGGGCAGGATGGAGCGCACCGCAGCGTCGTCGGTGCACAAGATGGCGGTGCCGTAGAAAGGCATGCGGTGCAAAAAGTCGACGAAGGCCTGCTTGAGCCGGCCGAAGTCGTGGCCGTAGGTCTCCATGTGGTCGGCGTCGATGTTGGTCACCACCGACATCACCGGCATCAGGTTCAGGAAGGAGGCGTCCGACTCGTCGGCCTCGACCACGATGTAGTCGCCCGCGCCCAGCTTGGCATTGGCGCCCGCGCTGTTGAGGCGGCCGCCGATCACGAAGGTGGGGTCTAGGCCGCCCTCGGCCAGCAGGCTGGCCACCAGCGAGGTGGTGGTGGTTTTTCCGTGGGTGCCGGCGATGGCGATGCCGCGCTTGAGGCGCATCAGCTCGGCCAGCATCATGGCCCGGGGCACCACCGGAATCTTGCGCGCGCGGGCGGCGACCACCTCGGGGTTGTCGGCCTGCACCGCGGTCGAAGTGACCACCACGTCGGCCCGCGCGAGGTTCGATTCGGCATGGCCCACGAAGGTGGTGATGCCCATGCCCTGCAGGCGGCGCAGCGTGGCCGAATCGGCCAGGTCAGAGCCAGAGATGGCGTAACCCTGGTTGCGCAGCACCTCGGCGATGCCCGACATGCCAGAGCCGCCGATGCCGACGAAGTGAATGTGGTTGACGGCGTGCTTCACTGCGCCAGTTCCTCGCAGGCGGCGACGATGACTTCCGTCGCCTGGGTTTTTTCGATGGCCTTGGCCGCTTGGGCGCGCACCAGCAACTCCTCACGGGTGAGGGACTGCAGCAGCTGCGCCAGCCGCGCGGGACTGAGTTCGCCCTGGGGCAGCAACCAGCCACCACCCGCGTCGACCACGAAGCGGGCGTTGGTGGTCTGGTGGTCGTCCACCGCATGGGGGAAGGGCACGTAGACCGCGGCGGCGCCGACGGCAGCCAGCTCGGTTACGGTGCTGGCGCCAGCACGGCAAATCACCAGATCAGCGGCGGCAAAGGCGCTGGCCGTGTCTTCGATGAAGGGAGTGAGCTCGGCCTGCACCCCAGCGGCTTGGTAGGCGGCGCGCAATGCGTCGATCTGGCTGGCGCCGCCCTGGTGGGTGACCTGCGGGCGCTCGCCTTCGGCAATGAGTGCCAAGGCCTGCGGCACCGCCTCGTTGAGCGCCTTGGCGCCCAGGCTGCCACCCACCACCAGCAGCTTGAGCGGGCCGCTGCGGCCGGCAAAGCGTTCGGCAGGCGCGGGCTGTGACAGGAAGGCCTCGCGCAGCGGGTTGCCGACCCACGCCACATGGCGGCTGCCCTGGGTCAGCACGTTCGGAAAGGCGGTAAAGACCCGGTCGGCCACACCGGCGAGCACTTTGTTGGCCATGCCCGCGCGCGAGTTCTGCTCATGCAGCACCAGGGGCTTGCCGGCGAGCACCGCCATCATTCCGCCGGGGAAGGTGATGTAGCCGCCCAGGCCGATGACGACCTTCGGCTTGACGCGCAGCACCACCCGCAGGCTTTGCCAGAAGGCGCGCAAGAGGCGCAGGGGCAGCAGCGCCAGAGTGAGTGGACCCTTGCCGCGCACGCCGCCAAACTGCACCGGCTCGAAGGCAAAGCCGCGCGGCGGCACCAGACGAGACTCCATGCTGGCGGGCACGCCCAGCCAGTGAACCTGCCAGCCGCGGGTGCGCAGTGCTTCCGCCACGGCCAGGCCGGGGAAGATATGGCCGCCGGTACCGCCGGCCATGACCAGGGCGGTGCGCGGCGTTGCTGGCGTCATGCCGGTTTCGCGGGTCATGAGCGCCCTCCCCGTCCGCGCTGGCGGTTTTCGTAGTCGATGCGCATCACCACGGCCAGCGCGATCAGATTGAACAGGAGCGCCGAGCCGCCATAGGACATGAGCGGCAGGGTCAGCCCCTTGGTGGGCAGCGCGCCCAGGTTCACGCCCATGTTGATGAAGGCCTGGAAACCGATCCAGAGGCCCACGCCCTGGGCCACCAGCCCGGCGAAGAGCTGGTCCATCTGCACCGCCTGGCGGCCGATCAGCATGATGTGACGGGTCAGCCAGAGGAAGGTGCCGATCACCACGACGATGCCGACGAAGCCGAACTCCTCGCCAATGACGGCGAGCAGGAAGTCGGTGTGGGCCTCGGGCAGCCAGTGCAACTTCTCGACGCTGCCGCCGAGGCCAACGCCAAAAATCTCGCCGCGGCCAATGGCGATCAATGCGTGCGAAAGCTGGTAACCCTTGCCCAGGGCGTGCTTTTCGCTCCAGGGGTCGAGGTAGGCGAAGATGCGTTCACGCCGCCAGTCAGACAGCGCGATCATCAGCATGAAGGCCACGATCAGCACACCGGCAATCAGGAAGGCCATGCGGGCGTTGACCCCGCCCAAGAACAGAATGCCCATGGCGATGATGGCGATCACCAGGAAGGCGCCCATGTCGGGTTCGGCCAGCAGCAAGGCGCCCACCAGGCCCACCGCGATCGCCATTGGCACCACTGCGCGCAAGAAGCTTTCCTTGACCTCCATCTTGCGCACCATGTAGTTGGCCGCGTACAGCACCACGGCAAACTTGGCTAGCTCCGAGGGCTGAAAGCTCATGAAGCCCAGTGACACCCAGCGCCGGGCACCGTTGACCACCACGCCGATGCCAGGAATGAGCACCAGGACCAGGGCCACCAGGGAGCCCACAAAGAGCCAGGGCGCAAAACGCTCCCAGGTGGCGATGGGTACCTGGAAGGCCAGCACCGCGGCGACAAAGCCAATGCAGATCGCGATCGCGTGGCGGAACAGGAAATGGTTGTGGCTGTAGCGGAGGAAGCGAGGGTTGTCCGGGAGCGCCACCGAGGCCGAATAAACCATCACCAGACTGAAGGCGAGCAAGCCGACGATGACCCACAGAAGGGCCTGATCGAACTGGGCCAGGCTGACCTTGCCGGTAGCCGGTGCATAGCTGCCGGTGCCCCGCACTGACACCGGGATGTCGTCCGCGCCGCTGCGGCTACCGGCGATCCAGCCGGTAACCCGCTGGGCGAGGCGCTGGGGTGCGAGTGCGGCCAGGTTCACAGACCGCCCTCCAAAGGATTGCCGGCGTCTTCGGCCAGGCGGGCGACCGCGGCGACGAAGACCTCTGCACGGTGGGCGTAGTCGCGGAACATGTCAAAGCTGGCACAGGCCGGCGACATCAGCACCGCATCGCCCGCGCGTGCGCGCTCGCTGGCCAGGCGCACCGCCTCTTCCATCGAACCAGCGTCATGCAAGCCCACGCCGGCCGCTTGCAGGGCAGCGGCCAAGGCTTCGCGAATCAAGGGGGCGTCGCGGCCGATCAGGATGGCGGCGCGGCAGTGGCGGGCCACTGGTGAAGCCAGGGGCGAAAAGTCCTGGCCTTTGCCGTCCCCGCCCAAAATGACCACCAGCTTGCGCTCGGCACCCAGGCCGTTCAGTGCAGCCTCGGTGGCGCCTACGTTGGTGCCCTTGCTGTCGTCGAAGTACTCGACCTCTCCGACGATGGCTATCGGCTCGACGCGGTGCGGCTCACCGCGGTATTCACGCAGGCCATAGAGCATGGGCCCCAGCGGGCAGCCAGCGGCGGTGGCCAGGGCCAGGGCCGCCAGCGCGTTGGTGGCGTTGTGGCGGCCGCGAATGCGCAGGGCATCGGCGGGCATGAGCCGCTGGATGTGAAGCTCTTCTTCCTCGTCCTTGCGGCGCTTGTGGGTTTCGTCGGCCTCGAGGGCGCGCACCAGCCAGGCCATGCCGGCGACCACCTCGATGCCGAAGTCGCCGGGGTGGCGCGGCATGTCGGCACCAAAGCAGACATGGGCGCGCGCGTCCATCTTGCCGCCCTTCAGGCGCACGGGCGCGGGCAGCATCGCCATCACGCGCGCGTCGTCGCGGTTCAGAACCATCACGCCCTGGCGCCCGAAGACACGGGCCTTGGCGGCGGCGTAGGCGTCCATGCTGCCGTGCCAGTCGAGGTGGTCTTGGGACAGATTGAGGACGGTGGCGGCGGTGGGCTCAAAGTCGTCGGCGCCGCTGGACGGGTCGAGCTGGAAGGACGACAGCTCCAGCACCCAGATTTGCGGAAGGGACTGACTGCCCCGACGCGCGGCCAAGGTGTCCAGCAGCGAGGGGCCGATGGTGCCGGCCACGGCAACCGTGCGGCCGGCGCGCTCGACGAGTTGGCCAGTGAGTGAGGTGACGGTGGTCTTGCCGTTGGTGCCGGTGATGGCCAGCACCGCGGGCCGATAGCCTTCGCTGGCGCGCAGGCGGGCCAGGCCTTCGGTGAAGAGGGCGAGCTCGCCGCCCACCCGCAGGCCTTGCGTGCGGGCCGCCTGCAAGAGGGCGTCTGTCTGCGCCGGGGCCAGGCCTGGGCTCACAAAGACGGCCTGCACGCCGCCCTCGAGCAGGGCTGGGGTGAATTCCCCGGAGACAAAGCGCGCTTGCGGCAACTCGCCCTGCAAGCTGGCCCATTGGGGCGGCTCCTGGCGGGTGTCGGCCACGGTGACCTGCGCGCCCTCGGCGACGCACCAGCGCGCCATGGCGAGGCCCGAGAGGCCCAGGCCCAGCACCAGGACGGACTGGCCGTCGAGGATGGGGCCCTGGGGAAGGAGTTCGCCCTCGCCCTCGCCCTCGCCCTCGCCCTCGCCCTCGGCAGTGGCAAATTCAGCCGCCATCGCATCCGCCATGGCTTGCGCCTCCTGGGCCGACACCGGCGCCAAGTCGGGCAGCGCCGCTGGCGGCGTGTCCGGTGGGAGGGGCTGCTCGGGCAGGTCGCTCATGGTCTCAACGCAGCTTCAGGGTGGACAGGCCGGCCAGGCACAGCAGCATGGTGATGATCCAGAAGCGGACCACGACCTGGGTCTCCTTCCAGCCACTTTTCTCGAAGTGGTGGTGCAGGGGCGCCATCTTCAAAATACGCCGGCCTTCGCCGTAGCGCTTCTTCGTGTACTTGAAGTACAGGACCTGGGCCATCACCGACAGCGCCTCGACCACGAAGATGCCGCCCATGATGGCCAGCACGATTTCCTGGCGCACGATGACCGCGATGGTGCCAAGGGCGGCACCGAGGGCCAGCGCGCCCACATCGCCCATGAAGACCTGGGCCGGGTAGGCGTTAAACCAGAGGAAGGCAAGGCCTGCGCCGGCCATGGCGGCACAGAAGATCAAGAGTTCGCCTGCGCCTGGGATATAGGGGAGGAACAGGTAGCGCGAGAAGATCGAGCTGCCGGTCACATAGGCGAACACGCCCAGGGCCGAGCCCACCATCACCACCGGCATGATGGCCAGGCCGTCAAGGCCGTCGGTGAGGTTGACCGCGTTGCTCGAGCCGACGATGACCAGATAGCTGAGGATGACAAAGCCGAACACGCCCAGTGGGTAGCTGACTTCCTTGAAGAAGGGCACCATCAGGCCGGCCTTGGGCGGCAGGTCCACATCGAAGCCCGAGCGCACCCAGGTGAGGAACAACTCCAGCACCCGCCAGTTGGACGACTCGGAGATGGAGAACACCAGGTAGACCGCCGCCAACAGGCCGATCACTGATTGCCAGAAGTACTTCTCGCGCGAGCGCATCCCCTCGGGGTCTTTGCGCACCACCTTGCGCCAGTCGTCCACCCAGCCAATGGCGCCGAAGCCCAGGGTGACGATCAGCACGATCCAGACGAAGCGGTTCGACAGGTCGAACCACAGCAAAGTAGCGACTGCGATTGCCAGCAGCACCAGCACGCCGCCCATGGTGGGCGTGCCGCTCTTGGCCAGATGGGACTCCACACCGTAGCTGCGAATCGGCTGGCCGATCTTGAGTGCGGTGAGGCGGCGGATCACCGCCGGGCCGGCCAGCAGGCCGATCAGGAGCGCGGTCATGGCGGCCATGACGGCACGGAAGGTCAGGTACTGGAAGACCCGCAGGAAACCGAATTCCGGCCCGAGGGTTTGCAGCCAGGTGGCCAGGCTCAGGAACATCCGCCCTTCCCTTCTTGTGTGGTCGCTTGCGCGTGGGCGGTGATGGCCTCGACCACCCGCTCCATCTTCATGAATCGGGAGCCCTTGACCAGCACGCTGGAGGCCCGGGGAAGTTGCTGCAGCACCGCGGCATTGAGCGCCTCAATGCTGTCGAAATGGGTGCCGCCCATGGCGCGGGATTGCTCGCCGAGCGTGAACAGGGCGTCAATGCCGCAAGCGCGCGCATGCTCGCCGACCTCGGCATGGAACTGCGGGCCCTGATCGCCGACCTCGCCCATGTCGCCGAGCACCAGCAGGCGCGGGCCGGGCAACTCGGCCAGCACGTCGATGGCGGCGCGCACCGAGTCGGGGTTGGCGTTGTAGGTGTCGTCGACCACGGTGAGGGCGCGGCCGGCCAGCGAGAGGCCGACGCTGCGCGAGCGCCCCTTGACAGGCTCGAAGGCCTGCAAGCCACGGGTGATGGCCTCGGCCGGCACACCGGCGGCCAGGGCGCAGGCCACAGCAGCCAGCGCGTTCATCAGGTTGTGGCGGCCGGCGATACGCACGCTGAACTCAAGACCGCCGACGGGCGTGAGGGCCAGCACCTGCCAGGCGCCGTCCTGCCAGGCGGCGGTGTCAAGCAGCACGCTAGCGGTGGGGTCGGTGCCAAAGGTGAGGCAGCGGGCGCTGGCGCCAGCCGGGGCCTGGGCAACAAGCCCGCGCCACAGCGCGGTGTAGGCGTCACCCGCCGGGAAGACGGCGGCGCCGCCTTGGGCCAGGGCAGCGAACACGGCGCCGTTCTCGCGTGCCACGGCTTCCACCGTGGCCATGAACTCCTGGTGTTCGCGCTGGGCGTTGTTCACCAGGGCAACGGTGGGTCGTGCAAGTTCCGCCAGGTAGGCGATTTCGCCCGGATGGTTCATGCCCAACTCGACCACCGCCACCTGATGCCCGTCACGCAGGCGCAGGAGCGTCTGGGGCAGACCGATGTCGTTGTTCAGATTGCCCTGGGTCGAGAGGGCCGCCTCGCCCCGCCAGGCGTGCAGGATGGCGGCCACCATCTGGGTGACGGTGGTTTTGCCGTTGCTGCCGGTGATGGCGATAAGGGGTCCCTCGAACCGGTTGCGCCAGGCAGCGGCCAACTGGCCGAGTGCCAGGCGGGTATCTGGCACTTCCAGGCCGCTGGCACCGGCTGGCACGCGGCCGGCGTGGGCCAGCACCGCAGCAGCGCCGGCGGACAGGGCCTGCGCCAGCAGGTCGTTGGCGTCAAAGCGCTCACCGCGCAGGGCGACGAACAGGTCGCCCGCTTGCAGGCTGCGGGTGTCGGTGTGCACACGGGCAATCGGGGTGGCACCGTCGCCGACCAGGCGGCTGCCCGGCAGCCAGGCGGCCGCGTCGTGCAGGGTGAACAGGGCGCGCATCAGACGGCGCCTCCGGATGGGGCGGGGTGGGCCAGTGCGCTGCCTGGGGCGGAGTCCACTCTGCCAGCGCGCAGCGCCAGTGCCGCGCGGGCCTGCTCCCGGTCGTCAAAGGGCAGGCGTTCGCCCGCCACTTCCTGGAAGGTTTCATGGCCCTTGCCGGCCAGGAGGATCACGTCACGGGCGTCGGCGTCCCGCACCACCTGGGCGATGGCGCGGGCGCGGTCCACCTCGACCTGCGCCGTCTCGCCGCGGGTGAAACCCCGCAGGATCTGGCTGATGATGGCCAAGGGGCGCTCGCTGCGCGGGTTGTCGCTGGTGACCCGCACCGCATCGGCAAGTTGCTCGGCCACCGCCGCCATGCGCGGGCGCTTGAGGGCGTCGCGGTCGCCGCCGCAACCAAACACGCACCACAGCCGGCCACCGCGCTGCGCGGCGAGCGGGCGCAGCGCGCCCAGCGCCTGGGCCAGGGCATCGGGCGTGTGCGCGTAATCCACCGCCACCAGCGGGGCGCCGGCTTGCTGCAGGCACTCCATGCGGCCAGGCACAGGCATCAGGCCCTCACAGGCGGCCACTGCCTCGGGCAGGCCCAGGCCCAGCGCACGCAGGCAGCCAATCACGGCAAGCAGGTTGGCCACGTTGTAGTGGCCGATCAAGCGGGTGGCCAGGTCGATGCGGTGCGCGCCTTCGCAGACGGTGAACCGCAGGCCGTCGCCGGTGTAGGTGATGTTCAGGGCCTGCAGACGGGCTGCACGCGCTGCATTCGCCGTAGCCGCGGTACTTGCTGCATACGCTGCATCCGCGGGCCGCTCGCCACCCGAGGGCTCGCCACCCGCAGGTTCGCAGGCATAGGTCCACAGCGGCAGGCCGCGGGCGGCCAGGTGCTCGGCGAGTGTGGCGCCTTTCTCGTCGTCGAGATTGACCACCGCAGCCTGCAGGCCGGGCCAGTCAAAGAGTTCGGCCTTGGCGGCCCAGTAGGCCTCCATGCTGCCGTGGTAGTCGAGGTGGTCCTGGGTGAAGTTGGTGAAGGCGGCCACCGCGATACGGGTGCCGTCCAGCCTTCGCTCGGCCAGGCCGATGGAGGAGGCCTCGATGGCGCAGGCGCCCAGGCCTTCGTCGGCAAAGCGCCGGAACTGCGACTGCAGCAGGACCGGGTCGGGGGTGGTGAGCCCGGTGTAGCGCACCTGGCCGGGGCGACCGGTGCCTAGGGTGCCGATCAGCCCGCAGCCTTGGCCCGCAATGCCAGCGCGGGTGACGGCCTGGGCCAGCCACCAGGCGGTGGAAGTTTTGCCATTGGTGCCGGTGATGGCCAGTACGCGCAGACGCGCGCTGGGTTGCTCGTAGTAGGCGGCGGCAATGGGGCCGGTGGCGGCCTTGAGGCCCTGGTAGCTGGCCACCGGCAGGCTGGCGTCGAAAGCGAAGGCGTCGACGCCCTCGGCCTCTACCAGGCAGGCCAGCGCGCCGCGCGCCAGGGCGCCTTGCACATGGTGGCGGCCGTCGGTGGCCACGCCCGGCCAGGCGATGAAGCCGTCGCCCGCCTCAATGCGGCGGCTGTCGCAATGGAGCTGGCCCCCCGCCGCGCCTACGCGCTGGGCCATCCAGCGGGCCGCTTCACCGGGGTTGTGCAGGCGTTCCATCAGAACGACTCCTCCACACCGACCACGATCTGCGGCTTGACATTCATGTCGGGCTGCAGGCCCATCATGCGCAGGGTCTGCTGGACCGTCGTGCTGAAGACCGGCGCGGCGACTTCGCCGCCGTAGTACACGCCGGTGCCCGGCTCGTCGATCATCACCGCGACCACGATGCGGGGCTTGTCGACCGGTGCGAGGCCGACAAAGAAGCCGCGGTACTTGCCCTCGGCATACCCTTTGCCCTCTTGCTTGCGGGCGGTGCCGGTCTTGCCGCCCACCGAGTAGCCAATGGTCTGCGCCTTGGGCGCGGTGCCGCCCGGGCCAGCAGCCATGAACAGCATTTGACGCACCGACTGGGCGTTGTTCGGGTCGAGGATGCGAACACCAGCCGCTTGCGCCTGCGACTTGAGCAGGGTCACAGGCACCAGCTCGCCGTCACGGGCGAACACGGTGTAAGCCCGCGCCAGTTGGAACAGGCTGACGGACACACCGTAGCCATAACTCATGGTCGCCTGCTCGATCGGGCGCCAGGTCTTGTAGGCGCGCAGGCGGCCGCTGACGATGCCCGGGAAGGGCAGTTGCGGCCGCTGGCCGAAGCCCACGCTGCTGAAAAGCTCCCACATCTCCTTGGGCTGGAGCTTCATCGCCATCTGCACCGTACCAACGTTGCTCGACTTCTGGATCACCTCGGCGACCGACAGCACGCCGTAGGGGTGGGCGTCGGAGATGGTGGACCCGGCGATGGTGATGCGGCCCGGGGCGGTCTGGATGGGGGTCTCGGGGCGGACCAGACCGCGATCGAGCGCAAGTGCGACGGTGAAGGGCTTCATCGTCGAGCCGGGCTCGAAGGTGTCGGTCAGCGCCCGGTTGCGCAGCTGGGCGCCCGAGAGGTTGACCCGCTTGGCCGGCGAGTAGCTGGGGTAGTTGGCCAGGGCCAGAACCTCGCCGGACTGCACGTCGAGCACCACCACGCTGCCGGCCTTGGCCTTATGCTGCTGCACCGCGTCGCGCAGCTTTTGGTATGCGAAGAACTGCACCTTGCTGTCGATCGACAGCTGCAGGTCGCGGCCGGGCACCGGCGGCACCTGCTCGCGCACGTCCTCGATGATGCGCCCGAGGCGGTCTTTGATGACACGGCGCGAGCCGGGGCGGCCCGCCAGCTCTTTCTCGAAGGCCAGCTCCATGCCCTCTTGGCCACGGTCCTCGACATTGGTAAAGCCCACCACATGCGCGGCGGCCTCGCCCTCGGGGTACTGGCGCTTGAACTCGGTACGCTGGTAGACGCCCTTGATGCCCAGGGCCAGCACTTCACGGGCGACGGACTCTTCAACCTGGCGCTTGATCCAGACGAAGGTCTTGTCATCGTCTTGCAGCTTCTTCTCGAGCTCGGCCAGCGGCATCTCGAGCAGCTTGGCCATCTGGGCCAGCTTGGCCTTGTCACGCTCGACGTCTTCCGGAATGGCCCAGATGCTCGAGGCCGGCACCGAGGTTGCCAGCAGCAGGCCGTTGCGGTCGAGGATGCGGCCGCGGTTGGCGGGCAGCTCCAGGGTGCGGGCAAAGCGGACCTCGCCCTGGCGCTGGAAGAAATCATTTTTGATCACCTGCACCCAGGCGGCCCGTCCGACCAAGGCCAGAAAGCCGGCGGCGATGAAGACCAGCACCAGGCGGCTACGCCACACCGGCGTCTTGGACGCCAGCAGCGGGCTGGAGGTGTAGAGAACGCTGCGGCTCATGGGGCAGCGCCCTGGGTGACGTAGACGGTGATGCCGGCGGTGGCCGGGCGCATCTGGAGCTGGTCTTTCGCGATTTGCTCCACCCGCAGGGGCGTGGCCTGCCCGCGCTTGTCGGCCAAGAGCCGCTCACGCTGGTTGTCGAGGCGGCGGGCCTCGGACTGCGCCTTCTCGATCTCGGTGTAGAGGTGGCGCGACTCGTACTGCAGACGCACCAGGTACATGGCGGAGGCCATCACGCCAGCGAGCAGGAGGATGTTGACGCGCAGCATCTCAGTGCACCGTCCCCTGCGCGGTTCTGCGGGCGACCCGCATGATGGCGCTGCGCGAACGCGGGTTACCCGCTACTTCAGCGGCCGAAGGCTTGATTCGGTCCAGCGCCTCGAGCTTGAGGACCTGCCCCTGCGCGAAGGGCACCCGGCGGTCCACCACCTCGCGCGAATGGCGGGCGATGAACTGCTTGACGATGCGGTCCTCCAGGGAGTGGAAGCTGATCACGACAAGACGGCCTTCGGGTTGCAGAAGATCCAGGCTGGCACTCAGCGCCTGCTCGAGCTCTTCAAGCTCGGCGTTGACGAAAATCCGAAGAGCCTGAAATGTGCGCGTTGCAGGGTCCTGGCCCGGCTCGCGGGTTTTGACCGCGCCAGCCACGAGCTGGGCCAGTTCAGCGGTGCTTGCAAGGGGGCCCCGCTCCTCTCGGCGAGCAACAATCGCCTTTGCAACAGGAAGAGCAAACCGTTCTTCGCCGTAGTCACGAATCACCTGCGCGATCTGGCCGACCTCGGCCGTGGCAAGCCACTGGGCCGCACTCTGTCCGCGCGTGGTGTCCATGCGCATGTCCAGCGGGCCGTCGTGGCGGAAAGAAAAGCCCCGGGCGGGGTTGTCGATCTGGGGCGAGCTCACACCGAGATCCATCAGCACCCCGGCGCAGCTGCCTGCAGGCAGCTCGCTCAAGTGAGCAAAGCCCTCGTGACGAATGGAAAAACGCGCATCGGAGATGCGCGCGGCTTCGGCGATGGCTTCGGGGTCCTTGTCGAAGGCCACCAGGCGGCCCTGCGGGGACAAACGCGAGAGGATCTCCCGCGAGTGGCCGCCGCGGCCGAAGGTGGCGTCCACGTAGCAGGCCTGCGCACTGTGCACGAGCGCGTCGACGGCTTCGTGCAAGAGAACGGTGGTGTGGGTCCATGCGTTGTCCACCACGCCGCCGTCAGAAGGAGAAGTCCTTGAACACATCGGGCATCTGGCCCGCCATCGCCTCGGCTTCCTTGGCTTCGTAGCTGGCCTTGTCCCACAGCTCGAAGTGGTTGCCCATTCCGAGCAACATGGTCTCGCGCTCGATCCCGGCGGCTGCACGCAGCTCGGGAGAGATGAGCACACGGCCGGTGCCGTCGAGCTCCACGTCCATCGCATTGCCCAGGAAGATCCGCTTCCACCACTGCGCCGACATCGGCAACTGCGCGATGCGCTCGCGGAACTTCTCCCACTCGGGGCGGGGAAAAACCATCAGGCAGCCGTGCGGGTGGCGGGTGATCGTGAGCTGGTTGGCGGCCGTCGCAGACAGCACCTCGCGATGCCGCGTCGGCACGGAAAGCCGGCCCTTGGCATCGAGGCTGAGAGACGAAGCGCCCTGGAACACCGCTTTGATTCCTGCGAGGGGTGGATAAAACTGTTGACGGGGAAATCAGCCTTTGCGCCGAGGGCGCAGGCACTTTTTCCCACGAAATTGCACTTCCTCCCACTGTAGCAGGAAAACTCTTCTGTGCAAGGGGTCCCTCCCCTGCTTTTTTCTAATGAAATCAAGGACTTAGCGCCGACTTCCAGACCGCTTTCTCGATGAAAAGCGTTAAGAATGAAGCACTTAGCGAGCCGAGTGCATGTGAAACCTGAAGGCTACAGGGGGCCGCGCAAGCTTCATCCGGGCAAAAGGCAAGCCGGGCGGGCGTCGAAGACGCTCGCCCGGAGCCAAAAGGGGGTGGGAAAACGCCGGCAGCGGCCGGCGTGGGAGGGGATCAGTCCCCGAACATCTTCTGCTTGAGTTCCCGCCGCTGCTGGGCCTCAAGCGAGAGCGTGGCGGTGGGACGGGCCAGCAGGCGGCCCACGCCGATGGGCTCACCGGTTTCGTCGCAGTAGCCGTAGTCGCCGGCGTCGATACGCGAGATGGACTGCTCGATTTTCTTGAGCAATTTGCGCTCGCGGTCGCGGGTGCGCAGCTCCAGGGCGTGCTCTTCCTCGATCGTGGCGCGGTCAGCCGGGTCGGGGACGATGACGGTCTCCTCACGCAGGTGCTCGGTGGTCTCGCCTGCGTTGTTGAGGATGTCCTGTTTGATCTGTTGGAGCTTCTGGCGGAAGTACGCCATCTGCTTGTCGTTCATGTACTCCGCGTCCGGCATGGCCAGAACTTCGGCGTCAGAGAGTTGGTCGACCGACTTGGTCTTCCAGTTGTTGGCGAGCTTGGGGTCTTTTTTGACCGGTACGAAAACAGGGGTGGTCACAGGGCGGGAGGGCGTCTGGTAATAGCTGGCCTTGGCCGCGGTTGAGGCCACTGCCTGGGCCATGGAGGGCACGGTAATCTGTGCCAGTCTGGCCGAAGGCTTGGTCGCCCGGGGGGGCATGCCGGGCTGGGGCGCAGCAGGAAGGGTGGGCACACTGGCCGGCGCTTTGGGCGCTGGGACAGGGTGGGCAGGGGCCTTGGGCGCCGCCGCAACGGGCGCAGCACGCGAGGCCGGAGCCGCAGTCGCCTTGGATGAAGCGGCGCTCTTGGCGGCGGTGGGTACGGGAGCGGCCTTGGCAGGCGCCTTCACAGCTGGTTTATCAGCCGGTTTGGCGGCCGGCTTAGCAGCTGATTGGGAGGACTTGGGCACTGATTTGGCGGCGGGTTTGGCTGTAGCGGAGGCAGAAGGCTTTTTGACCGCCGGCTTGGCGGCGGCCTTCTTGGCGGGAGACGGACTCACTTTGGCAACGACTTTCGCTGGAGTGGCCTTCTTGACGACCGCTTTGGATGCTGGTTTGGCGCCGGCTTTGGGGCTGGCAGCCTTCTTGGGAACGGCCTTCTTGGGAACGGCCTTCTCTGGCGAGGCCTTCTTGGAGGCGGCCTTGGGCGGGGCGGCCTTCTTGGCGGCTGCCTTCACGGGGGTGGCCTTGGCGGCCGGTTTCTTCGCCTTTGCGGCGGCCTTCGGTTGCGGCTTCACTTCCTGCCTCCTGGCTGCGTTCCCTCGGCGTGGCTCAATGGCACCCCGGGACCGTCGTTGGTCGTCTTTCGGCCGGGCGGCCGACGACAGAAGGCGGTGTTATACCCTGATTGCCGAGCCATCCCGCCGGGGGTAGTCCGCATGTAGTCAAAAGCGTTCAGACGAGGCACTGCTGCAGCCCCTGCTCGAGGATGTCACGGGGCAGGTCGATGCCGATGAACACCATCTTGCTGGAGCGCACCTCTTCGTCACCCCATTTCGGGCCGAGGTCGCTGCCCATCAGCTGGTGCACGCCCTGGAAAATGACCTTGCGCTCGGTGCCCTTCATGTCGAGCACGCCCTTGTAGCGCAGCATGCGGGGGCCGTAGATATTGACGATGGCACCCAGGAAGTCTTCCAACTTGGCGGGGTCGAAAGCCCGGTCGGACTTGAAGACGAAGCTCTTGACGTCGTCATCGTGATGGTGGTGGTGGCCATGGCCCTCCTGGGCATGCGAGGGATGGTCGCAATGCTCACCATGGGCATGGTCGTGACCATGGTCATGATCGTGGGTGTCGCCGTGAGTGTGGCCGTGAGTGTGGCCGTGGCTGCCGTCCTCGAGGAAGTCCGGGTCGATCTCGAGCTTGGCGTTGAGGTTGAAGCCGCGCAGGTCAAAAACCTCGGACAGCGCCACCTCGCCAAAATGGGTCACCCGCTGCGGCGCGCGCGGGTTCATGTGCTTGAGGCGATGTTTCAAGGCCTCCAGCGCCTCGGCGTCCACCAGCTCGGACTTGCTGATGAAAATCTGGTCGGCAAAGCCCACCTGGCGCCGAGCTTCCTGCCGGTCATTGAGTTGTTGGGGGGCGTGCTTGGCGTCCACCAGGGTGAGGATGGAGTCGAGCAGGTAAGACTCGGCGATCTCGTCGTCCATGAAGAAGGTCTGGGCGACCGGGCCGGGGTCGGCTAGGCCGGTGGTTTCGATCACCACCCGGTCGAACACCAGCGTGCCCTTGCGCTTCTTGGCGGCCAGGTCCTGCAGCGTGGCCCGCAGGTCCTCGCGGATGGTGCAGCAGATGCAGCCATTGCTCATTTGGACAATCTGTTCCTCGGTGTCGGAGACCAGGATGTCGCTGTCGATGTTCTCGGCGCCGAATTCGTTTTCGATCACGGCGATCTTCTGGCCGTGGGCCTCGGTGAGCACGCGTTTGAGGAGCGTGGTCTTGCCGGCGCCGAGGAAGCCGGTGAGGATGGTGGCAGGGATCAGGCTCATGGGTGTCTTGCGGTCGCGCTGAACATTCGAAGGTGCGGGAGTGTACCGGTCCCCGGACGGATGGGTGCCAGACCGGGCCCATGGCCGGTGCCGGCGAACGGGCAGTACGTCGGTCCGGGCGCCGTTACCGGGTCTGGACGACCAGGCCCTTGAGGTACTCGCCTTCCGGGAAGATCAAGGTCATCGGGTGGTCGGGCGCACCACCGAGTCGCTCGGTAATGAAGCCGTCGGCCCCCGCATCAATCGCCGCCGAGGCGACGATCTTATGGAACAGGTCGGCGCTGATGCCGCCCGAGCAGGAAAAGGTGAACAGCACGCCGCCCGGCGGCAGCAGCTTGAAGGCCAGCCGGTTGATGTCCTTGTAGGCCCGGGCCGCCCGCTCGGCATGGGCGGCGGTGGGCGCGAGCTTGGGCGGGTCGAGCACGATGGCATCGAAGCGGCGGCCCTCCTCGATGAAGCGGCGCAGGCTGGCGTTGACGTCGGCGTCCAGGAACTCCGCCCGGGCGGGGTCTAGGCCGTTGAGATCGAGGTGGGCGCGGGCCCGCGCCAGCGCCGGCCCGGAGGAGTCGATGGAGGTCACCGCCTGGGCGCCGCCCTTGAGCGCGGCGACGGTAAAGCCGCCGGTGTAGCAGTAGCAATTGAGCACCGAGCCCAGGCCAAGCCGTTGGACCACCTCGCGCAAGCGAAGCCGGTTGTCACGTTGGTCGAGGTAAAAGCCGGTCTTGTGGCCGGTGGCCACGTCGAGGCTGAGACGCCAGTCGTGCTCGGCGATGGTGAGCTCGGTGCTGCCCTCGCCGCGCAGCCAGCCGGTGGCCGGCGCCAGCCCCTCGAGCTGGCGGGCGCTGGCGTCCGAGCGCTCGAAGAGGCGGGCGAGGCCGGTGGCCGCGAGAAGGGCATCGGTGATGACCGCCTTCCAGCGCTCAACGCCCGCCGAGAGGAACTGGGCGACCAAGGTGTCGCCATAGCGGTCCACCACCAGCCCGGGCAGGCCGTCGCTCTCGCCATGCACCAGGCGCAGGCCGTCGCTGGCGATGGAAAAGCGCGTGCGGGCCGCGATGGCGCGGCGCACCGTGGTGTCGAAGAAGGCCGCATCGATGCGCTGGGCCTCGTCGAAGCTCCACGCCCGCACCCGGATGCGCGACGCCGGGCTGAAGGCGGCCCAGCACAGGAAGCGCCCGTCATGGCCCTCGACACGCACCGTCTCGCCGGCGTCGGCGCCCCCCTTAGCGATGGCCGATTCGAACACCCAGGGGTGACGACGCAGCAGGGAGCGCTCCTTGCCTTCCTTCAGACGGATGGATTTCATTGAGCCGATTGTCGCCGGGCTGGTGCTGTGCCGCAGTTGGGCCGGCGTCGGCCTCAGTTCTTGCGCCGGGCGCGCGGGTGGGCCGCGTCGTACGCCTGGGCCAGGTGCTGGAAGTCCAGGCGCGTATAGACCTGGGTGGTCGAGATCTGGGCATGCCCTAGCAACTCCTGCACCGCCCGCAGGTCACCGCTGGACTGCAGCACATGGCTGGCGAAGGAGTGGCGCAGCATGTGGGGGTGCACCGGCATGGCCAGGCCGGCACGCAGACTTCGCTGGCGCAGCACCTTCCACACCGCCTGGGCGCTGATCCGCTTGCCGCGCGACCCAAGGAACAAGGCCGCATCCTCCCCCGCCGCGACCCGGGCGGGCTGCTGGCTGCGCAGATCCATCCAGACCGCCAGGGCCTCGAGGGCCTTGGTGCCGACCGGCACGCCCCGGCGCTTGCTGCCCTTGCCCAGCACCTGGGCCTCGCCGGCCTGGGCGTCGACCCAGCCGCGCGCGATGGCGGACGCAGCGATGTCCAGACCGACCAATTCGCCCACCCGCAGGCCACAGCCGTAAAGCAGTTCGACCATGGCCACGTCGCGCGCCTCGGTCCAGGGGTCGGCGCTGGCGTCGCGGAAGGCGGCCAGTTGCACCGAGTCGTCCACGCTCAGGGCCTTGGGCAAGGGGCGCGGCGACTTGGGCGCTCGCACGCCGGTGACTGGGTTGGCCGGCACCAGGCCCTCGCGGCCCAGCCAGGTGTAGAAGCCCCGCCAACCCGAAAGAATGAGGGCAATGCCGCGGCCGCTGCGACCGCCGCCGTGCATCTGGGCAATCCAGCGGCGCACATGGGCCGGCTGTACGCGCAACAGCTCGACGCCGGCCTCGCGGGCATGGGCGGCCAGGCGCTGCAGGTCGCCGGCATAGAGGTCGACGGTGCGCGGCGCGAGGCGCTTGGCGACGCGCACATGCTCGAGGTAGCGCTCGGCCAGGGGGTCGGGCGCGGGAGGGGTCAGCGGGGTGGACAGCGCTGACGCCGGCGCTTTTGCGCCTGCGGACTCAGCCCGGCCCGCCGAGGCCGTGCCGGCGCGGGGACGGCCTGTTTTCATGGGGCCTCGCTCCTGACGCCTTACTCCTGGCGCAGACGGGCCAGGGCGGCGCTGGCGAGTTCAGCGATGCGCTCGAGAAAGTCGGTGCCCATGCCGCTGGTGAAGCGCTGGGAATCGGGCGAGGCCAGCACCAGCAAGCCAAAGGCCGGCGTGGGCTCGGTCACCGGGCCCTCGCGCAGCGGAATCAGCGCCAGGGACTGCACCGCCTTGGGCTCCTCGAGCCACTGCAAGGCCTCAAAGCCCGCATTGACGCCGCAATAAGGCTGGGTGAGGGAGGAGGCAAAGGTGCGGGCGTCGGCGCTGGCGCCCTGGGCAAAGTCAGCGCCCTGGTAGGCGGCGCTCACATCCCAGACCTTGAGCGCTACCTGCGGCACCATGAACTGGTCGCGAATCTCCGCCACGATGGCCGCCGGCAGCTCGCCCGGAGTGGGCACCTGCAACAGTTGGCGGGCCCAGCGCTGGAGCCGGTCGGAGATGACCATGTTCTCGCTGCCGGCGCGGATCATTTCCATGATGCGCAGCTCGAGCACCTTGATCTTGTCACGCAGCATTTCGGCCTGGCGGGCCTGCAGGCTCACCGCGCGCTGGCCGTGCGGACTGGTCAGTTGCACCGCCGACAGCAGCTCGGCGTGGCGATGGAAGAACTCGGGGCTGCTCGCCAGGTAATGGGCGATATCGTCTTCGGTGATCGGGTTCATCGCGTTCGGGTCGGTGGTCATGTCGTGTGTCGCCTCAGGGTCGCAGGTGGTGGGGGCTTGGCGTCGTGATGGGTCGGGGCAAAGCGTGTTCGGGCTCGAGCGGGTTCGGGTTGTGGGGGGCCAGCAGGGCGCGGGCTCAGGAAGCTGCCGCGGCCGCACAGGAAGCGTCCGTGTGCGGAACCTCAACCTCGCCCTCAAAAACCGTGGTGGCCGGGCCGGTCATGCGCACCGGGCTGCCCTCGCCGTTCCATTCGATGGTGAGCATGCCGCCATGGGTCTGCACGTCGACCTGGCGATCGAGCTGGCCCAGGCGGATACCGGCCACCACCGCGGCGCAGGCGCCGGTGCCGCAGGCCAGGGTCTCGCCGGCGCCGCGCTCCCAGACCCGCAAACGGGCCTGCCCGCGGCCCTGCACCTGCAGAAAGCCGACATTGACCTTGTTCGGAAAAGCCGGGTGGCGCTCGATCTGCGCGCCCACCTGGGCCACCGGCGCGGCCTCGGCGTCGGGCACCAGCAGCACCGCATGCGGGTTGCCCATGGAGAGCACCGCCACTGGCCAAGTGCGGCCTTCGAGGGGAATGCCCCACTGCTGCCATCCCTGCGCCTCCTGCCGGGCGGCGGCGGGCAGGGCGGCCGGGTCGAAGGGGATGTCGGTGTGGCCAAAGCGCGGAGCGCCCATGTCCACGGTGACACGGCCATCGGCGAGCAGCTCGAGATGCAACAGGTTGTTGACCGTCTTGACCGCGATGCGGCGCTTGTCGGTGAGGCCGCGATCGACTACATAGCGAACAAAGCAGCGTGCGCCATTGCCGCAATGCTCCACCTCGCCGCCGTCGGCGTTATGGATCGCGTACTCGAAGTCGATGCCTGCCGCAGGCGAGGGCCGCACGCTGAGGATCTGGTCGGCCCCGACCCCGAAATGGCGGTCAGCCAGCCAGCGGTACTGGGCACGGGTGAGGCCGAGGCGGCCGCCGGTCTCGTCAAGCACGACGAAGTCATTGCCCGCGCCCTGCATCTTGGTGAAGCGGATTCGCATGGCGGGATTATCCGGCAGCCATGATGTAATTCCACGATGGTCCGGCCTCACCTTCTGCTTCATCCGCAGCGCGAACCCGTCGCGCCGCGCCTGTCCGCCACCCTCTTGCTGCTGCGGGACGGCCCCGACGGGCTGGAGGTGCTGATGACGCGCCGCTCCGCGACGGCCAGCTTTGTGCCCGGTGTCCATGTGTTCCCAGGCGGGGCGGTGGACCCGGAAGACGCCACTTGCCATGACATCGCCCAACGCCGGCCCGGGCAGGACGACGCAGCCCTGACCCACGCGGTTGCCGCCATCCGAGAGAGTTTCGAGGAGCTCGGTGTGCTGCTGGCTCGTCACCCGGACGGGCGAGCCGCCAACGCCCAAGACATACTCGCGATGGACCGGCGTGCACCCTTCGCCGAGCAGTGCCGCGCCCGCGGGCTCACCTTGCCGGCCGACGAGGTCTTCCTGCTGGCCCGCTGGATCACCACCCGCGACAACCCCAAGCGCTTCAACACTTTCTTCCTGGTGGCGCGCATGCCGCCAGACCAAGAGCCCGTGGCTGACGAGGCCGAGCAGTTCGAGCCGATCTGGATACGGCCGGCGGACGCGCTCACGCGGCACCAGGCGGGCAACCTCGCGATGATTTTCCCGACCGTGCGGACCTTGCAATGGCTGGCCAAGCAGACTGACGCCGAGGCAGTGCTAGCGGCTTGCGCCAGCGAGGAGCCGCTGTGGAGCGTCTGCCCCCGGCCCGGCCAGGTCAAGGGCAAGCGCCAGCACTTCATGGACCATGACCTGCCCTTTGGTGAACTGGCCCTGGTCAGCCCCGACGGTCAGATCGTCCCAGACCTCGACTGGCAGCACGAGCGACCGGTGCGCCTGTTGGCACACCTGCAGCGCCTGACCGCGCCCAACCCGGGGATGATGACCGGACCGGGCACCAACACCTACCTGGTGGGGGGCCCAGACACCGGCTGGCTGGTGGTCGACCCGGGCCCGGACGACGCCGGCCACATTGCCCGTATTGCCGCCGCCACCGGTGGCGATGTGCGCCTGATCGTCTGCACCCACTCCCACACCGACCACTCGCCCGGCGCCCGCCCACTGCAGGCGCTTTGCCCGGGCCGGCCGCCTGTGCTGGGCCTGGCCTCGCGCGACACCGCCCTGCCCGCCTGGGCCTTCACGCCGGACCGCGAACTGGCCGACGGCGAGCAGCTGGTGCTCGAGGGCGGCGGCCATCGCCACACCCTGCGGGTGGTGCACACGCCGGGCCATGCGGCCAACCACCTGTGTCTGGCGCTGGAGGAAGACGGTCTGCTGTTTTCGGGCGACCATGTGCTCAATGGCAGCACCACGGTGGTGGGCCTGCCGGACGGGGACATGAGCGCCTACATCGACTCGCTGGACACGCTGCACGCGCTGTGCGGCGCGCTGGGCCTGAACTTCATCCTGCCGGCCCACGGACATGTGATGGCCGACGCACCGGGCGCCATCGCCCGGCTGAAGGCTCACAGGCTGGCGCGCGAGGCGCGGGTACTGGAGGCGATGCGAGCCCAGCCCGAGGGCGGCCCGGACAAGTGGGTGCCAATGGCCTATGCGGATACGCCCGAGGCCCTGTGGCCGGTGGCGCGCCGCTCACTGATGGCGCATGTGGCGCGCATCGAGACGCTCGGGTTGCACCGCTGAGCCCAAGCAGCGGTGAGCAAATTGCGCTGAATGAACGGCGCCAAAAAACGGCGTTGAATAAAGTGTGGAGTCCGCCGGTACGCCGGATTCTGTGCACCGTGGTTGCCCACGGCGTGACCGCCATTCCTCTGGGCCGCCCGTCGCCGGAACGGCTCGATGCTACCTACCCGCCAGCTCCCCGGGACACAGATCAACGCTGGCCTATTTGGTATTGCTGCGCGTAGAGATTGCCCGTTTCACCCGCGCCTGCTGCCCCCCTTGCGGGCGGCGAACCGACGCGACTCGTCTCTGTTGCTCTGATCCTCACCTCACGGTGGGCAGCCGTTAGCTGCTACGCTGCCCTTTGCAGTCCGGACGTTCCTCCAGTGCGCCCTTTCGGGCCTTGCACCAGCGGCGGTCTGGCGGGCTCCACGGGCGTTATTATCCCTTCCATCCCCTCATGAGCTTTGGCGTGATAACTACACGCCCGCAAGATCCATGATTCGCATCGCCGAAATCAAGCTGACCCTGGCCCAGGCCGAGTCGCCCGAATCCACCGAAGTCGCCCTGCGCGCCGCTGCCTGCGGCATCCTTGGCTTACCGCCCGAGGCCCTGGGAGATATCCACGTCTTCAAGCGCAGCTTCGACGCCCGCAAGGCGGAGCTGATGGCGGTGTTCATCGTCGACATCACCCTGGCCGATCCGTCGCAGGAGGCCGCGGTGTTGCAGCAGCTGGCGGGCCGGCCGAATGTCGGCATGACGCCCGACATGGAATGGCGCGCGCCGCTCACCCCGGAGGCCGCTGCCGCTTGGGCGCTGGATCACCCGCAAGCACCGCGGCCGGTGGTGGTGGGCTTTGGCCCCTGCGGAATCTTTGCCGCCCTGGTGCTGGCGCAAATGGGCCTGCGACCCATCGTCCTCGAACGCGGCAAGGCGGTGCGCCAGCGCACCAAGGACACCTGGGGCCTGTGGCGCAAGAATCTTTTGCAAGCTGAGAGCAATGTGCAATTTGGCGAGGGTGGCGCAGGGACCTTTTCCGACGGCAAGCTCTATAGCCAGATCAAGGACCCGCGCCACCTGGGTCGCAAGGTGATGGATGAATTCGTCAAGGCTGGCGCACCAGAAGAGATTCTCTACGCGGCCCACCCGCACATCGGCACCTTTAAGCTGGTGAAGGTGGTGGAAAACCTGCGCGAGCAGATCATCGCCCTGGGTGGCGAGGTCCGGTTTCAGCAGCGCGTGATCGACTTCATCATCGAGGGAGAGGGAGACAACCGGCACCTGCGAGGCCTCAGGGTGCTCGATCAGTCGAGCGGCGAGGTCAGTGGGCAGGTGACTGAACTGCGCGCCGACCAGGTGGTGCTGGCCCTGGGCCACAGCTCGCGCGACACCTTCGAGCAACTGCACACGCGCGGCATCTTCCTCGAATCCAAGCCTTTCTCGGTCGGCTTTCGGATCGAGCATCCGCAGGGCATGATCGACCGCGCCCGCTGGGGCCGGCATGCCGGGCACCCGCTGCTGGGCGCAGCCGACTACAAGCTGGTGCACCATGCAAGCAATGGCCGCGCCGTCTACAGCTTTTGCATGTGCCCGGGCGGCACGGTGGTGGCTGCCACCTCGGAGACCGGGCGGGTGGTCACCAATGGCATGAGCCAGTACTCGCGCAACGAGCGCAACGCCAACGCCGGCATCGTGGTGGGCATTGACCCGCGCGACTACCCCGGCGACGACCCGCTGGCGGGCATGCGCCTGCAGCGCGAGCTCGAGTCGCGCGCCTATGTGCTGGGCGGCTCGACCTATGAGGCCCCCGGCCAGCTGGTGGGCGACTTCATTGCCGGCCGGCCCTCCGTCGAATTCGGCGAGGTGCAGCCCTCCTACAAGCCCGGCGTGAAGCTCGGCGACCTGCACCAGGCACTGCCCGCCTACGCGATCGAAGCGATGCGCGAAGCGCTGCCCCTCTTCGGCCGCAAGATCGCCGGCTTCGACCGCCACGACGCGGTGCTCACCGGGGTGGAGACGCGGACCTCGGCGCCGCTTCGCATCACCCGCGGCGACAACTACCAAAGCCTAAACCTGCGCGGCCTTTACCCCGCGGGCGAAGGCGCGGGCTATGCCGGCGGCATTCTTTCGGCAGGGGTGGACGGCATCAAAGTCGGCGAGGCGGTGGCACGCGAACGACTGGCCGTGGCCGCCTGAGTAGCGCCCGGGCGATTACTCCCGCGCCGGGTCTAGGCCGAAGGCCTGCCACTGCGCCTGCAAGCGCTTGCGCTCCGTCGCGTCCAGTGCCACCAACGGAGGCCGCACACGCAGCCAGCCCTCATGGCCAGATTTGAGGGCCATGAGGCCCTTGAAGGCGGCGGTCATGTTGTAGCCGCCCAGGATGGTCAGAAGTTCCTGAATGCGCGCGAGCCGGCCCGCCGTTTGCGCGCCGGCATGGTCGTCCACCAGGCGCTGCACCAGACGCGGCATGAGGTTGGCAATGCCGCTCACGGCACCGAGCGTGCCCTCGGCGGCCAGGGCCGGAATATCTAGCTCATTACCCACCCAAACCTGCAGCGGCGGCATGAAGGCACGGGCGAAGGCCAGGGAGTGCTCACGCTGGCAGAAGCTGTCCTTGAGGCCGATGAAAGTGTCGGGATACAGCGCCAGCAGGGTGCGAATGACATCATGGTCCAGCGTCATGCCGGTGACCTGGGGCAACTGATAGAGCATCACCTTCAGCCGCGGGTCGGCCACCTGGTCGATGACCCAGCGGTAGGCGTCGACGATGCCCGCGTCGGGCACGCCCTTGAAGAAAAAGGGCGGCAACATCAGGCAGCCGGCAGCCCCCAGGTCGGTGGCATGGCGGGTCAAGGCCACCACATCGGGCAAGGCGGCGCAGCCCGTGGCCACCAGGATGCGGGAGGCCGGCACGCCGCCGCGCACCAGCGCGTCGACGGCGTCGATGCGCTCCTGCACCGAGAACGAAGGACCCTCCCCCGTGGTGCCAAACGGGGTGACGCCGGCGCAGCCGGCCTCGATCAGGTCGCGGGCATGGCCCACGAAGGTGGCATGGTCGACCGAGAGATCGGGACGCAGGGGTGTCATCAGGGCCGGCCAGATGCCGGACATCGGAGGGCGGTTCACGGTCACGGGATGATCAGGGTCTGAGAGGGCAAGGCCTCGATCCTCGCGTGAATCGGCCGGATCGCCACGCGGGTTTGGCCCAATGGGAATCTGCCGCGGGTCAGCCTACGATCCGGCCCCAAACCCCGGGCAGACGGCATGCACCGGCGCACCGGGTGAATCGGATAAATCGGATACAACGGACACACCGGACATTTCGCCCCACCAAGAACAGGAGACCCCATGAAGCATTTCGTTCGCCGCAGCCTGATCGCCGGCGCCGCCGGCCTGGCCCTGCTGGCCGCCGGCCTGCCCGCCGCCCATGCGCAATCCGCTGGCAAGGTGCTCCTGCGTATCTCGACCCCCGCGGTGCCAGACGACTGGCACGCCAAGATGTGGACGGTGTTCAAGGAGTCCCTGGACAAGAGCGCGCCGGGCGAGTTCGATGTGCAGATCAACCTCAACGCCACCCTGTTCAAGCAGGGCACGGAACCGGCCGCCATGGCGCGAGGCAACCTGGAGTTGTCCTCGATCTCGGCCTTTGACATCGCCAAGCTGGTGCCCGAGTTCTCGGTGTTCACCGCGGGCTACATCATTCGCGACCCGGCCCACCAGCAGAAGGTGTTCAACGGCCCGATCGGCGAGGAGCTGTTCAAGTCTGTCGTCGAGAAGATGGAGGTACGCCCGCTGTCCACCATCTACCTGGGTACCCGCCAGGTGAACCTGCGCGAGGCGCGCAACGTCAGGACGCCGGCCGACCTCAAGGGTGTGAAGCTGCGCATGCCTGGCTCCAAGGAGTGGCTGTTCCTGGGCGAGGCTCTCGGAGCCACGCCCACGCCACTGGCTTTCGGCGAGGTGTACCTGGGCCTCAAGACCGGCACCATCGACGGCCAGGACAACCCCCTGCCCACCGTGCGCGCTGCCAAGTTCTACGAGGTGACCAAGCAGCTGGTGCTGACCAACCACCTGGTCGACGGCATCTTCATCGCCGTCTCCAACAAGGCCTGGAACGCCATGACGCCGGCCCAGCGCACCAAGGTGACCGCTGCAGCCAATGCGGCAGCCCAGTACAACAACGAGAACCGCATCAAGGAAGAAGCCCAGATCGTGGACTTCTTCAAGAAGGAAGGCCTGCAGGTCACCAACCCCGACCTCGACGCCTTCCGTAAGGCGGTCCAGGCGACCTACCAGAACTCCGAGTACGCCAAGGTCTGGCCCAAGGGGCTGGTTGACCGTATCAACAACACCCGCTGAACCGGCGACAAGCACCTCTCCGCATGAGGACCTGGCTGCAGCGGTTCGCCAATGGGGTCGGCGGCGGCCTGTTCCTGGCCTTGTTCGTCGTGTTCCTGGTGCAGATCACGGCCCGATTCGGATTCAACAAGCCGCTGGCCTGGACCGACGAGGCGGCGGTCATCTTGTATGTCTGGGTGATTCTCTGGGGTGCCGCCATGATGGTGCCCGAGCGTGAGCATGTCGTGTTCGACCTGCTCTGGAACAGTGTGGGCCGGCGCGGCAAGCAGGTGATGGCGGTGGTTGGCCACTCGGTGATCGGCGGCTTGGCCCTGTGGGCCCTGCCGGCCACCTGGGACTATGTGACCTTCATGTCGCGGGAAGGAACGCCGGTCCTGGGGCTGCCCTTCATGTGGGTCTTCATGCCCTTCGTGCTGCTCTTGGTGGCTTTGGCCCTGCGATCGGCATGGGCCGTCTGGCAGGCGCTGCGCGGGCGGGGGCTGGAAGCGGAGCTGCGGGTATGAATCCCCTGTACATCCTGGCCGGCGTGCTGGCCGGCGGCATCCTGCTGCGCATGCCGATCGGTTTTTCCATGCTGGCCGCCGGCATCAGCTACCTGATCGCCAAAGGCCAGGACCTGGGCTTGATGGCCGAACAGGTGGGCAACGGCCTGTACAACAGCTATGTGCTGCTGGCGGTGCCCCTGTTTGTGTTCGCCGCCAACATCATGAACGCGGGGACGGTGAGCGAACGTATTTTTGACTTCTGCCGCATCCTGGTCGGCCGGATGCGAGGCGGACTGGCGCAGGTGGACATTCTGGTGTCGGTGGTGTTTTCGGGCATGAGCGGCAGCGCCATCGCCGACGCCGCGGGGCCTGGCCTGGTGACCATCAAGCAGATGCTGCGCAAACCCGAGTACAGCCGGGGCTTCGCTGCGGCGGTAGTGGTGGCGTCGGCCACGCTGGGGCCGGTGATCCCGCCCTCGATCCCGATGGTGATCTATGCCCTGGTCTCAGGCGCCTCGGTCGGGGCACTGTTTCTGGCGGGCGTGGTGCCAGGCGTGATGATGGCGCTGCTGATGATGCTGGTGGTGCACGTCATCGCGGTCCGGCGCAACATGCCGCGCGACGAACCGGTTCCGCTGCGGGAATGGCCCGCCATCTTGTTTCGCGGCGCACTGCCGCTGTCGATGCCGATCGTCTTGCTGGGGGGCATCTACTCGGGCGCCTTCACGCCGACCGAGGCCGCCGCGGTTGCCGCCGTCCATGCCCTGTTGCTGGCTACCGTCGTTTACCGTGCACTGAATCTGCGCAGTTTCTGGGGAGTGGTGCTGGAGTCGACGCGCGCCAGTGCGGTGATCACCATGATCCTGGCCGGGTCCTTCATCCTGAACTACGCCTTCACCGCCGAGGGCGTGCCACAGGCCATGGCCGCGTGGGTGGGCGGCATGCAGCTGACGCCCACCACCTTCTTGCTGCTGGTCAATCTGCTCTTTCTGGTGCTGGGCTGCTTCCTCGACGTATCGGTGCTGCTGCTGGTCTTTGTGCCCATGCTGCTGCCCGCAGTCAAGATGCTGGGGATTGATTTGGTGCACTTCGGCGTGCTGGTCGTCCTCAACATGATGATCGGCCTCATTCATCCGCCTTTCGGCATGCTGCTGTTCGTGACCAAGGCACTCACAGGCATTCCGATCGGCGAGATGATGAAGGAGGGCTGGCCCTTCCTGGTCATGCTCCTGCTGTTGCTGCTGGCGCTGACCCTGTTTCCACAGATCGTGCTGTGGCTGCCGCAGACAATGGGCTACGGCCTGAAGTGATCAGCCCCGCTGCTGGAGCGCCGCGATGCGCTCTTCGTCTAGCCAGCGGGCCAAGGCGCGGGCTCTGCCGGCGGCATTCTCTCGGCAGGGGTGGATGGCACCAAGGTCGGCGAGGCGGTGGCGCGCGAGTGGCTCGTCTGAATTAGCGCAGGGCTAGCAAACGCTCTCGAGCGCGAAACGCGGGGCTTTATTGCTGCGAGCAAAGTCTCTGGATGTCAGCGGGGATGGGTACGGCGCGAATGCCACGTGAACCATCTGCTTTCGGCGCAGAAAATACGCGTATCTCAATGCACGTCATGATGGGGGTTTCGCCACGCTGGACTCGGTGTTCGTGGACGAAGCTCTTGTTGCGCCACTCGGTCACGGTGGTGTGAATTTCGAGCGTTTCTCCGTAGGTGGCGGTATTGAAGAACCTCGCCTGGGTGTCCACCAGCGGCGTCCCGTTGACTCCCCAGATCCGCTCGGCTTCGTCCCAAGAAGGAACGCCGCACTCCACAAAAAAATTGCGCGACGCCGCATCGACCCAGCGGAAAAAGTTGGGAAACCAGACGATACGGGCCGGGTCGCAGTCGCCGAACTCGACCGGTATCTTCATGACCACGGTTCGTGCAGGGACCGCAGGGGGCGTAGGGGTCGCTTGCATGCTTTTTAATCTTCTTTCGACAATTCATCCCACCAGACTTGAGCCTGTTCTGGAGCCATGGTGGCACTTGCGCAATCCAGGAACTTGGCGCGCAAGGCTTGGTTGTCCAGGGGCCGGCTCGCGTGGCCCAGCGCCCGCGTGACGGGCTCCGAACGGACTTGCAGGCCATCCGCCAGCGTGACGAGGACCTCGTCATGCGGCGAGAACAGTGGCTCTGTCGCATCCACCGCGTCCCAGACAAGGACCTCCACACGCTCCATCAACTGCCGTATGACAGGGTCGTGGACCGCGTCATCCGTCAAGTCGGCAAGACCGACGCGACCACGTGCAAATGCGCAGGCCATCGCAAAGGGCACGCTGAACTTGGCATCAAGGGCGCTCGCGGGGATCCCGGGGCGTAGCATTCCGACCTGCTGGCGGCCCAAGCGGACGGCAATGTGATCTGGTGTCGCGCCCGCCAGTTGCTCGCGCAGCTGCAGCGCCGCATCGGTGGCGCGGTGCAAGGCGTAACAGATCGGATAGCGCTTGATATTGAGGCCAGACGATTCAATTCGCCAGCGGATGCCCACTTCTGGCGGCCCGTCCAGACGCGGCCGACCTGCGGGCGACAGCGCCACCAGCAGCCCGCGCGGCCCTTCTATCGCATCAGCGGCGGCCGTCACGCCTTGACGCGCCAACCTGCCTGCGAGGATGCCGTTCTGCGCCGCCCAGCCGACCTGCAAGGGCTTGGTCATGGACCCGAAATTTCCGACCAAGCCCGCTGACATCGAGGCGGCCAGACCCAAGGCATGCCGGGTGCGCTCGGCGTCTAGCCCCAACATCCAGGCCGTGGCGGCCGCAGCCGCCACACATCCGAAGACGGCCGTTGGATGCCAGCCTTTGCCGTGACGCGGCTCATCGCGCTCGCTCAATTCAGCCCATACCTCATACCCGGCCACATAGGCGCACCGGGCCTGCGTTTTGGAGCACCCCAAGGACTCAGCCAATGCGGTGACCACCGGGGCCAGGATGACGCTGGGGTGCCCATCTAGGCCAGTGTCGTCGTAGTCCAGCGCGTGGGCAGCTGTCACATTGATCATGGCCGCATGCGCTGCATCGGCCCATCCCCGGTCCGCCAGCACACGACTCAAACCCGGACGGTGCTCGGGGAAGATCTGAAACAGGGCCAGGGCGTGGCGAACGACCTCCTCATCGCGCCCTGCCAGCAGCACCCCGGCGCAGTCGATCATCCCGCGCTGCAAGGTGCTGTGGGCAGTGGGCGGCAGGTGATCCACCTGCAACTGCGCCACCCAGCCAGCAAGGCCGGCAGTCAAACCGGCAGAGGGCGCGGCAGGAGGCGCGACCGATTCCATGTCAATAAGACCGCGGCAAACCGAGGACGTGCTCGGCCACATACGACAGGATGAGGTTGGTGGAGATCGGAGCCGTGCGCTGGACCCGGCACTCGCGCCACTTACGCTCGACGTCGTACTCCCGCGCGTAGCCAAATCCTCCGAATGTCTGCATGCAGGCCTCGGCCGCCTCCCAGGCCGCCTCGGAACTCAGGAGCTTGGCCAGGTTGGCTTGCTCACCGCAGGGCATTCCCGCTTCGAACATTTCACTGGCATGGCAAACCATCAGTTCGGCAGCCTGCGCAGCGGCATAGGCCTTGGCGATAGGGAACTGGATGCCTTGGTTCTGCCCAATTGGCCGGTTGAAAACGACCCGATCATTGGCATAGCGGACTCCGGCACGGGTGAACCACTTAGCGTCTCCGATCGATTCATGCGAAACCAGGATCCGCTCAGCGTTCATGCCGTCCATGATGTGGCGCAAACCCTTGCCCTCCTGACCTACCAGGCTGCTGGCGGGGATGCGCATGTTGTCGAAGAACACTTCCGTCGTGTTGTGGTTGATCATGACCTTGATCGGCCGAATGGTCATGCCGTTGCCGACCGTCTCGCGCATGTCCACCAAAAACACCGACAGGCCGTCGGTCCGTCGCTCGACCTCCTCCAAGGGCGTGGTCCGAGCGAGCAGCAGCATGAGATCCGAATGCAATGCGCGAGAAGTCCAGATTTTCTGGCCGTTGATCACGTAGGAGTCTCCATCACGCACCGCGCGCGTCTTGAGGCGGGTGGTGTCGGTGCCGCTGGTAGGCTCGGATACGCCGAAGGCCTGCAGGCGTAAGGTGCCCGCGGCGATCTGCGGCAGATAGGTCTCTTTTTGGGCCTGGCTGCCATGGCGCAAGAGCGTGCCCATCGTGTACATCTGCGCATGGGTGGCGCTCGCGTTCCCACCACAGGCATGGATTTCCTCTAGCACGACGCCAGCCGCGCGCAGCGGCAGGCCGGCGCCCCCGTACTCCTGCGGAATGAGCGCGGCCAGATACCCGGCCTGGGTCATGGCCTGAACGAAATCGGTGGGATAGGCGTCCCGCTCGTCCAACTCACGCCAATAACTACCGGGGAAGTCGGCGCAAATACGGCGTACCCCGTCACGAATTTCTGGGTAGTCGGCACCTGGGAGTGTGACGGTTGCGGTGTGTGTCATGAGCAATCTACTAAGGCAAGAAAAAAAGGGGGCGTTGAGCAGTCAGGCCGCCGCGTGATGGCCCGTGGGAAGGCCTGCGCGTGAGAGAGCGCCAAACATGGGCACATCCCCCAAGGCGGCGGCGACCTGCCGTCGGACCTCCAGCAAGGCGACCAAGTCGATCCCTGTGCGCAGGCCCATCGACTCGAACAGGAAACAAAGGTCTTCCATCACCACATTGCCACTGGCCCCTGGCGAGTGAGGGCAACCGCCCAGACCGCCGAGCGATGCATCGAATAAGCGCACGCCGCAGTCGAAGGCGGCCTTCGCATTGGCGATTCCCAGGCCCCGCGTGTCGTGGAGGTGGGCGCCCACCGGCAGATCGCCGGTTTCACGCATCACTGCGCGGAACACCTCTTCCACCTTCTGAGGATTGGAATAACCCACTGTATCAGCCACCAAGACCTCTTCAGCGCCAGCAGCCACCAGGTCCGCTGCGCATCTGCGTACCTCGTCGACTTCGATCTGGCCTTCATAGGAACAGCCCAGTGCGGACGACAGTCCCGCGGAGATGAGCACCTTGCCCTTCAAGCCGGCCGCATCACGCTCGTGGACGATGCGCACCAGATCGGCGAGAGACTCTTCGCGCGGACGGCGCACATTCTTGAGGTTGTGGGTGCGACTGACAGACATGACAAAGTCCAGCTTGTCCACGCCTAGCTCCAGCGCTCGCTGCGCGCCCTTCAGGTTGGGAACAAGGGCCACAGTCGTCAGACCCGGCAACGCTTTGGCCGCCTCGATCACGGCCTGAGCGTCGGCGAACTGCGGCATCAGCTTGGCAGGCACCAGCGAGGTGACCTCCATTTCACGCACGCCAGCGGCAAACTCGGCCCGCAGCCAGTCAATCTTGACTTCAGTCGGCACCTGGGCGGCAATCATCTGGAGTCCGTCGCGCAGCCCGACTTCACGCACCCGCACATCGATGGGAGAAAACACCATAGTTTTTATTGGCCTGTGAATCGCGGTTTGCGCTTTTCGTTGAACGCGAGCACACCCTCGTGCCGGTCCTGGGACGACACCAGCCGGTTGTACGCTTCGATTTCAAAGCGCGAGCCGGTTCGTACATCACTTTGAAGTCCGAAGTGGATGGACTTTTTGGCTTGGCGCACCGCCAATGGTCCGTTGTTGGCGATTTCCTCGGCGCAGACAAGTGCCGCAGGCATCAGGTCAGGCAGTGCATGGACGGCATTGAACAAGCCCCAGGCGAGGCCCTGCTCGGCGCCGAAGGGGGCGGCGCGAAGAATCAGCTCTTTGGCGCGCCGCTCACCCACCGCACGCGCCAGGTTCTGCGTGCCACCGCCACCGGGCATGATGCCCAAGCGCACCTCCGAGAGGGCGCACCGTGCATGGGAGGCGGCGTAGATGAAGTCACAGGCGAGGGCTGTCTCCAGGCCGCCGCCGTAGGCCACGCCGTTGAGGACGGCAATGACCGGGACCGGCACGTCGAGCAGGTGGAAGTACGCCCGCTCGAAGATTTCGTGCTGCGCACGCCATTGCGCGTCCGTCATGCCGCTGCGCTCTTTCAGGTCACCGCCTGCACAGAAGGCACGATCACCGACGCCCGTGAGGATGACGCAGCGAATATCCCCTGCGTCATGAATCAAGGATGTCCACAGCGCGTTGAACTCTTCACCCATTCGGGTCGTGATGGCATTGAGCGCCTGAGGCCGATTGAGCGTCACCCGCATCACGTGGGGGGCCGGTTCATCGATCAACATTGTTTCAAAGGACTGGAAACTCATTCGGAAGAACTCCATGAAGCGAGCAGGTCTTGGATCGAACCTGCCTCACCCAGGGCGGGCGCAGCCGACCGGGGCTCGGGACGTAAACCGTCGAACTGGACAGGGAGCCCCACCAAAGGAATCGAACTGCCTGGCGGTGTCTGCAGCAAACCCATGGCCTGCGTCTGCGCATGCGCAAGCAGCTGGGCGGTGTCTTGGACTGGCGCGCAGGGAATGCCTGCCGCCTCCAGTGTGGCCGTCCATTGGGCGCTTGTGGCCTGCAGGAAGCACGGCTCGATGAGCGCGTAAAGCGCCTGGGCGTGGACAACGCGCTGGGGATTTTCTTTGAACCGCGGGTCAGCGATCCACTCGGGGTGACCGAGGACGCGCGCCAGGGCAGCAAAGAGGGTGTCGTTTCCGGCCGCAACCACAAGATCGCCATCAGCCGTGCGGTAGGCACGGTAAGGCACGATGCCCGTTTGACCCGATCCGTTCTTGCCTGGCATCGCCCCGCCCGCGAGGTATTGCGCGGCGAACATCGACATCCATCCTGTCGCCGTCTCGAAAAGCGAAACATCCACCACACCGCCTTCGCCCGTCGTACGGCGCTTCAGCAGACTCGCGAGAATGCCCATCGCGGCCCACATGCCGCAGCCCATGTCAATGATGGAGGGGCCCACCCGGACCGGTGCGCCGCCTGCTTCGCCCACAACGCTCATGACTCCGGCAAAGGCCTGCATCAGCGGGTCGTACCCTGGGCGGTCCGCGAGAGGCCCGCGATTTCCGAATGCGCCCATGTTGCAGTACACCAAGCGCCCGTTCAGCGTGCGTAGCGCGTCTGCGCCTAGCCCCAGCTCAGCGACCTGGCCCGGGCGCATGTTCTGAATCACCACATCGGCGTGGTGAACGATGAAATCCCTCAAGGCCCCGACCTGGCCGGGCTCACGCAAGTCGGCGACCACGGAGCGCTTGTTGCGGTTCATCGCCTGGAAGGTGGCGGCGGCTCCGTCTACAAAAGGAGGGCCCCAGAAACGCGCGTCATCGCCGCGGGCTTTTTCGATCTTGACGACCCGGGCGCCGAGGTCACCCAGGATCTGGCTTGCAAACGGTCCGGCAATGCTGTGACCGAGTTCCACCACGGTCGTACCCGAGAGCGGCAGCTGAGCGGCGGGGTCACGCGGGGTCATGGATATCTAGCATTTTCGGCACTATACGTTCGGACATTCGGATGTTAGGCTAGAGGACAATCGAGGTCAAACATCGGAGCGCACTGCCTTGCCCCCTCCCTCTTCTCGCTTGGTTTCGTCTGCGCCGCGTTACCAGCAAGTGGCTGAAGAACTGCAAAACGCCATTGCGCGAGGCGACCATCCGGTGGGTGGTCTTTTGCCGCCAGAGCCGCAGCTGTGTAGCCAGTTCGGCGTTTCCCGCCACACCTTGCGGGATGCGGTGCGAATCCTGTGCGACATGGGCATGCTCCATCGCCAACAAGGCGTAGGGACCCGAATCAAGCGCACACAACCGCAGCAACGCTTTGTTGCCACGCTGGATTCGTTGGGTGACCTGATGCAATACACCCAGGAGACACGCCTGAACTTCCTCGGCAGCAGATGGCTCGAGGTGAAGCCGCCCCTGTCCGAGTGGCTGGACTGCGCGCCGGGTGAACGCTGGCTCGAACTGGACACCTACCGCGCGCCGCTGGAAGAGGACACGCCCCTTGCGCACATGAAGGTTTATGTCCGCCCGGAGTGCGAGGGCATCGTGAAAGATATCCGCGACGGCGATGGACGCGCGTGGATCTATGGCTTGATCGAACAACATGGCGGGGAGCCGATCTTGCAGGTGCGCCAGACCGTCAGCGCCGTGGCGATGCCCAAAGAAAGCGCGAGGGTTCTCCATGTGAAGGGCGGCTCGCCGGGGCTGCAGGTCCGTCGGCAATATGCGGGAGCGGACCGTGTCTTGTCGATTTCGGTCAACTTCTACCCGCTGAATCTTTTTGAATTCATGACCACCTGGCGCCTGCGCGAGGCAAGCCCGGATCCGCTTGGCTAAACCGACATCACAGCGCATCAGCTTGAGCGGGGTCGGCGGACGAATCGAATAGGCTGCTCCGGCACGGGCCGAGGCGCCGCGCCGTGCTCACGGAGAACTTGGTCCAGTGCCTGGCCCGCTTCATCTTGCAAGGCGGCTTCGCGCATGCGGGCCACCGTCTCCGCAAGACTGTCGTCCTGAGTCGGCTGCGCCGACAAATACGCAAGGATGTGCCGCAGATTGGCCTGCCCGCGCTCGTTGGTACTGCCGTATCCCTTGATCAGCCGTCCGCAACGCGCGACCTCCAGGGCCAGCACCGGGTGATGGTTGGCAGCCACTATCACCCCCTCAAGCCAATTCAGGATATGGAGCTGCTCCGCGCGAAAGCGGCTGCCCAGGGGGCGCAGCACGCGCGCGGCAGCCAGCGTGCGCAACACCAGAATGCCCCAGAGCGAATGCGTGGCGACCTTGAGTGGCAGCGACCATGCGCTACGGCCCGCCTCGGCACGACGCCGATCCCATTGCAGCAAGCGCCGGCCCAATGACTCAGGAAGTAAGCCAGCGATCTCGGGGATGCCGGGCTTGAAAAAGTCATACACCTTCACCAGGTCGTCTTTGCCAGCGCGCACTTCACGGCGCACACGCTCCATGCGCGAAGCCCGGCTCTTGAGATCCGCGACGCGAAAGATGTCGTCAAACGACATCCACAGCGCCAACCACCGCGCGACCTCGCGCGTCACAGCGAAGCGGCTATCCGCCTGGGAGCGTTCAACAGCCAGAACCCTTGCCACCCGATCCAGATAGACCTGTGCGTAGGCCTTGCCCTGGAACTCGTGAACACGCCAGTAACCCAATGCGAGGATGTCGTGCGTCTCGTGCGGAAAATCTGCCGCCACATCAGGTGGCAGCGCCTGCCCACTCGCAGCAGCCTGAGCGATGCGCGCATCCTGGGGCAGCCCGCCGCCCTGAACGCCCGGCGGCACTGTGGTCACCGTCGTTGACGTGACATCCCCGCCCAACGCGGCATAGCCCAGGGCGAAGCCTTTTTGGCTGGCACGGGCAGAGGCCCCTTCGCCCGCGAGGACCGCCTCGAAATGTTCACGACCAAAAGGCAACAAACCACTGGCTGCAATACAACCGAGCATCACGGCGCTGACGATGGTTCCCGCCTCTTTCGTGAGCGTGGCCATGTCGACCAGATGATGGGTTCGCGCATGGGCCTTGACGAGCGGGGCCAGCGACTCTGTGTCGCGCCGACCATCCCCCATCACCATTTTTTCTGCGGTTGTGAGGGTTCGGCCCGAGTGGCTGATCACGAGCGTACGGTCTGGCGACACCAGCCCGTTGCCGATCTGACGCGTGGTTTCGAGCAGCTCCGAAGAGACCAGGGCGTCGAGCCGCCCAGGCAGCGGATTGAGTCCCAAGACCGGCCTACGCGCGCCCAGGGAAGCCAAGGGTACGGGGAAAAATTCAAGGTAGTAAGTGGTCGCGCCGGTCCGCTGCGCGACCCCGGGAATCGATGTCGCCTGAACCGGGTAACCGGCATGCCGAGCCACATTCACCAGCCACTCCGCCAAGGTCCCGCCACCTTCGCCACCGAGCGCGCAGATCAACAATGAAATAGGCTGTGTCATGCCGCAGATCCTTGGACGAGGGCGCGCACAGCGCCGTGCCAACCGGCACGCAGCCGCTCGTGCCACCGCGGGTTCTTGATGACCTCTGCACGATAGAACGACGGGCACAGCGTCGCGGCATGGGCATTCTCACCACAAAGACCGCACCCGACACAACCGTCGATCACCGTTGCCACCGGGTCGGCCTTGAGGGGGTCGGGGTTGTCCTTGAGCGTCAATGTGGGACAACCTGACAAGCGGATGCAGGCGTGGTCACCATTACAGACGTCCTCGTCGACGCCATAGCGCACTTGCTCCACGCGCTTTCCGCGCGAAAGCAACTGGGCCAGCCAGGGCTTGATCCGTCGCTGCCTTTCGAGCTGGCACTCGCCTTCGGCGACGACCACCTTCAGGCCATTGAAGGGGGTGGTCATTGCCTCGGTGAGGGTAGCCCGCATCCCATGGACATCGTAGGAATTCACGGTGCGCAACCATTTCACACCCAGGCCGCTGAGTGTCGATTCAATCGTTCGGTTGGTATGCGCCAAGCTGGCGCGTTTGTCGGGCGCACCCGACTTGGCCGCCTCGTCGGGGGTAGAGATGATGTCCTGCGTACCGGTGGCTGAGGTGTAGCCGTTCTTGAAAATCAGGAGCACGGCGTCGTCACCGTTGAACAGCGCGCTTTGCACACCGGTCAACAAGCCGTTATGCCAAAAGCCTCCGTCACCCATGATGGAAATCGCCCGGCGCTCCATCAAGGGCGATACGCCCGCCCGACTCGCGAGGCTCATGCCATAGCCCAGGATCGAGTGCCCCATCGAAAACGGCTCGAAGGTCGCCAGCGCGTGGCAACCAATGTCGCCCGCAATGTGAACCGCGCCAATCTCTTGTTGCGCGAGCTTGAGCGCCGAGAAGACAGGCCGCTCCGGACAACCGACACACATGGCCGGAGGACGCGCCGGCAGGGGAGCCGGCAAGGACTGCACGAGCTGATTGCGCCGCTGGGCATTGGCATCGAGCCACGCCGCAGTGGCCGGGGGGATCGCATCGGCTTGATGCAGTTGCAGAAATTGACGCAGGCCTTGGGCCATGGCTTCGGCGGTGTATTCGCCGCCGCGCGGGAGGACGTCCTTGCCATGCAGAGGGGTGTCGACACCGCTGCGCCGCAGCGCCAGCGCCAACTCCTGCTCGATGTACTCGGGTTGGCCCTCTTCAAGCAAGAGAACCGCCCGCTTTCCCTCGCAAAACTTCACGAGGTCCTCGGGGACCAGCGGGTAGGTCACGTTCAAAACGTGAATCGGCAAAGCCGACTGGCCAAACGCGTCGGCCAGATCGAACTGCTGCAGCGTGCGCACCAGCGTGTTGTAGAGACCGCCTTGAACAATCAGACCAATATCTTGATGAACGTTGCCCTCAAAGGTTTCATTGAGGCCATGTTCACGAATGTAGCGACGGGCTGCGGGCAAGCGCTGTTCGATCTTGCGCTTTTCGTGGATGAAGGTCACGGGCGGGTGTGCCAGCCGCATATAGTCGAAGACACCCGGGTCGGCCATCAATTGACGGGTGGAAACATCAGGCGACACATTGTCGCGCGCGGTAAAGCTTCCCCGGACATGGCAGGCGCGAATGCGTAGCTCCATGAGTACAGGCATGTTGCTGGCCTCACTGAGCGCGAAGCCATGCTCCACCATGTCCACCATCTGGGACAGGTCGGGTCTCGGATCGAGCAGACACATGCACGACTTCAGCGCGTAAGCGTGGGTGCGCTCCTGGATCACGCTGGCGCCCTCACCGTAGTCCTCACCCACCACAATTAGCACCCCGCCCACGACGCCGGGAGACGCCAGGTTGGACAAGGCATCTGCCGCCACGTTGGTCCCGACGATGGACTTCCAAGTCACAGCGCCACGCACAGGGTAGTGGAGCGAAGCACCGAGCATCGCTGCGGCCGATGCCTCGTTGGAGCAGGCTTCGACGTGGACGCCCAACTCCGCCATGTAGTCGCGTGCCTGCACCATCACGTCGAGCAGGTGCGAAACCGGCGCGCCTTGATAGCCCCCGACATAGGACACCCCCGACTGCAGCAGCCCCTTGGTGATCGCCAGGATCCCCTCGCCATGAAACGCTTGGCCCTCTCCCAAGCGGAGGGACTTGATCTCTTCGTGAAACGATACTTCCATGGCGGGTGATCCAGGTGGTTGTGCTTGCTAGCGGCGAAGGCGCGCGAAAGGCTCTCCTCCTCGGAGGCGAGAGCCTTTCGCTGACGGTCGCTTGGGTACTTGTGTTACTGGGGCTTGACGCCACCCGCCTGAATTGCCTGGGTCCAAGCGGCTTTTTCGGCACGCAGCATGACGCGGAAGTCTTCAGACGAGCCCACCACAACCTCGGCCCCTGCGCTGGTCAACCTGTCGCGGACTTCGGGCGCTTCAACCGCTTTGCGAATTTCTGCATTGAGGCGGTTGATGATGGCCGGCGGTGTGTTGGCTGGCGCAAAGAAACCCTGCCAGGGATTGCCCATCTCAATATTCTGGAAGCCCGCTTCAACCAAGGTGGGGACGGTCGGCATGGCGGCCGAGCGGCTCTTTCCGAGGAGCACGACCGGGATGGCCTGCCCGGCTTTGACCTGAGGCGAGACGGTAGCCACCGTGACACTGAGCAAAGGAATCTGCCCCCCCACCAGGTCGTTGAGGGCAGGCGCACCCCCGCGGTAGGGAATGTGGTTGAACGGCAGCTTGGAGGCCACCTTGAACAGTTCCACGCTCAGGTGCTGAATGGTTCCAGGTCCGGCCGTTCCGTAATTCAGACCTTTGTTCGCAGCGCCGTAGGTGGCCAGGTCGCCAACTTTCTTGATATTGGCGCCGGGGTGAGCCACCAGCACCAGCGGGAGATTCACGACCTGGGCAATGGGTACAAAGTCACGCTCGGGGTTGTAGCTGAGGTTCGGCATCAACAGCGGGTTGATGGACATTCCGCCGGCCTCACCCAACAGCAAGGTGTAGCCGTCCGCAGGCGCGCGGGCAACCGCCTCAGAAGCTAGCGTGCCACCGGCCCCCGCGCGATTTTCGACCACGACCGGCTGGCCGATGTTCTTGGACATCTGCGCACCGACAGCGCGTGCCACGGTATCCGTGATGGCGCCAGGCGCAAAACCAAGAATGATGCGAATTGGCTTGTCGGGGAACGTAGCCTGAGCGTTCGCAAGATTCGCGACGCCCATAAGCAAGCCGAGCGCCAGGGCGATCGAGCGACGTGGGATGGTGTGCATGCATGTCTCCTTCTAGGTGGTGTTCGCGGCTCGGCGCAGCGAACGGGGCTTGGGTGAACTATCTCTGTGGAACACTTTAGCGGATCAAATCAGCCCGCTTTATCCTCGCCGTCGGTCAGCACAACGAGCGCATCGACCGCCGTGAAAACGCCGGGGCCAACAAGCAAAGGATTGATGTCAATGGAATCGATGGAGGCTTCGTGCTCGCGTAAAAACCGGCGCAGGTTCGCAAGCAAGCCCATCACCTGTTCGATCGCTGCGTCCAAGGGTTGGCCCGAGAACTTTTCGAGCGCCCTTGCCGTGAGAGACCGCGCGAGCTGGTGCCGAATTCGTGCATCAGGATGGTCAATATGAAACAGATCGACCGTATCCAGGGTTTCGGCGAGGAGCCCTCCCAGGCCGACCATCAGGAAACGTCCCAGGCCGGGCTCACTCGTCATGCCGACAATGAGCTCCAGGGGCGCCTTCAGCATCGGCTGGACGATCCATGTCGTACCTGCTTCATCGAGGTGGTGCGCGCGCAGCTGGCTTCGCATGCCCGCCATGCGGGTGCCCAACTCGGCGTCGCTGCCGATCGCCACGGCCACGAGGCCCAGGTCATGCTTATGGGCGACGCCCGGCGCCAACGCCTTCAGAACCACCGGGTATCCCAGGGTACGAGCGGCCGCCTGCGCCTGTGCGACATCCCGCGCGGCGTGCGAGGGGACGACAGGAATTCCCGCCGCAGCTAGGAGCTTCGCGCTCTCCAGTTCGGTCAGTAGGCGCGGCGCTCCGGCGCGCACAGGCTCAGGGAGCATGGCCGGCGATACCTCACCCCATTCGCGGTCATCGGCCAGCTGCCCAAAGGCGGCGGCCAAGCTGTCGAGACAGGCAGCGGTATCCCGGAACACGGGGATACCGGCGTCGAGATAGCGGCGCTCCATCGCGGCCCCAAGCCCACCGGGCGCAAGTACGGCAATCGGAGCCGCGCATCGGGCTCGCCGCGCGGCCAGCGCCGCCAAAAGTGCCTGCGCCATCCGGTCATTGGCTGCGATATGGGCAAACGCCAGCGTCGGCCCGAAATAACCCGCGGCTTCGACGATGGCGTACGTCGGATCCAGCAGGCTCCAGTCACCCAGCGAGCCTGTATCGATGGGATTGAGAATCGGCGCAGAAGTCGGCAGCGCGGCGAGGCGAGATTCAACCTCGGGCGGCCAGTGTCCGTCCGCCTGGCCAGCCAGCACCATGCCGCGCACCGTGGTCATGTCGGCCAGGATCGCGCCGCCCGCGCCGGAGGTCGTCACAGCAATCCAACGATCGTCCTTTGCCGCGAGGGCGCGCTCGGCCTGCGGCCTGGCGGCAGCCTGGGCGAGCAGAGCGCAGGTGCCCGCCAAGGCCTCGATGGTGGCGACACTGGCCACACCCGCAGCATCGAAAAGTGCGTCGTAGGTGCGCGCCTGACCCGCCATACGACGCGAGTGCGCCATCGTGGCCAAGGCCCCGCGCGACGAACGACCGACCTTCAAACCGACGACGAACTTGCCTCGCTTGCGCGCCTGAAGGCACAAAGCGCGAAAGCGCTCGCCATCGTCCAGGCCCTCAATCACCAGGCCAATCACCTGCGTGTGCGGATCGTCGATCAGCCAGGCCATGACCTCCGTCATGGAGATGTCGGCCTCATTGCCCACCGGCACGAAGCGCGCCAGTCCGCAGCCGACATCGACGAGCCGCCGGGCGACCGCATCGAACAGGGCGCCAGAATGGGAAACGACTGACACAGTGCCCAAGGGAAACACCTGGCTGTGCGATGAGTTGTAGCCAAGACTGAGTCGGTCGGGAACGCTCAGGATGCCGTTCGTGTTCGGGCCCAGCACGCGGATACCCGTGCGCCGCGACCACTGCGCGATCTGGTTCTGGCGGGCCAATCCATCGTCGTCGCCGAGTTCGGCGAATCCACTGGCCCCGATGATCACTGTGCTCACGCCGGCTTGCTCGCAATCGGCGAGTGCAGCGGCCACTGCGGAAGCGGGTATCGCCAAAAAAGCGCAATCGACCGGTGTCTGCGGCTGTTGTTGGCGCATGTCCACCAAGTTGGGAAACGAAGGCAAGCCCTCGATCAGTTGGGCGGACGGGTTGACGGGGATGATGACGCCAGGAAATCCGCCCTTTTGAAGGTTCACCAGCACGCTATGGCCGAGTTTTCCCGGCGTGGCCGACGCACCGTATACAGCGACGCCGCGCGGCTCGAACAGGGATTGCAGCGAATGGCGGGAGGGGTTCATGTGAGGGATTTTTGAAATGTGTCTGGCATCAGGAGGGCCAGCTCGCGCAGGTTGTCGGGCGCCATCGCGCGACGCCCCGACTCGACGTCATAGACAAGATTCACCACGCCTTGGTTCAGGCGAGCAGGAAGCCCGGCCGATTGCAGGGCGTGCACGACAAAGCCGTTGATGTGATCGACTTCCGTCCGACCCCGAGCCTGGAAGTCGGCCACCATTGACAGGCGCCGCGCGCCGAGCGCCGCGCCATGCCGGGACAGGCACTGGTCAATCGCGTCCTCGTCGTGGGGGTGACGTGACACCCAGCGGGCCGCATCGATCCCCAGAAGAGGCTCGACCCGCGCGCCGGATACCTCGGCCGCAGCCAATACCTCGCGGGCGATCCCTGCCATCAGCCGCCTGGCCAGTTCATGCGAATGGAGTTCAGAAGCCGTCAACCCCGAAAGCAGCAGCAAGGGATTGGCCATCGCATTGAGGGCCAGTTTCATCCAGCGATAGCCAGGAAGGTTATCCGTGCGGGTGGCCAGGCCACACAGCGCAAACAGACTCACCAGTTCTTCCAGCTTCAAGGCGCTCGCCCGGCCCGCGTCCCAGGCTCCGACACGGAACGTGTCCTCGCCCTGGAGGGCCTCGACACGGCCGGGGGCCACCAACCGCGCTCCGTAAACCATGGTGCAACCGAAGATCTGGTCCAAGCCAACCGCTTCGGCCAGGACATGTTCGTTGATACCGTTCTGACAAGACACCAAGACGCCGCTGGGCTTCAGCAGGCGGGCAGCGACCGGCGCGACCCGCGCCGTCTGGTCGCTGCGCACGGCCACGAGAACCACATCGAATTGATCGCTCACCGGAGCATCTAGCGCGTGGGCCCGAAGCCGAACTGTGCCTGTTTGGTGCCCCTCGGCGCATTGCAGCCCGACGCGATTGATTGCGTCAACGTGCGCGGGCCACCCATCGAAAAGCACACAGGCCACCCCATTCTTCGCGAGGTGGAACGCGAGTCGGCACCCAATCGCGCCCGCGCCAACGATGGCGATCGACAGTGAAGCGCTGTGGGGAAGCGAGGGTAGCCCTGCCATGCCGGACGATCATATGAACATCCGGATGTTTAAAGGCTATGGTTAACCCTGGTATCTCGCGGGGCCATAAAAAAGCCCAGCGCCATGCGCTGGGCCCATCGAACAGCCTGGCGCGAGAGGCCAGGCCAAGCCGCCCCTTAAGAGGCGTTGTTCTGCAAAGCCGCGATGCGCTCTTCGATCGGCGGGTGGGTGGAGAACAGCTTGCCCACGCCCGAGGTGATGCCCAAGGCCTGCAGGCCTTGCGGCAGCTGGCCGGGCACCATGCCACCCAGGCGGGCCAGGGCGTTGATCATGGGCTGGCGCTGCCCCATCAGCTGGGCGGCGCCGCGGTCGGCGCGGAACTCGCGCTGACGCGAGAACCAGGCCACGATGATGGCCGCCAGGAAGCCCAGCACGATGTCCAGCACGATGGTGGTGACCCAGTAGCCGATGCCGGGGCCGGTGTTCTCTTGGTCATTGCGGCGCAGGAAGCTGTCGACCGCGTAGCCAATCACGCGCGAGAGGAAGACAACGAAGGTATTCATCACGCCCTGGATCAGGGTCATGGTGACCATGTCACCGTTGGCAATGTGCGCCACCTCGTGGGCAAGTACAGCCTCGATTTCTTCGTGCGTCATGTTTTGCAGCAAGCCGGTGGACACGGCCACCAAAGCCGAATCGCGGAAAGCGCCCGTGGCAAAAGCGTTGGGATCCCCTTCAAAAATGCCGACTTCGGGCATGCCGATGCCGGCTTTGTCGGCCAACTTGCGGACGGTGTCCACGATCCAGGCTTCATCAGCGTTGGCCGGTTGTTCAATGAGTTTCACGCCCGAAGACATCTTGGCGATCCATTTGCTCATGAGCAAAGAAATGATCGCACCACCAAAGCCCATGATCAGCGCAAAGCCGAGCAAAGCGCCCAGGTCCAAGCCGTTGGACGTTAAAAAGCGGTTCACGCCCAGCAAGTTGGCGACGATGCCCAACACCAGCACGACGGCCAGGTTGGTCACAATGAATAGAAAAATGCGTTTCATGTTGAGTTTCACTTTCACCCGAAAGACGCGGGCACGTTGTGAGGGATATTAGGGGGTTGGACTGCAAAATCAATCCGACGGCAAGATTTCCGAATTGGCGTACGGTTTTTCTGCCAGGCGCTGGCTTCTTTGGGGGCGAAAAACGCTGGCATCGGCGTAAAACGCTGGATCTTCGTTGGCCAGCCACCAACCGGGAACCCCCAGCATAGGCAAGGGACTGAAGGGCTTGCGGGCCAGCTTTTCAGGCGTGAGGTCTTGCGCCAGCCAAGCGTCGAGGTCAGCGTGCGCCACGCCTTGCGGGACGCGCCACAGGTGCACGGTGATCGACTTGTAGGGCTGCACCGCTTTTTCGAGCGCGGCGTGACCAAAAGCCCAAAGGCATGTAAGTGCCCACTCGCTGCGCAACCCAAGGAAAGCATCTGCCCATCGGTGCTCGGTCAAGGCAGACCACACGGCATCGGAGGTCTGGATCAGCAGCGCATTTTCGTCAAATACCGTGGCGGCGTCGCGCACTGGGCCGCGCACCTGGCCCACCCCGGCGCGGGCGATTTCTCGGGATTGCAACTGGTTCAGGCGTTTTTTGGCCTGCGGGAAATGCATCCAGCACAATGCATTGAAAAAGTCGTGCAGGCCTTCGCGGGTGGGCACCTGGCCGGCGGCGAAGATGAAATCTTCGTAGGCCTGACCTTCGGGCAAATCGGCTTGCGGCACAAAGCGCACAGGGGCAAAGCCCACCGCGTTCAAGGCCTCAAGCTGAGTCGTGCCCGCCGCCACTTGGCACGCGATGGGCTCACCCACCGCACGCCAGTCGGCCAGCCAAGGCGCATCCCAGTTGATGTCGGGCACACTCAAGCTGGAAGCTGGCGCACAGCGGCGCCCAGCCCTGTTGGGGCTCAACCCGACACCAGACGCCACGGCAGGCTTTCTCCGGAACGCAGGGGCTTGAGTTCGGCCTCGCCAAAAGGAAAGCTTTCTTCGGGCGTCCAGCTTTCGCGACGCAGGGTGATGGTGCTGGTGTTGCGCGGCAGACCGTAAAAATCAGCTCCAAACCAGCTGGCAAAGCCTTCGAGCTTGTCGAGCGCACCTGCCTGGTCAAAGGCTTCTGCATACATCTCGATGGCGGCATGCGCGGTGTAGCAACCGGCGCAACCACTGGCATGCTCTTTGAGGTGCGCCGGGTGCGGGGCGCTGTCGGTGCCCAAGAAGAAACGGGCGTTGCCGCTGATGGCCGCCTGCATCAAAGCCAGGCGGTGGGTTTCGCGCTTGAGCACGGGCAGGCAGTAATAATGCGGGCGCATGCCGCCCAAAAACAGGGCGTTGCGGTTGTACAGCAGGTGGTGCACGGTGATGGTGGCACCCAAATTCGCGTCGCCTGCAGCCACATAGTCGGCAGCTTCTTTCGTGGTGATGTGTTCCATCACAATTTTCAGACCCGGGAAGTCCCGGCGCAGCGGGATCAGGTGCTGCTCGATGAACACGGCTTCGCGGTCAAACAAGTCGATGTCGGACGAGGTGACTTCGCCGTGCACCAGCAGCAGCATGCCTTCGCGCTGCATGGCTTCGAGGACAGGGTAGATTTTGCGCAGGTCGGTCACGCCCGCGTCGCTGTTGGTCGTAGCCCCTGCCGGGTACAACTTGCAGGCCACAACACCTGCGGCTTTGGCGCGGGCAATTTCTGCCGGGGCCAGGTTGTCGGTCAGGTACAAAGTCATCAATGGCTCAAAGGCCACGCCTTGGGGCACAGCCGCCAGGATGCGGCTTTTGTAGGCCAGTGCCTGCTCGGCCGTGGTCATAGGCGGCTTGAGGTTGGGCATGATGACGGCGCGGGCAAATTGCGCGGCGGTGTGTGGCACCACCACGTTCAGGGCGGCACCGTCGCGCACATGCAAGTGCCAATCGTCAGGGCGTATGAGGGTGAGTTCTTGGGTCATGGGGCGTATTGTCTCAAACCTGCCGGCTGCTTTTGTGCGGCTGCTTGGGTGCCCGAGGTGGGGTCACGGGCCGGGGCTCATACTCGCTTCGCTCGCCAAATCGCCCCAACCC
>NZ_JARXAB010000076.1 GCF_029866045.1 Ramlibacter sp. | reverse complement strand
CCTGGAGGCCATGCTGGCCTATGCCGAGGCAGTGCGCGCCGATGGCGCGGTCACTGACGTGGTCAACATCGGCATTGGCGGCTCCGACCTCGGCCCGCAAATGGCGACTCTGGCGCTGGCGGCGTTTGCCAGGCCCGGGCTGCGCCTGCATTTCGTCTCCAACGTCGACGGCCACGAGCTGGATGGTGTGCTGCAGGGCCTGGACCCGCAGCGCACGCTGTTTCTCATTGCCTCCAAGACCTTCACCACCCTCGAGACGATGATGAACGCGCGCTCGGCGCGTGACTGGTTCCTGGCGCGGGGCGGCCGCGACACTGCGCGCCACTTTGCCGCGCTCACCACCAACGTGCCTGCTGCGCGCGAGTTCGGCATCACCACCACCTTCGGTTTCTGGGACTGGGTGGGTGGGCGCTACTCGCTCTGGTCGGCCATTGGCCTGCCCCTGGCCATCGCTGTCGGGGCGGAGAACTTCCGCGCCCTGCTGGCCGGCGCCCATGCGATGGACGCGCATTTCGCTACGACGCCCTTCGCGCGCAACCTGCCTGTGCGTCTGGCTCTGGTCGACCTTTGGTATCGCAACTTCCACCGCTTCACCAGCCGCGGCCTGGCGCCTTATCACAGCGCCCTGCGCCGGCTGCCGGCCTACCTGCAGCAGCTCGAAATGGAGAGTAATGGCAAGCGGGTGGACCGCCAGGGCCGACCTCTGCCCTATGCCACTTCGCCGGTGCTCTGGGGTGAGCCCGGCACCAACGGCCAGCACGCCTTCTTCCAGATGATTCACCAGGGGACCGACGTGATCCCGGTGGAGTTCGTCGCCGTGGCCGAGGCGGCCCACCCGCTCCCGGGCCACCACCAGGCCCTGCTGGCCAATGTGCTGGCCCAGGCCCAGGCGCTGATGCAGGGCCGCGCAGACCCCGGCGGCCATCGCGACTTCCCGGGCAATCGCCCCAGCACCGTGCTGCTGCTTCAGCGTCTGGAGCCCGCCAGCCTGGGCGCCCTCATCGCCTTGCAGGAGCACCGCGTGTTCTGCTCGGGCGCGCTGTGGGGCATCAACAGCTTTGACCAGTGGGGGGTGGAGTTGGGCAAGGTGTTGGCGCAAGACATCACCGCCCGCCTGTCCACTGGTGAAATCGCGGGGCTCGATGGGGCCACGGCGGCATGGGTCACCCGCTTGGCCCGACAATCCGACGCATGAGTTTTGTTGACGCGATCCAATCTGCCCTGACCCAGTACGCCGTTTTCCGGGGTCGGGCCAGCCGCCCACAGTTTTGGTGGTTCATGCTGTTTTGCGTGCTGGCGGTCACGCTGGCCGAAGCCATCGTGGGCGACGTCTTCAGCGGCCTGGTGACCCTGGCCCTGATCCTTCCCACCCTGGGCGTGACCGCGCGCCGTCTGCACGACATCGGCCGCAGCGGCTGGTGGCAACTGATTGTTTGGGTGCCTGTGGTCGGTGTCTTTGTGGCGCTTTACTGGTACGTGCAGCCCAGCGAGCCGATAGAAAACAAGTGGGGGGCTCCGCAGCCCTTGCCCTTATCCACTGATTGAGCACGCGCCCTACCAGGGGTGGCCTGGCGCCTGTCGGTCAAAGCCCCTGAGCCCGTCGGGCTGCCTGGGTGGGGGCCACGCGCTGCTCGATGAAATCTCGCACCAGCGCAAACATGCGCTCCTGATCCCAGGTGTTGCCATCGACGGCGTCGACGGGGAAGTCCAGGATCGGAATACCCGCCTCCTCCAGCGACTTGTTGATGGCCCGGATACCCCACCAGCCCGCAATCGACAGCCCGCCATCGATGCGGTGCGTGCGCGCCTCATGCTCGGCCCAGGCGCTGCCCAGGCCGGGCATGTGCATCTGCTCGGACATCGTGGCGTAGCGGCTGGCCAGCGCTCGGATCGGGTCTCGCGTGCCGTATCGCAGGTAACCATCGCTGGCGATGGACAGGTAGTTCGAGCGCACGAAGACAGCGCCGTACTTCTCTTCGAACTCGGTGAAGAAGTCCAGGTTTTGCCACAGACCCTGCCCCACGTACATCAGTCGGTACTTCTCGTTGGGGCAGACCCACATCGCCTGGTCGGCGCGGTGGCGGATTTCGTCGCGGAAGGCGCGTGCCTGCGCCAGGGCCCAGTCGGTGCCCCGGTGCCACTGGATGCCCATGACCTGGCCCATCACCTCGCCCAAGCGCGCCGGCAGCTTGGGCGCGGTGGCGATGATGGTGCGTACCTCGTCGAAGTACTCCTCCTGCTGGTTGACCCGGTCGAGGATCTCGCGCAGCCGGTCGATGTCCAGCCGCTTGCCCGCCACCCGCTCGGCGGCGGCGATCAGGTCCTGGTACTGAGCCACCAGCGCATCGATGCGGTAGTCGCCGTCCAGGTCTTCCCAGCCCCAGCGGGAGTGCTGCCACCAGTTGACCATCGGCCGATCGAGTACCGGCTGCTCAATCGGGATGAAGGGGGCGCCTGCGAAATCAGCCAGCACCTGGGCGCTGCGCTCATGGATGGAGGTGCACACCAGCGAGGGCGCAGGCAGGCCACCCCAGGGCTTGTCGGGATTCTCGGTGTCCAGCAGCACGCCCAGCGTCAAGGCGGCGTAACGGCTCAGGTTGCGGTGGAAGCCGCTCTTGTCCAGGAAGTCGGAGTAGTAGCCCGATTGGCGCCGCGCCGCCACCAGCCCGGAGTACCAGACATCGGTGATGAAGGGCAGATCGAGCGCCTGCAAAATTTCATGAGGCACCAGTGCACCGACGATGGCGTACGGCTTGCCAGCCTCGAACACGTCTCGGCGCAGGCCGGCAAACCATTCGCGCTGGTGGGTCCGCAGGGTGCGGGTCACCTCCAACTGCGTCAGGGCTTCGTGACGGCGTCGGGCCTCTGCGGTGGCGTCCGCGCTGGCGCCAGCCGTGTGGTTGTGGGGGGTGCTCATCGTCCCGCCTCCTGGTGGGTTGGGCGCGGCACGCTCGCCACGAACGCTTGAACTTCTTGTATCAAGGCCTGTCGGCCTTGCGGTCGGTGGACATCGTGGAACAGCGCGATGGCCGGCTTGCCTGCCTCGCGCCAGGTGCGAAGCAGGCGTGGCGTATCCCACCCGAGCAGCCTGTCACTGGGCGGCACATAAAGCACCACGGCCTCTACCTCGGGGCGAGCGGCTTGCGCCAGCAGCCAGGCCTCACGTGCCTGCGGCGGCCAGACGCCCGAGGAGTGGGTGTCGCGCCAAAGCTTGTCCAAGATGGACGCGGCAGGGTCCCCCTGCATCGCGATGTCCTGGCCGGCGGCCCGTGAGCCCCAAGCGTCGTCTTCGGCGACCACCTGGATACCGGCCTCCGCCAGCGCTTCGTACAAGGTCAGGTCTTGCAGTGGCTCCGACGAGGCCAGGACCGTCCGCAGGCCGGGCGCGCCCGCCTGTGCGTCCTGCAGGGTCCTCAGGCTGGCCTGCATGTCGGCGAGGTAGTCGGCGGGATGCATGAAGAAGCCGGCGCCAATGATTTGCAGGGCCTCTACAGCGTCGAGGCGGCCCTGAAAGCGCAGGTCGCCCAAGCGGCGCTGCAGCGCGCGGACCTGATTGGTCAGGCCGATCGCTTCGCCCAAGGAGGTCTCATCGATTGGGCGCGTGCCCACGCGACCGAGCCGATCGAGCAGGGCGTGAAACCGTCCCTGGTTGTAGGCCCTGACCGCGTCGCGCTGGCTGTGCATCAGGTCATGGATGACGAAGGGTGGGAACTTCGGCGCCCGGCCGAGCCGGTGCAGTTCCTTCATGAAGTAGTACAGCTTGTCGTAGGGGCGGGAGAGGATCAGCAGGTCCAGGAATTCGAACTCGCCTTGCAGGGCGACTTCACACAGGGCCCGCGTCTCGGGGGGCAGCTCGGGGTCGATGTACTGGTCTGCGACAGGGGTAGCAATCTGCAGGTCGGCCGACACCAGCACCGGCATGCAACCGGCTGCCAGAATCGGTTCGATCGGGACCTGGTGGCCAATTCGGCCCACCACGGGCCGGCCGCCTGCGTGCGCGCTGCGTGCGCAGGCCAGACGCTGGCGGTAGCAATCGGCCAAGCGGTGGAAGGCGTCGGAAGTATCGAGGGGGCGGGTCATGTCATATCGCCCCCGCAGCGCGGAGGTCCTGGATGTCTTGGGGGGCGTAGCCGAGCTCACCCAGCACCTGCTCGGTGTGCTCGCCGAGGCCCGGCAGCCGGCCCCCGAGCGAGGGGCCGTCAGCGTCGGCGACGAAGCCGGCGTTCATCAGCGTGATCGGCATGCCATCGGGTGTCTGGCTGTCTTGCAGCATGCCGCGCTCACGCATCACCGGCATTTCCAGCATCTCGCGCGTCGTACGAACCTTGGCGGCCGGCGCACCCGACTCCATCAGGGCGACCTCGAGGTCGGCCGCGTCGTGTGGGGCAATGCGTTGGCTGAGCTCAGCCCGAAGTGCCTCCTTGTGCTCCAGACGGGCTGTCGGCGTCTGAAAGCGAGGGTCGGCCAGGAGGTCGTCTGCCTTGAGCACGCGACACAGCGCCTCCCAATGGTTCTGGAAATTTCCGCTTAGCCACAACCAGCCGTCGCGTGTGCGGAACGGTCCCACCGTGGGGCGGTCCTGAACGACCGCCTGGGTCGCACTGATCCGGTCGCCGCTGATCATCTGGCGGACCAGACCCACCCCCATCAGAAGTGCGGTGGCGTCCAGCATGGCCACATCCAAGTGCTGCCCTTGGCCGGTACGGCCACGCCGCACCAGCGCCGACAAGATGGCCGAATGCGCCACGTAGCCACTGAAGCAGTCGATGCTAAAGCCCCGACCCTGCGAGGGCACGTCCGACGCATCGCCTGTCCAGGCCATGCCGCTGATGGCCTGGATCGTGTGGTCATAGGCGGGCCAGTCGGCCATCTCGCCGCCCTGACCGAAGCCGGAGACGGTGCAGGTGATCAGGGCCGGATTCAGGGCGCGCAGGTCTTCATGGCCCAGGCCCATTTCGGCCAGCGCGCCCGGGCGCTGGTTCTCCACCATCACGTCGGAGACCGCGGCCAGGCGTCGAATCAATTCCTTGCCCCCGGCGGTCTTGAGGTCGACCGTGATTGAGCGCTTGCCGGCGTTCACGGCTGCAAAGGCCGAGCCCACGCTCCAGCCGGGTTCACGAACGAAGGCCCGGAAGTCGTCGCCCACCCCTGGGCGCTCGACTTTCACCACGTCGGCGCCCAGCAAACCCAAGTGGTAGGTACAAAAAGGTCCGGCGAGTGCGTGGGTCAGGTCTAAGACCCGAATGCCCTCAAGCGCCTTCATGGGCGTTCCTCTGGGAAGCGCGCATTCAAGTCAGGCCAAGTAGCGAGACCAGGCCAGGGATCTTGTCCTTGCTCGTGCGGAAATCAGGCGTGGTCATTTTGGGCAGCGCCATGGTTCCGGGAACGCCCCTGATCGGCGAGAAGCCGTCCTTGTTCAGGATGGCCTGCCCCTCTACTGAAAGGATGAAGGCGGACAGCAGCCGTGCGATCGCTGGGCGCGGTGCCTTGGCCATGACGGACAGGCAGGTGTCGGAGGAGACGGTCGGCTGGGGGAAGGACTCGCCGACAGGCGCGTTCTTGGCTACCAGGCCCACCACCACTTGGTGCACGCCCGGGGCGTAGATGGCCTGGGCGCCTGCTGCGATCCGCTGCAGTCCGGGCACAGCGCTGGGAGCAGCCTGACCGTTTTGGCCCAGGGTGCGCAGGAAGGCGTCGCCGTAGGTCTCGCGCATCAGCACATGCCACAGCGCGGGCGAGCCGCCCACGCGCGGGTCGATGAACAGCACGCGGCCCTTGTTCTTCGGGTCGATCAGGTCTTCCCAGCCCTTGGGCGTCTCTTTGATCAGCGAGGTGTTCCAGACCAGCGAATACGGAATGTGCGAGACGATGATCGAGGTGGCTGTCTTGGCCGAGTCCGGGTAGGTCTGGTGACCAGGGATCTCCGTGATGGGGACGTAATACCTTCTGGCGGCCAGCGTCTCCTGCAGCAGCTTGTCGGTGTCCATCACCACGTCGGCCACCGGCGAGCCGCTGTCATGTTCGGCCGTCAGGCGCTGCCCGAGCGCGCCGGAGATCAGGCGCGTCACTTCAATCTCGATGCCGTACTTCTCTTTGAAGCGGGCCACCAAGGCCTGGATGATGGTCGGGTCGGTCACCGCGTACAGCGAGCCTTTGCCCTCTTTACGGGCGGCGGCGATCAGGCCGGCGTCCTGCGCAAAGGCGGGCATCGCAGTCAGCAGCGGCGGCGCCAGAACCACGCCTGCAGCCTGGTGCAAAAAGGTGCGGCGGCTGGCGCCCGTAGGGGTGGAAGGGATGTCGTTCATATCGTCTCCTGGTTGTTGTGGGGATCTCGAACGGGTGCCACGCTCAGCCCCTGAGGGTAGCCCTGCGCGTGAAATACAGCATCACGGCGACGCCGGTGGAGGTCACGGCGGTCACCACGATGGACATGGCTGCTAGCTGCGGGAAGCTGCCAAATACCCACAGCTCTGTCATGACACGGCCGATGACCGGGTTGCGGGCGCCCGCCAGCAGGCTCGAAGCGGTCACTTCTCCGGCAGTGTGGATGAAGACGATGATCCAGCCCGCCATGAGGCCGGGCAGCGACAGCGGCAACAGGATGCGCAGGAAGGTGCGACCGCGACCGGCACCGGCAATACGCGAGGCCTCGGACAGATCGGCGCCTATGCCGCTGGCTGCTGCTGCGGCGGCACGCGCAGCGAAGGGCAGCGCCATCGCCAGGTAGGCGAGGAACAAAAGCGTCGTCGTGCCGTACAACTTGAAGGGCGCAGGCGTGAACGTGATCAGAAAGGCCACCCCGATCACCGTGTGCGGCAAGGTGGCCGGCAGGGTCAGGACCATGTCCGACGCTTTGGCGACGGCCCCTTGGCTCTGCCGAGACCCCAGGAGCAGCAGCGCCGCAATCAACACAGCGGCGGTCGCCGTGGCCGCCCCCAAACCCAGGCTGGTGACGAAGGCGCGGCTGGTTGGGCCGTTCTCGAACAGCACAAAGGTGTAATTGGCCAGGGTGAACTGCGCGCTGTCGATGATCGGCGTCCAGAAGGGTTGCAGAGAGACGATGGCCAAGCCGAGCACCGGAAGCACCGAGGTCGCCAGCAGGTAGCCGATGGCCAGGCCCTGCGCGGGGCGGCGCCAGCGTCCCAGACGGATCAGGCCGGCACGCCCGCCGCGTCCGCCGATCACCGCATGGCCCTCAGAAGGCACTAGCCAGCGCTGGGCCAGCAACAGGGCCTGGACCACCGCCACCATCGCGGCGCTGAGCATCAAGCCAGTCGCGGTCTGCGGCGGAAACTGCTCGAACAGCCGGTAGATGTGCACCGAAATCACGTCCATCCGGGCTGCGGTGCCCAGCACGATGGGCACCGAGAACAAGCCGATGCCGCCGATCACAGCGGTCAGCGCGCCGGCCGCGATGGCGGGGCGCACGGCCGGCAGCGTGACCCGCAGCATGGTGCGCAGCGGCGAGGCGCCGTGCACCCGGGAGGCTTCGTCCAGCGAGGCGTCCAGCCCGCGCAGCGCCGCTGCCACGATCAGGTACACATAGGGTACCAAGTACAGGCCGGTGACGAAGACCAGACCGGTGGGCGTGTAGATGTCTAGGGGCCCGCTGTCGAGAGTGATGCCAACCCGCTCCAAGATGTTCTTGAGCGCGCCATTGACCAAGCCAACGCGCGGATCGAGCAAGATGGCCCAGCCAATCACGCCCGCGATCGGCGGCACGATCATCGGGGCCAGGGGCAGCAACTCGCCGCTCGCGCCCAGTGAGCCGTCGGTGCGTTCATTAATGAAGGCCAGCACTGCGCCCACCACCGTGGCCAGTGCCGCTCCGCCAAACACAATGATTGCCGTGTTGCGCAAGACGCGCAACAGAGCCCCCGACTCGATGGACTTGCCAATCGCCGCAATACCGGCCGGGGCCTCCCCCAGGGTTCGGAACACCGCCACACCCAAGGGGTAGACGAGGAACACGGTCACCAGCACCAAACTGGCCACCAGCAGGACCTCGAACCCGGCAGGCAGACCGGTACGACCTGTGCCTACCCTCATCCGGCTGCATCCTCCAGGGCATAGACCCACGTTCGCGCCACTGGCACCGTCACCGCTGCAGGGGCCGCCTGGGCCATCGCCTCGGCGCCGATACCCAGGGTGACCACCAAGTGTTCGCCGGCGCGCAGCACGTGCTCGCGGATGGCGCCCTGAAAGACCGAGCGCTCCAGGATGCCCTCAATGCGGTTGAGTCCCGTCGGGGTGTCCGCTGTCCTTGCGCCCACCGCGCAGTGCTCGGGCCGGAACATCACGGCCACCTTCTGGCCGGGCCGGATCGCGCCCGCCCGGACTCGGCCGATTAGTCGTCCGACAGGCGTCGCCACCACGCATTCGTCCGCCTGGCAGGACTCCACCTCACCCTGCACCTCATTCGCGCTGCCGATGAAGTCCGCGACGTAGCGAGTGGCAGGGCTGTCGTAGATTTCTTCGGGAGTGCCGATCTGGGCGATGCGCCCCGAATCCATCACCGCAATACGGTCGGCCAGCGCCAGAGCCTCGGCTTGGTCGTGCGTGACGTAAAGCGCGGCAAAGCCCAGGCTGCGCTGAAGCGTTGCCAGTTCCAGGCGCAGGCGCGCACGCACCTTGGCGTCGAGGTTGGACAGCGGCTCATCGAACAGTACCAGGCCGCCTGTCGCCACCAAGGCGCGGGCCAGCGCCACGCGCTGCTGCTGCCCACCCGACAACTGGCCGGGGCTCGATGCCCCGAGGGCCTCCAGTCCGACGCGCGCCAGCGCCTGAGTTACGCGTGGCGCAATTTCGCCTGAAGCCACGCCCGCATTGCGCAAGGGATAGGCCACGTTCTCGAACACGCTCATGTGCGGCCAGAGCGCGTAGCTCTGAAACACCATGCCCAGGCGACGCGCCTCGGGCGGCACCCAGATGCCCTGGCGCGCCGACGACACAGGCTCTCCGTCAAGAAGGATTTCCCCAGACTCGGGCTGCTCCAGCCCGGCGATCGATCGGAGCAGCGTGGTCTTGCCGCAACCGGAAGGCCCCAGCAGGACGACGAACTCGTCTGGACCGATGTCCAGGGACACATCGTTCAAGGCGACATGCTCACGCGTGCGGGTCTTGAATCGTTTGGTGAGGCCCCGAACCGAGACCCGGGGCGTGCCCGCTCCCAAGGCCTTTGGAGCCGTTGATGTCGTTCGCGGCAAAGTCATCCGTGTGGGATCCGAAATGGGCATTTCGAATGCAAGATGGCAGCCGAAATAACCGGCCGGAGGCTATCACATTACCTGATGAGCTCAGAGTTTTCCGAATACTGGAACGATTCGTGCGAAAGAGCGAGTGGCCAAGAAAAAAGGCCGGGGAAAACCCCGGCCCTTTTAGGCGTGTCGCCCATGCACGGGTGGCAACGCCCAAGCGTTGCCACCTTCGCGCATTACATGCCCATGCCGCCCATATCGCCCATGCCACCGGGCATGCCGCCACCGGCGGGAGCATCGTCCTTCGGTGCTTCGGAGACCATGCACTCGGTGGTGAGCATCAGGGACGCCACGGAGGCCGCGTTTTGCAGCGCGGTGCGGGTGACCTTGGTGGGATCCAGGATGCCCATCTCGATCATGTCGCCGTAGGTGTCGTTGGCAGCGTTGAAGCCGTAGTTGCCTTTGCCGTTCAGAACGGCATTGACCACCACAGAGGGCTCGCCACCGGCGTTGGCCACGATTTCGCGCAGGGGCGCTTCGATGGCCTTGAGCACCAGCTTGATACCGGCGTCTTGGTCGGGGTTGTCACCCTTGATCGTGCCAGCAGCCTGCTTGGCGCGCAGCAGCGCCACGCCACCACCTGCGACGATGCCTTCTTCCACCGCAGCGCGGGTGGCGTGCAGGGCGTCTTCCACGCGGGCCTTCTTTTCCTTCATCTCGACTTCGGTGGCGGCACCGACCTTGATGACGGCCACGCCGCCGGCCAGCTTGGCCACGCGCTCTTGCAGCTTCTCGCGGTCGTAGTCGGAGGTGGCTTCTTCGATCTGCACGCGGATCTGCTTGACGCGCGCTTCGATGTCACCGGCAGCGCCAGCGCCGTCGATGATGGTGGTGTTTTCCTTGCCCACTTCGATGCGCTTGGCCTGGCCCAGGTCGGCCAGGGTCACCTTCTCGAGGGTCAGGCCCACTTCTTCAGCGATGACCTTGCCACCGGTCAGGATGGCGATGTCTTCCAGCATGGCCTTGCGACGGTCGCCGAAGCCCGGGGCCTTGACGGCCACGACTTTGAGGATGCCGCGGATGGTGTTGACCACCAGGGTCGCCAGGGCTTCGCCCTCGACTTCTTCGGCAATGATCAGCAGCGGACGGCCCGACTTGGCCACTTGCTCCAGTGCGGGCAGCAGGTCACGGATGTTGCTGATCTTCTTGTCGTAGAGCAGCACGAAGGGGTTGTCCAGGAGGGCGGATTGCTTCTCCGGGTTGTTGATGAAGTAGGGCGACAGGTAGCCGCGGTCGAACTGCATGCCCTCGACGACGTCGAGTTCGTTTTGCAGGGACTTGCCGTCTTCCACGGTGATCACGCCTTCCTTGCCGACTTTGTCCATCGCGTTGGCGATGATGTCGCCGATGGAGACGTCGCTGTTGGCGGAGATCGAGCCGACTTGGGCGATTTCCTTGGAGGTGGTGGTCGGCTTGGAGGCGTTCTTCAGCTGAACGATCAGGGCCTCAACGGCCTTGTCGATGCCGCGCTTGAGGTCCATCGGGTTCATGCCGGCGGCCACGTACTTCATGCCTTCGCGGACGATGGACTGGGCCAGCACGGTGGCGGTGGTGGTGCCGTCGCCGGCGTTGTCGGAGGTCTTGGAAGCGACTTCCTTGACCATCTGCGCGCCCATGTTCTGGAGCTTGTCCTTGAGCTCGATTTCCTTGGCCACGGACACACCGTCCTTGGTCACGGTGGGGGCGCCGAAGGAGCGCTCGAGCACCACGTTGCGGCCCTTGGGGCCCAGGGTGACCTTGACCGCGTTGGCCAGGATGTTCACGCCTTCAACCATGCGGGCACGTGCGTCACCGCCGAAAACTACGTCTTTAGCTGCCATTTGTAGGACTCCGAAATTCAGTAAATAGGGGGGATTGGGTGAAAGTAATCGCTAACTTGATTACTTCTGGACCACGGCGAAGACGTCTTCTTCCTTCATGACCAGCAGTTCCTTGCCGTCGACCTTGACGGTCTGACCGCTGTACTTGCCGAACAGGACAAGGTCGCCGACCTTGAGCTCCATCGGGATGCGGTCGCCCTTTTCATTGCGGCGGCCGGGGCCGACGGCGAGGACCTTGCCCTGATCGGGCTTTTCGGCGGCGTTGTCGGGAATGACAATGCCGGAAGCGGTTTTGGTCTCGTTTTCGAGGCGCTCGACGATCACGCGATCGTTCTGAGGAATCAGTGCCATGTGTTCTCCTTGACGGGTTTTGCTTGTTTGCCAACTGTGGGGCCGCGCGGGCGGCCCCGGAAACGGCGGGAAGGCGTGCGTTGTTAGCACTCGTCCCCGGCGAGTGCCAATGATAGGGGCATCCGAGGCGGTTTCAAGGCCTGGGCCGGGAAATCCCGCAAATCGGGCGCCTGGCCTGAATTCTTTGGGGTTCATTTCGCGGCCGCACGCAGTCGCCTGCGGCAACCGGCGGAGCGAGTGGGCCCCCTATAGTGCTCAGGTCTCGACCCCATGTCTGCCTCCCGCCGCCCCCTTCCTCTGCGTCTTCTGGCGCGCCTGCGCTGGCGCGCCAGCCGCCTCTCGCCGGTGCTGCGCGGAATGCTCTGGGCTGGCCTGGCTGGGCTCCAGTTCATTTTCCTCAACGCCGTGATGCGCGAATTGACCCGGCAGCTCGGCCCCTTCGAGACCCTGTTCCTGCGATACGCCGCCGGCATCGTGGTGCTGACTCCGCTCATGCTGCGTGCCGGTTTGGCTTATTGGCGGCCCCTGAGCATTCCAGGTCAGTTCCTGCGCGGCGCGCTTCACACCGGCGGCCTCACATTGTGGTTTCTTGCGGTCGTCCATGTGTCGCTGGCCGACACCACCGCCATCAGCTTCAGCGGCCCGCTGCTGATCATGCTGGGCGCATCCTTGTTCCTGGGTGAGCCGATGCGGTGGGCAAGATGGGTAGCCGCCCTTGCCGGCTTTTGCGGCGTCTTGCTGGTCATGGCGCCGCGGGTCACCGGCGAGGGGGGGGGCTACATGCTGGTGATGCTGGCCTCCACCTCGGTCTTCGCGGGCTCCTACCTGCTGACCAAAGCCCTGACGCGCCATGAGCGGCCGGAAGTGATCGTCGTCTGGCAGACCTTCACCGTGGCCTGCTTTGGCTTGCCGCTGGCCCTGCTCTGGCCTTGGATCTGGCCCAGCGCGGGGCAGTGGGCCTTGGTGCTCCTGTGCGGCGTGATGGGTTCTTCGGGGAATTACTGCATGACTCGGGCCTTCAAGACGGCTGATATCTCTGCCACTCAGCCGGTGAAGTTTTTGGAACTGCTCTGGGCTTCCCTGCTGGGTTGGGCTCTTTTCGGTGAACTGCCCACGGCGTGGACCTTGGCTGGCGGTGTCGTCATTGCCGCCTCGACGGTTTGGCTGGCCCGGCGCGAGGCCCGCGAAGCCCGAGAGGTCAGTCAGGCACGCAGGTCAGATGCACTTGCGCAACGCGCCACGCCCGACTGATTCCGGGGCGGGTCCCGCACACGCAGCAACAGACGCTGCCTGGCGTGGACTCAGCCCTCGTTGGACACGCCGCCAGCGACATGGCCGGCCGGCACATGGCGGGCTGCATGGTTCACATGGCCGGTCTGGTCGTCGAAAAAGAAATCCGGCTCGAACTCGCGCAGAAACTCCCCTTTGGGCAGGCCGCCCAGGAACATCGCCTCGTCGACCTGAATGTCCCAGTCCATCAGCGTGCGAATGGCGCGCTCGTGCGCCGGCGCGCTGCGTGCCGTCACCAGGGCAGTGCGGATGCGCATGGTGGGCCCGCCCGACTGCTGCAGACGGTGCAGCGCGGCAAGCAGGGGCTTGAAAGGGCCTTCGGGCAGCGGCACCCGGGCCTTGGACTGCTCGTGGCGGACGAAGGCATCAAGGCCTTCGGCCTGGTAGACCCGCTCGGCCTCGTCGGAAAAGAGCACGGCGTCGCCATCAAAGGCGATGCGCACTTCATCGGGGTAGGCGTCGCTGGCCTGGACCGACTCGGTGAGCACGCGGGCGGCCGGAAAGCCAGCGTTGAGTGCCTCGCGCACATCCTCGTGGTTGGCCGAGAGGAACAGGTGCGCGCCCAAAGGCTTGAGGTAGCGAAAGGGAGGCCGGCCCTGGGTGAACACGCCGCGCTGCAGCGCGATTTCATTGGCTTTGACCGAGCGGAAGATGCGCATGCCCGAGACCGGGTCGTTGCGCGAGAGGATCACCACTTCCACCCGCTGCTGGTCCGGCTCATTGAAGGCCAGCAGCTTCTTGATCAAGGAGAAGGCAATGCCCGGACGCGCCGGCAGGTCGAGCCGGTCCAGCTGCAACGCCATGTAGGCGCCGGGGTCGCCGCCTTCGAAGAAGCGGTTTTCCTCCTCGAAGTTGAACAGTGCGCGCGAGGAGATCGCGACTACCAGCTTGTCCTGCAGGCTCACGGCCATGGGGTGTCTTTCATTCAACGCACCCACTGATTGAGCTGGATGATGGGAAGCAGCACCGCCAGCACGATGACCATCACCACGCCGCCCATCGCGACGATGAGTAGGGGCTCCAAAATGGTGGCCAGGTGCATGGCGCGCCGCTGCACCTCGGCCGACAACTGGTCAGCGGCGCGTTGCAGCATGGCGGGCAGTTGGCCGGTTTGCTCGCCGAGGCGGGCGAACATCGACAGCAGGCCCGGAAAGCGCGGCTTTTGCGCCAGGGCCGAGGCCAGCGGCGCGCCCTCGCGCACCAGCACCAGGGCGTCCATCGCGTCGGCGCGCAGGGAGCGGTTGCCCAGCGTCTCGCCGGCGGCCTGCAAGGCTTTCAAAATGGGCACACCACCGGCCACCAGCATGGCCAGGGTGCTGGCAAAGCGCGCTGCGTTGTAGCCGCGCGCGAGCCGACCTACCAGGGGCAGCCGCAGCCAGGCGGCGTCGAAACGCTCGCGCAGCACGGGGTTGCGCAGGGCCAGTGCCAAGCCGCTGCCGGCGGCCACGAGCACTGCCAAGGCCCACCATCCCCAGTCCCGCACCGCGGCGCTGAGGCCCAGCATCAGGCTGGTGAGCATGGGCAGGCTCCGCTTGGTGCCTACGAACACGCTGGCCACCTGCGGCACCACATAGGTCACCAGGAATATGACGATCACGATGGCCACCACGGTCACGATGGCCGGGTAGAGGGCGGCCCCCAACAAACGCGCACGCAGGGCCTGCTGCGCCTCGAGGTCATCGGCCAGGCGTTCGAGCACCGTGCCCAGTTGGCCGCTTTGTTCGCCGGCGCCAACGACCGCCACGTAGACCTCGGGAAAGTCGCGGGGAAATTGCGCCAGCGCGCGGCCGAAGGAGGCGCCCGCATTGACCTCGGCGCGCAGCGCCGCTACCAAGCTGCGCTGGCGCTCGTCGTCGGCTTCTTCGGCCAGGGCGGTGAGCGCGCGTTCAAGGGGCAGGCCGGCGGAGACCAAGCCTGCGAGCTGACGGGTCCATACCGCCAGCCCGGTGCTGCCAAACACCGGCCGGGTGACCCAGCTCTTGGGGCCCGACGCTCCGGCAACCGGGTGCACATCCAGAGGCACCAGGGCCTGCGCTCGCAGCAGTGCGCGCACCGCACGTGCGGTGTCGGCTTCCATCACGCCCTGGCGGGTGGCGCCCTGAGCGTCCAGGGCTTCGAAGGCATAGGCCGGCATGCAGCAGATTATGGCGGTCGACCCGTGCGGCGACCATGCCCCTTGGAAATGCGCGCTTGTCCTACAGCCGGCTGGCTTGCCGGGTTCGAGTCTGAAGCACAGAATTTTCTATGGATGCTCTGGTTCGCAAAATGGCGCCCCAACTGGCTACGGCGCCGGTCGACCTGGCCTTGTTGCTGCCCGGCGGGCGTCTGCTCGGGCCGGCTCAGGCGCAGGTCAAGCTGCGCTTTTCCGGCTGGCCGGGTGTGGCTGCCCTCGCCGCGGGCCGGGTGGGGCAGGTGGCCGAAGACATTGTCGAGGGCCGAACCGAGCTTCAGGGCAGCATGCGGGCGGTCATGGCCGCCGCGGCGCACCTGTTGCCGGGGTCGCCCGTGCATGCGGGGCCGGGCGCTGGCGTCTGGGCGCGCCTGCGCTCCTGGCTCGGGCACACACGAGCGCGCGACGCGCGCCAAATCCGCTTTCACTATGACGTCGGCGACGAGTTCTACGCGCTCTGGCTCGACCCGCGGCGCGTCTACTCCTGCGCCTATTTCGAGCACCCCGACATGGGGCTGGCCCAGGCCCAGGAGGCCAAGCTGGACCTGATTTGCCGCAAGCTGATGCTGCGGCCGGGCGAGCGCTTTCTCGACATCGGCGCGGGCTGGGGCGGCCTTCTGCTCTGGGCGGCCGAGCACTACGGGGTCCAGGCCCACGGCATCACCCTTTCGCGCCAGCAATTCGCCCATGTGAGCCGTCTCATCGCGGCGCGAGGCCTGCAAGGGCGTGTGCGCATAGAACTGCGCGACTACCGCGACCTGGACGTGGCGCAGGGCTTCGACCGCATCGCCTCCGTCGGCATGTTCGAGCATGTGGGCCGGGTCCATCTTCCGGGCTACTTCGCCCGGATCCGCGGTCTGCTGCGCCCCGGCGGGCTTGTGCTCAACCACGGCATCACCGCCGGTGGTCTGGACAACGCCGAGTTGGGCAGCGGCATTGGCGCCTTCATCGACCGCTACATCTTTCCCGGCGGTGAACTGGTGCACGGCAGCCGGGTCCTGCGCGCCCTGACCCAGGGCGGGCTGGAGATGCTCGACGCCGAAAACCTGCGGCCGCATTACGCACGCACGCTGTGGGCCTGGTCGGACGCTCTGGAGGCCCGCCTGCCTGAGGCGCGGGCTGCGCTGGCTCGCCCGCATGGGGCGGCGCAGGCAGAAAAACTTTTGCGCGCCTACCGCCTGTATCTGGCGGGTTGCGCCCTCGGCTTCGAGCAAGGCTGGCTGGCCCTGCATCAGGTACTGGCCAGCCGCACCGACGGCAAGACGCACAGCGGACCGCTGCCCGGCGCACAATCAGATTACCCTTTCCATCGGGGCTACATGTACCCCGCACACTGAATGCTCTACAAGTTCAAGACCAAGGCGGCCGGTGACCTCATCATGCTGGAGGCCGATGGTCGCCGGCTGTTGGAGATCATCGGCAAGGACCCCGGGCCCACCGGCATCATCCTGCCCGAGCAGATAGCGGCCGCCCAGGCTGCGTTGGATCAGGCCATTGCCGCCGAAGAGACGCGCCAGCGCGAGGCGGACGAGGCCGCCCGGGCGGAGGGGCGGGCGCCCGTCCGGCCGCCCGTGAGCCTGCGTCAGCGCGCCGTGCCCATGATGGACATGCTGCGCCGGGCAGCCAAGGACCAGCACGAAATCACTTGGGGTGTGTGAGAAGTACGGGGCCGCCTGTAGGTGGCCCGCAAATAAAAAGGCCGCCCTCGTGGTGGCCCGGAAATAAAAAAGGCCACCCTCGTGGTGGCCCGGAAATAAAAAAGGCCACCCGAGGGTGGCCTTTGTGCATGAACCGAGTCGTGCTCAGTTGGCGTAGACGCCAGCAGCCTTGATGATGGGGCTCCACTTTTCGATTTCGGACAGGACGAACTTCTTGTGTTCGGCAGGTTCGACACGGCTGTCGGACACGACCACTGCGCCGAGGCCCTCTTGCTTCTTGACGAACTCGGGGTCCTTCAGGGCCACCTTGAGGGCGTCGTTCAGGCGCTTCTGGATCGCGGCGGGCGTTCCTTTGGGCGCGTACAGGCCGTGGAAGATGGTGACTTGCAGACCCTTGAGCCCGACTTCATCGAGCGTGGGCAGGTCTTTCAGAGCCGCGGTGGTCAGGCGCTTGGGCGTGGTGACGGCGTAGGCCTTGACCTTCTTGCCCTCGATCTGAGCGGACGTGTTGGTGGTCTGGTCGCACAGCAGGTCGATCTGGCCGCCGATCAGGGAGACCAGGGCGGGGGCGGTACCCGAGAACGGCACCGTGGTCATATCGACCTTGAGTGCGTTTTGCAGCAGCAGCCCGCACAGATGGGAGGCCGAGCCGATGCCAGCGTTGCCGATGTTGATCTTGTCCTTGTTCTGGTTGATCCAGGTGACCAGGTCCTTGAAGTTGTTGGCCTCCATGTTCGGACGGGCGATGATGGTCATCGGCACGTCGTTGATCATGCCCAGGTACTCGAAGTCGCTGTCGACCTTGAAGGAGATATTGCGCACCAGGGTCGGCATGGTGGCCATGCTGATGTGGTGCAGCATCAGGGTGTAGCCGTCCGGCTGGGAGCGGGTTAACTTGGCCGCACCGATAGAGCCGCCGGCGCCCAGCGCGTTCTCGATCACGATGGTGGCGCCGCCCAGGGGCTTGCGCATGGCCTCAGCTAAGTCGCGCGCGACGCGGTCGGTCGGGCCGCCCGCGACAAAGGGCACGATGATGGTGATGTTCTTGTCAGGCGCCGGGTAGCTGGCCGTTTGGGCCCAGACGCCGGTCGCGGCCGCGGCCAGGGCGGCCAGTGACAGTACGCGCTTGATGGATTTCATGAAAACTCCTCACTGTGTAATCCCGGGATGTTAGTGCTGACCGGGACGCCGGCCTCGCGTTTACTCAAAAAATTCCCTAGGGCTTACGCGGATACCGGAGGCTTCGGACGCTCTGGCGGGTTGGTGAGGATCCGGCGGAATGTCCAGCCGGCGCAGGCCAGGCCAGTGCCCGCCAGACCGCTCCAGCGGGGGAGGGGCCGGCCGGCGGTGGCCATGCAGGCCGGCCCCTGCAGCCAGAGCGCCAGCGGGAGCAGGCTCAGGGCTCTGCCCATGCCCTTGTGAGCAGCGGGGATGGGGGGCGTCCCGGGCGGCGCTGGGGCGGTCTGCGACAGGGCCTCGGACAGGGCGCCCCCGAGCAGGGACCCCACCATCGAGATGCCCACCGTGGCCGCCAGCCCGGCTACGGACGCTGCGGGGGGGCGTGGGGGCCCCGGTAGCCGTTGCCAGGCGAAGTTGGTCAGAAACAGCAACACGCCGGGGATGGCATCCTGAGCCAGCGTGGGCTGCGCAGGGAGCGTGGCCTGAGAGCCCAGCCAGTTCCGCAGCGCCTGCTCACCCGGCGCGGTGGCCAGGGCTGCGGCGACCGGAAGAAAGCCCGCCAGCACCTTCACATGCGCCGGCCCGCTGGCTCGGGCGAGGCCGCTGAGGGCGAAGGACAGGCCCAGGGGCACGCCTTGGGCAAGTCCGCTCACCAGCGCGGCATGGCCGATGCGGTCCCTGTCCAGGGGCAGCCGATCGAGGAGGTAGGCGGGGCGACCCGTCCCACCTGGAGGTGCCGGCCGCGCCACCGGCACGCTGGCCGCATGGGGGTTTTCAGGCGGGTCGGGTGAGATGCGTCCCTCCGTCGCTGGCGGACGCAGGGCTAACTGGGTACCGACGCAGGCGCGCCGGCTTTGGGGGAAGTGCGGAAGGCGGTACATGGGTCGCTCCAATGAGTGGTGCGGCGGTGCGGCATATTCGCCCCCATTGGAATCCCGACTCCCCGGGCGCGAGGTCCCCCTGCGGGAAAACGATAATCCCCAGACTGTCATGAATCACAGCGTAGAAACCACATCCCGACTCAACAAGCGCATGGCCGAGCTTGGCCTGTGCTCGCGCCGCGAGGCCGATGCCTGGATCGCCCGCGGCTGGGTGCGGGTCGACGGCCAGGTTGCCCCCATGGGCCTGCAAGTGGGGCCGCAGGCCCGCATTGAAGTCGACCCGGCGGCCCGCGGGCAGCAGGCGCAGCAGGTCACGGTGCTCCTGCACAAGCCGGTGGGCTATGTGAGCGGCCAGGCCGAGGACGGCCACCAGCCGGCCGTGACTCTGGTGCAGGGGCGCAGCCACTGGCGTGGCGACCCCTCGCACCTGCGCTTTTCGCCAGCGCAGCTCAAAGGGCTGGCCCCCGCCGGCCGGCTGGACATCGACTCCACCGGGCTGCTGGTGCTCACCCAGGACGGACGGGTCGCACGCCAGCTCGTCGGGGAGGACTCCGGGGTGGAGAAGGAGTACCTGGTACGGGTGAGCTTTGGCGAGGTCACTGCCGATGTCGAGCGCGCCTTCCCGCGCGAGGGCCTGGCCCGGCTGCGCCACGGTTTGTCGCTCGATGGCAAACCGCTCAAGCCGGCCCGGGTCGACTGGCAGAACCCCGAGCAGCTGCGCTTCGTGCTGACCGAGGGCCGCAAGCGCCAGATCCGCCGCATGTGCGAGGCGGTGGGGCTCAAAGTGGTAGGCCTCAAGCGGGTGCGGATTGGCCGTGTCACCCTGGGCCAGCTGCCGGCGGGGCAGTGGCGCTACCTGGGACCCAGCGAGCGTTTCTGAGGGCGCCCGGGCCACCTGGCCGGCACGAGGGTCTTGAAATTACCGGCGCCCGCCCCAGCTTCAGGCTTGGCCTGATAACCCGGCGAACTGGCAAGCTCGCCACCTGCGAGCGGCGGCCGGCCTCGCCTCCAATTCGGCTCCTATTCCTGTTCCCGTTTCTGATTCAGCCCACCCGACATGACCCAAAAACAGACCCTGTCCTTCCAGGCCGAAGTGGCCCAGCTGCTGCACCTGGTCACCCACTCCCTGTACTCGAACAAAGAGATTTTCCTGCGCGAGCTGGTCTCCAACGCCTCCGACGCCTGCGACAAGCTGCGCTTTGAAGCCCTGGATGACTCGGCGCTGTACGAAGACCAGCCCGAGTTGGCGGTGCGCGTCGCCTTTGACAAGCAGGCCGGCACGCTCACCATCACAGACAACGGCATCGGCCTGTCGCGCCAGGAGGCGATCGACAACCTGGGCACGATTGCCAAGTCCGGCACCCGCGATTTCGTCTCGCGTCTGTCGGACGCGCAAAAGTCCAGTGCCAGCGAGCAGGGCCAGCTCATTGGCCAGTTCGGGGTGGGCTTTTACTCCGGCTTCATCGTGGCCGACCGCATTTCCGTTGAGTCGCGCCGCGCTGGCCTGCCGCCTGAGGCGGGCGTGCGCTGGGTCAGCGGCGGCAGCGGTGACTTCGAGGTCGACGACATCACCCGCGCCGAGCGGGGCACCGCCATCACCTTGCACCTGCGCGAGGACGCGTCCGAGTACCTCTCCACTTGGCGCCTCAAAGACATCATCGGCAAGTACTCCGACCATATCGCCCTGCCCATTCGCATGCGCAAGGAGGAGTGGAAAGAGGGCGAGAACGAGCAGCCCGGCGAGATGGTGACCACCGACGAGTGGGAAACCGTCAACCAGGCCAGTGCCCTGTGGACCCGGGCCAAGAAAGACATCACGCCCGAGCAGTACGCCGACTTCTACAAGGCGATCAGCCACGACCACGAAGCCCCGCTGTCCTGGGCCCACAACAAGGTGGAGGGATCGACCGAATACACGCAGCTGCTGTTCATTCCGCAGCGCGCCCCCTTCGACCTGTGGAACCGTGACAAAAAGGCCGGGGTCAAGCTCTACGTCAAGCGCGTCTTCATCATGGACGACGCCGAGGCGCTGATGCCGGTGTACCTGCGCTTCGTGAAAGGCGTGATCGACTCGGCCGATCTGCCGCTCAACGTCTCGCGCGAGCTGCTGCAGGAAAGCCGCGATGTGCGCGCCATCCGCGAGGGGTCAACCAAGCGGGTGCTGTCGATGCTGGAGGACCTCGCCAAGCACGAGAAGGACGAGGCCGCCTCCGAGGAGGACAAAGCCAAGTACGGCAAGTTCTACGCCGAGTTCGGCGCAGTGCTCAAAGAGGGTCTGGGCGAGGACTTCGCCAACCGCGAGCGCATTGCCAAGCTGCTGCGGTTTGCGTCTACCACGTCCGACACGGCCAGCCTGTCCCTGGCCGACTACAAGGCGCGCATGAAGGAGGGCCAGGAGGCGATTTACTACATCACCGCAGAGACGCTGGCCGCAGCCAAGAACAGCCCGCAGCTGGAGGTGTTCCGCAAAAAGGGCATCGAGGTGCTGCTCATGGCCGACCGGGTCGACGAGTGGGCCCTCGGCCACTTGCCCGAGTTCGACGGCACGTCGTTGCAGTCGGTGGCCAAGGGTGCGGTCGACCTGGGCACGCTGCAGGACGACGCCGAGAAGAAGGCGGCCGAAGAAGCGGCGGAGGCCTTCAAGCCGGTGCTGGCCAAGCTCAAGGAGGCCCTCAAGGACCGCGCCGAGGACGTGCGGGTGACCGCGCGCCTGGTCGATTCGCCCGCCTGCCTGGTGGTGCAGGACGGCGGCATGAGTTTGCAGCTGTCACGAATGCTCAAACAGGCGGGCCAGAAGGCGCCCGAGACCAAGCCGGTGCTGGAGGTCAACCCCGATCACGCGCTGGTCAAAAAGCTGGACGGCTCAGTGCACTTTCATGACCTGGCGCACATCCTGTTCGACCAGGCGGTGCTGGCCGAGGGCGGCCTGCCGGAGGACCCGGCGGCGTATGTGAAGCGGGTGAACGCGCTGCTGGTCTGAGCCCGGCTCACACCACCAGCGGCGGCTCCTCCATCGACTCGAGTTGGTCCTCGAGCATCTGGCACTGGCCCTTCCAGTAGTCGCTGCTGCCAAACCAGGGAAAGGCCCGGGGAAAGGCCGGGTCGTCCCAGCGCCGGGCCAGCCAGGCGCTGTAGTGGATGAGGCGCAGCGTACGCAGCGGCTCGATGAGCGCCAGCTCGCGCCGGTCGAATTCGCGGAACTGCTCGTAGCCGTCAATAAGCGCGCCCAGCTGGCGCTGGCGCTGCACACGGTCGCCCGACTGCAGCATCCACAGGTCTTGCACTGCCGGGCCCATGCGGGCGTCGTCGAGATCGACGAAGTGGGGGCCCTGGTCGGGCGTCCACAGGATGTTGCCCGGGTGGCAGTCGCCATGCAGCCGCAGGTGTTGGGGCGAGAGGGCCGACAGCGCGGCGCCCGCTGCCGCGATTGCCTCGTTGCACAGGCGCTCCCAGGTCGAGCCAACGTCAAGAGGAATGGCGTCGTGGGCCAGCAGCCAGTCGCGGGGCTCGATCGCGAAGCTGGCCAGGTCCAGCGTGGGCCGATGGTGGAATGGCCCGGCCGCACCTACGACATGGATGCGCGCAAGAAAGCGCCCGATCCACTCCAGCACCTCGGCGTCGTCAAGTTCGGGGGTGCGTCCGCCGCGGCGCGGGCTCACGCTGAAGGCAAAGCCCGCGTGCTGGTGCAACGTGCGCCCCTGGACCACCAGCGGCGCCACCGCGGGCACTTCGGCCGCTGCCAGTTCGGCGGCGAATGCATGCTCCTCGAGGATGGCGTCCTCGCTCCAGCGGTCAGGCCGGTAAAACTTGGCGACCACCTGCGCGTGGCCTTCGAAGGGCTCGTCGAGACCGATTTGGTAGACCCGGTTTTCATAGGAAGACAGCGCAGTCAGGCGGCCGTCGCCCCATAGGCCGATGGAAGACAGCGCGTCCATCACCGCGTCAGGGGTGAGGGTCGCGTAGGGGTGGAGCGCATCGGACATGGCGGGGATTGTCCCCCTTTGACACGCGGATTGGCGCGGACCTGGCCCCTTTGGGGGCTGTGGGTCCGCGCTGTCTCAGGCCTGGAACCGTTTGCGCGTTAGGCCCAGGGCCAGCCAGAAGCCACCGACCGCGTACACGCCCAGCACCAGCAGGTGCCGCAGGGGCTCGCTGGGCCAGTGGTCCAGGAACATGGGTCGCACCAGTTCAACCGCTGCGGTCAGCGGCAGCCAGCCGGCGACCCAGCGCACGCCCTCGGGCAACTGCTCTAGCGGGAAGAACACACCCGAGAGAAACATCATGGGCGTGAGGCCCAGGGTGAAGTAATAGGTGAAGAAGTCGTAGCCCTTGGCCATTGCGTTGAAGATGAGCGCAATGCAGGAGAAGGTGATGCCCGCTCCCAGCAGCACGACCCAGGCCACCAGCAGCTTGGGGCTGGTGCTGATACCCAGAGCCACCATCACCAGCAGGATGGCCGTCACGGTGAACACCGACTTCCATGCTGCCCATAGCATTTCGGCCATGAGCACGTTGTCCAGGGTGACCGGCGCGTTCATGATGCCGTCCCAGGTCTTTTGCACATGCATGCGGGAGAAGGCCGAGTAAAGCGCCTCGAAGGAGGCCGCGTTCATTGCGCTCATGCAGACCGAGCCGCTGGCCAGGAAGACCAGGTAGGGCACTTGCTCGTCGCCGATACGAACCTGGCCGATCAGGGCGCCCATGCCGTAGCCGAAGGCCACTAGCCACATCAGTGGCTCGGCGATGTTGCCGATCAGGCTGGGCACCGCCAGCTTGCGCCAGACCAGCAGGTTGCGCATGAACACCGGCCACCAGCGGGCCGACAGGTCGGGCCGTCGCCACAGGCTCGGGGCGGAAGTGGGGGCAGACATGTCAACCTTCCTCGCGGATCTGGCGGCCGGTGAGCTTGAGGAACAGGTCCTCCAGATTGGCCGGACGGTGCAGGGTACGCAGGCCCGCGTGGGCGCCCAGCGCCGCCAACAGAGCCCGTGCGTCCTGGGTGTAGAAAAACACGGTCTCGCCGCTGACCTCCACTCGCTGCGCCATTTGACGCAGCGGCGAGTCGACCAGGGTCAGCGCGCCGTTGCCGTAGGCCTCGACCACGTCGGGCTCGAGGTGCTCGGCGATCAGCGCGCGCGGCGTGCCTTCGGCAATCTTGCGGCCATGGTCCATCACCAGCAGCCGGGTGCACATGCGCTCGGCCTCGTCCATGAAGTGGGTGGTCAGTAGGATGGACTTGCCCTGTTGCAGCAGCAGCTGCAGCCGCTCCCACATGAGGTGGCGGGCCTGTGGGTCGAGGCCGGTGGTGGGTTCGTCCAGCAGCAAGAGGCGCGGGTCATTGACCAGAGCCCGTGCCAGAGAGAGTCGGCGGCGCATGCCGCCGGAGAGCTGGCCCGGCTTGGCGTCGGCTTTGTGCGAGAGTGCGGCGAACTCCAGCAACTCGGGGACGCGGCTGCGGACCTCGGCGGCGCGCATGCCGAAGTAGCGGCCGTAGACCAGCAGGTTTTCGGCGCAGGTGAAGTCCGGGTCCAGGGTGTCGAACTGGGCGACCACCCCGAGTTGCTGCTTGATCGCCAGGGCGTCGCGCGGCATGGACAGGCCCAAGGCGCGAATTTCACCGCCGTCTGGGGCGGTCAGGCCCAGACACATCCGGATGGTGGTCGTTTTACCGGCGCCATTGGGGCCGATCACGCCCAGGCATTCGCCAGGCGCGATGTCGAAGGACAGGTCGTCAACCACTGTGGCATCGCCGAAGCGCTTGGTCAGGTGGCGGACCTCGAACAGGGGGTTCAAATCAGGCATGCGGGCCTCATTGTGGCCTAGCGCGGCAGGCGTCTGCCCGGCACGTAAAATTTCCCCGTGCCACCTTTTGCCATCACCTTGCAGCACCTGCTGCCCAAGCGCCTTCTGACCCGCCTCATGGGCGCCTTCGCCGGTTGGCGCGGTGGGCCAGTGACGCGGGCTGCGATCGGACGCTTTGTCACCCGCTACCGGGTGGATATGAGCGAGGCGGCCGACCCCCGCGTCGAGGCGTATCCGACCTTCAACGAGTTTTTCACCCGGGCGCTGCGCCCTGGGGCGCGGCCGATGGCGGATGCACCCTTCATCTGCCCGGTCGACGGTGCCATCAGTCAGTTTGGGCCCATCGAGCAGGGACAGATCTTCCAGGCCAAGGGCCACAGCTACAGCGCGCAGGCCCTGCTCGCTGGCGACGAGGCGCTGGCTCGGCGTTTTGACGGCGGGCAGTTCGCCACGCTGTATTTGTCGCCGCGCGACTACCACCGCATTCACATGCCCTGCGAGGGTTCGCTCACCCGCATGATCTACGTGCCGGGCGATCTGTACTCGGTCAACCCGCTCACCGCCCGTCATGTGCCGGGCCTGTTCGCCCGCAACGAGCGGGTGGTCTGCCTGTTCGAGACGGCGCAGGGGCCCATGGTTCTGGTGCTGGTCGGCGCCACCATCGTGGGCAGTATGGCTACCGTGTGGCACGGGGTGGTCAACCCGCCCCGTACCGGGCATGTGCGCCAATGGCGCTATGAGCCGGGCAGTGTGGTGCTGCGCCAGGGGCAGGAAATGGGGCGGTTCCTGCTCGGATCCACCGTGGTGATTTTGTTCCCGAAGGACGTGGCGAGCTTTCACCCCGACTGGGCGCCGGCGCGCCCGGTGCGTCTGGGCGAGGCCATGGCCTCGAGTGCAACGCCGTCCCCGGACCTTGCGTCGCGCACTGACACGGACTGAACCCGCCCCCGCCCGATGCGGGTGCGCATCGCGCAGGCCGCCTTGATGCCTCAGGTCACGGGGCCTACTGAAACGCCACCTCGTCGAAGGCGCGCAGCTTGCGACTGTGCAGGCGCTGGCTGCCGCCTTCGCGCAGGATTTCCACTGCTCGCATGCCAATGCGCAGGTGCTGGTCAACTCGCGCGCGATAGAAGTGGTCGGCCATGCCAGGCAGCTTGATCTCTCCGTGCAGGGGCTTGTCGCTCACGCACAGCAAGGTGCCATAAGGGACCCGGAAGCGAAAACCGTTGGCGGCGATGGTGGCGCTTTCCATGTCCAGTGCCACCGCCCGGCTCTGGCTGAAGCGGCGTTGGGCGGTGTTGCCCCCAAGCAGTTCCCAGTTGCGGTTGTCGGTGCTGGCCACGGTGCCGGTGCGCATGATGTGCTTGAGCGCTTCGCCCTGGCTGCCGCTCACGTCGGCCACCGCCCGTTCGAGCGCGAGCTGGATCTCGGACAGGGCCGGAATCGGTACCCAGGGTGGCAGGTCTTCGTCGAGCACATGGTCCTCGCGCACATAGGCGTGGGCCAGCACATAGTCGCCCAGTTGCTGGCTCTGACGCAGGCCGGCGCAGTGCCCCAGCATCAGCCAGGCATGCGGCCGCAGCACCGCCACATGGTCGGTGATGGTCTTGGCGTTGGCTGGGCCGACGCCGATGTTGATCATGGTGATGCCGCCGTGGCCGGGCCGCAGCAGGTGGTAGGCCGGCATTTGCGGCAGCCGGGGCGGCGCTACGCCCGGCAGGCCCGGGCCCTGCAACCGGTCGGACTCGGGCAGGCCCTGGCGGTGGGTCACCACATTGCCCGGCTCGACAAAGGCGACATAGGGGCTGCTCGGGTCGGCCATGGCCTGACGGCCCAAGCGGACGAACTCGTCGATGTAGAACTGGTAATTGGTGAACAGGACAAAGTTCTGGAACCAGTCCGGGGCAGTACCGGTGTAGTGCCGCAGCCGCTGCAGCGAGTAGTCGATGCGTGGCGCTGAAAAAAGAGACAGCGGCCGGGCCTCGCCCGGTCGCGGCTCGCGGGTGCCGTTGGCAATGCCGTCGTCCATCGCGGTTAGGTCCGGCAGGTCGAACAGGTCCCGCATCAGCGCACGCCGGTCGGCGCCGAGCTGGCCCTCGACATGGTCGCCCTCCGCGAAGGAAAAGTGGACCGGAATCGGCTCATGGCTGGTGCCCACCTCCAATTGCACGCCGTGGTTCTGGCGCAGAAGCCTGAACTGCTCCAGCAGGTAGTTGCCGTACAGGTCGGGCCGCGTCAGTGTGGTTTCGTAACGGCCCGCGCTGGTGGCAAAGCCGTAGGACAGGCCCTGTCCCTCGGCTTGGCCTTGCATGGCCTGCGGCCGCAGGCTGCTGGCGACCTCGATGCGCACATAGGGGTAGCAGGCGCGCACCCGACTGGCCAGCGTCTCGCCGGCGGCAAAGCGCGCAACCGCCTCGCGCAGGTGGCTCACCTGCTGGTTGTAGATCTTGCGGACCTGGGCCAGCGCTTGCGCCGGGTCCTCGTGGTGGGTGGGGGCGATGAAGGCAGGTGTCGCGGTCATCGGCTGATTGTGCCCGGCAGTTTTTACAGGGGTGGCGCGGGCCAGATGCGCCCCGCCCTTCAGACTGCGCGGCAGAGAGCCGTCCGCTCCGTTTTGTCGGGCTGTGTCCTACGGACCATCACGCTCATGCCCGACGTTACAGAAAACGGCCCATCTGCCACAGTCCGACCGCCGTCCTTCAGGGCGGCGCCCTTGATTTCTCCTTGGCCCATAGAAAGAGGAGCGCTCGCCCATGCGATCTGACACCCCGGCAGACAACCCCTTCGCCCTCATGACCGACCCCGAAGGTGTTTGGCAGGAGATAGCCCGATCCGAGCAACTCAGCAAGCTAAGTCAGCGCCGCTGCCATCCGCTAGACCGGGCAGTGATCCGCAGCGCCAGCGCGGAACTGGCGGCCTTTGACGCCAAGATAGACCGCACGACGGTCTATTTGCCTCCTGAGGACGACAAGGCTGTGGGACTGGGCCGTCCTTGGCGGACGGCGATGAACTGAGCGCGGGCCGGCACAGACACCAGCACCCTGAGAGAGCCCGCACCTTGTGGTGCAGGGTGAGCGCCCATAAAGAAACCCGACACCTTGCGGTGCTGGGTCGGAGCTCGTAAAAAAACCGATACCTTGCGGTGCCGGGTCGGAGCTCATAAAAAAACCCGACACCTTGCGGTGCCGGGTTTTGTGGCGACGCGAACCTGGGTCCGCGCTGTCGCTCAGGGCTTGCTGGCCGTCGGGAAAGGCCAGGCGGCCTGGGGGCTCAGCGTGGTCTGCGCGGCAGGAGCCGGGGCTGCAGCAGGGGCTGCAGCGGCAGGCTTCGCTTTCTTCGCAGCGGGCTTTTTCGCGGCTTTCTTCGCAGCAGGCTTTTTGGCGGCCTTTTTCGCAGCGGCCTTTTTCGCAGGCTTTTTGGCAGCAGCCTTCTTCGCGGCGGGCTTCTTGGCAGCAGCCTTCTTCGCAGCGGGCTTCTTGGCAGCAGCCTTCTTCGCTGCCGGCTTCTTCGCGGCTACCTTCTTGGCCGCCGGCTTCTTAGCCGCAACCTTCTTGGCTGCCGGCTTCTTCGCGGCTACCTTCTTGGCCGCCGGCTTCTTGGCGGCGGGCTTCTTCGCAGCGACCTTCTTAGCGGCCGGCTTCTTGGTGGCGGCCTTCTTGGCGGCCGGTTTCTTTGCAGTTGCCATTTCTATCTCCTGTTCAAGTTGATCAACATCAACGGAAGAAACACTCTAAAAGCCCCCGGGGGCATCAGAGCGATTCATGCCGTTGGGCCAGAGCCCAGCGACATGAACACGGTAACCCGCGTGTCGCCGGCCTCTGACGGGCCAGTCGACAATGCGGGCAAATCTTCTAACTCAAACTCCAACGAGTCGCAGTTGCCATTCAATCCCAGGAAAGCGCGCCACCCGACTGGTACTCAATCACGCGGGTTTCGAAGAAATTGCGCTCTTTCTTCAGGTCAATCATTTCACTCATCCAGGGGAAGGGGTTTTCCTCGTTGGGGAAAAGCGCTTCCAGGCCGATCTGCGTAGCGCGACGGTTCGCGATGTAGCGCAGGTAGCCCTTGAACATCGAGGCATTCATGCCGAGCACGCCGC
>NZ_JARXAB010000158.1 GCF_029866045.1 Ramlibacter sp. | reverse complement strand
TCGGTGGCATGCACCCGACCGCCGGTCAACTGCCACAGCAGCCAAGTGTCGATGGTGCCGAAGGCCAGCTCGCCGCGCTCGGCGCGAGCACGCAGGCCCGGCAGGTGGTCCAGCATCCAGCGCAGCTTGCTGCCAGAGAAGCAGGCGTCGATCACCAGGCCGGTCCTGCGTTGTACCCGCCGCGCATGTCCCGCGGCGCGCAGCGCGTCGCACCAGCCGGCGGCGCGACGGTCCTGCCAGACGATGGCCGGGCCCACCGGTGTCCCGGTGGCACGGTCCCACAGCAGGCAGGTCTCGCGCTGGTTGGTGATCGCCACCGACCGCACCCTCGCCTGAGGTGAAGCGGCACGTAACTGGGCCAGTGCCGCGCGCGCCACCTCCAGCTGGGTTTGCCAGATCTCCTGCGCGTCATGCTCGACCCAGCCGGGTTGGGGAAAGTGCTGGCGAAACTCGCGCTGGGCCAGGGCGACGGCCTGTCCGTGTGCGTCAAAGACAAGGGCGCGCGAGCTGCTGGTGCCTTGGTCGAGGGCGAGGATGTAGCCGTCCATGGGGTGTCTCCGTTGCGGGTTCGGCGGGTTCTCCGGTCCCGCCTGGACGAATGGTAGTAGCTCGGGAGCGGCCGGGTCCTTGCCCGGGAGTGGCTCGGGAGCAGCCTTGGCGTCACTCGGGGATGTCGCCACGCTTGTTGCATTTGGCGAACACCCGTGCGGCACGAGCCGTCCTATGGTGTCCCTATGCGACCGTCTGCTTCCGAGATTGCCCCACTCGCGCGAGCGAACGCGCTGGCTTCGCCGCGTGCTGAAGCACCGGCTAAGCTGCGCCCGCCGCTTGCCGGAGCGTTGGCGGACGAGCGCCAGTCTTCACCGCGTACGACCTACGCTCCATCCATGACCATGGCCTCGCCCCAGGACATCGCCCGCGCCGAGTCCGACTACCAGCGCTTGCGGGCGGCCTACCTGGAGGTGGCGCGCAACGAACCGGGCCACGAGGTGGCCCTGGCCATGATCGGCGCCGACATGGACCGCGCTCACGCTCGTTTGCAGGCGCTGATGGGGCTGCCGCGGCTGCCCTTTACCCATCAGCCCAGCACGGTCGTGCGACGAGAGGCGCTGCGACGGGCCGAAGAAGGCGTCTGAGCTGATTTGCTCCGGGCCGACCCGGCGGCGGGCTCAGAAGCGCCCCTGCGCGGGCTCTTCCACCGGGACCGCCGGTGTTGCCTTGGCCAGCGCCATCCAGACATCAAAGGGCAGTGCCTCGCGAGCGGGCCGGTGGGCAGCACGGGCCAACTCCAGCCGTTCGCCGCGCAGGAGCAGTACGCCGCACTCGGCAGGGATTTCCTCGGGCTCGCCGATCGGCCGCCCGCGCGCGTCGGTGCCCAGCACATACCAGCACTCTCCGAGGGCCAGGTAGGCGGCGCGCTTGGCTGGCCGCTTGAGATCGCCAAGCAGGTCGGCGCGGCGTACCTTGATCTCGTGCACGACTGGCTCGACATAGGTGGGCACCGTGGTGTGACGGATCGAGAACACGTCGGGCTTGGCCACTGCCCATCGCTGCTGGCCGTCCTCGCCCGGCACCTGGGCTCGCAGCCGCAGGCCGCGCCAGGCGATGCGCCCGGCGCGCGCCATCTCCAGCGCAACTCGAGCTACCAGGGCTTCATGCGGGCCGAAGTTGGCGCGGTGCTGCTCGCGGAAGCGGGCGACGAAGGCAATGCCGGTGTCGGTCAGTCGCAGAGTTTCGTAGCCGCTATCGGCACGCACCCGCGTGAGCAGGCCGGCGGCAAGCAGTTCCAGCTCCATCGCGTCCTGGCAGGGCCAGCCCGAGGATCGGTAAACGTCGCGCAGTCGGCGGGCGTGTGTTCGGCCCAGGACCAAGCCAGATGTGGCAGGCGCTGCGGCGGTGGGATCTGACGGCTCCATGGCGAGGGGCAGTGTAGTCCGAGGGGCTGTCCCTGCTGTCGGCGCGCAGGGTGTCGGCGCGTCCGCCTGGAGCAACACGGCCGCCTGCGCGGGGAGTGCCGACAGGGGTCGCCGCCTGGCACCTACAGGGTGGCTCTGTCCGGCTCCAGCAGCATCCGTGCCCTGTATGTGCCTCGTTGGAGTCCGCCATGTCGGTCTGTTTTTCTGTTCCCTCTGTTTTCCCGCCCACCTTTCCGATGGAGGCCAGCTTGCCGCATTTGCCAGGGGGGGTGCCCGTTGCCGCGGTCCTGCCGCCGGGCGCGGTTGCTGCGTCCAGCGCGCTGGATGGCCTGGGCGCCTGCCCGCTGCCCGAGCTTGCACCGGACGCGGCCCTGTATCTGCGTTTGGCGCAGCAGGCGGTGGAGGTCGATGGACCCACCGCGCTGGCACGCTGGTGGCGCGGCGTCTTGCAGGCCCTGCTGGCCCATCGGGCGCTGCTGGTGACGCCGCTGCACCATGCTGCGCCTGCCGGTGTGCCGCAGTGGCTGGGGGATGCACCCTGGCGCGGCGAGGCCGCCGCCTGCGCCCTGGCTGCGCCCTTGGCACTGGCCTGGGCCAGCAACGGCCACCGGCCCTGCCAGGTCACGCCGGCCGACCTGCCGCGCGCCGAGGGCCTGGGCGAGGGCTGCTGGGTGCACGGCTTGCGGGGCCGGCGCCTGTTCGCGTTCTTCGGTGTGCCAGGGACCGTGGGCGCTCGTGCCGAGGAGGCGGTGCGGCAAGCACTCGCCTTGCTGGTGCCGCTGCTGGACGCGGCTCTCCGGGGCGCGGGCGAGGGCGCGCCGGGTCTGCCGACAGGCGGTTCGACCTCGCGTGCTTCGGCGGGCGATGCTGGCAAGGCCGGCGGCTGGAGGCCGCAAGCCAGCGAGGGTGCCTGGCAAGCGCCGGCCAGCCCGGTCATCACCATGCGTCGCTACTCGGCGGGGGCATTGAGCGAGCGGGAGCGGCAGATCATGGCCTGGGTGGCCCAGGGCAAGACCAATCCCGAGATCGGATGCATCCTTCAGATCAGCGAGTTCACTGTCAAGAACCACCTGAAAAGCATCTTCAGCAAGCTGGACGTGACCAATCGCGCCCAAGCCGTGGCCCGCATGAGCCGGCTGGCCCTCCATGCCTGAGGGGCTGGTCGACGCGCCGCTGCGGCGTACGGAGGTTAAGCCTGCGCCGGACTCCGCGTCGGGGGCTGGCGAGTCCCCGGCTGGTTGGCTCCGCAGCGCTGAGGGATCACCGAGCCCGCTGCCCTTGCCACCGCCGCGTGGCAGCAGCCATCCGCTGGTGCGTGGGCTGGAGACGCTGCTGGAACCGCTGGCGACAGCACTCTCGCTGTGGGCAGTGGCCTTTTGGCAGGAGGGCCTGGTCTCGCCAGCGTGGCTGGGGGTCTCGGTCCTGGCCTTCGCGCTGTCCTATCCGGCGCGACCGCTGCTGCATGCGCCGCTGCAGCAGGTGGTGGTGACCTTGCTGGCCGGCTGGGCCTGGGTAGCAGGCCTGCTGATGGTGGCGGGCTTGGCCACGGGCTTGCTGTCGCAGCTGCCGGCGCCGGTGTGGCAGCACTGGCTCTGGGCTGCGCCGCTGTCGCAGTGCCTGGCCCAGCTGGCGCTGCGCTGGGCTGCACCGCATCTGGTGCGGCTGCAGGGCCCGCCGCTGCGGGCGGTGGTCGCCGGTCTCAACGCCCAGGGTCTGGCGCTGGCTGACCGGCTACGCGGGGCCGAGGGCTCACCGCATGGCGCGGGCATCGTGCTGGACGGTTGCTTTGACGACCGCGTCGATCCGCGCCAGGCCGGCCCGCACCGGCACCGCATGCTGGGCCGTCTGGCCGACATCGGCCCTTATGTGAAGCAGCGCCACATCCACCTGATCTACCTGTGTCTGCCCATGGCCTCTCAGCCCCGGGTCCGCGAGTTGTTGCAGGCGTTACAGGACACCACCGCCTCGGTCTACTTCGTTCCCGATCTGTTCGTCAGCGACTGGATTCACGGCCGTCCTGGCGCGGTGTGCGGCCTGCCTGTGATCTCGGTTTGCGACACGCCGCTGCGGGGCTGGGGGGGTGTGGCCAAGCGCTTGGGCGACCTGGTCCTGGCCAGTGTGTTGCTGGTGCTACTGCTGCCGCTCTTGGGGCTGATTGCGCTGGCGATCCGGCTCGACTCACCCGGTCCGGTCCTGTTCCGCCAGCGGCGCTACGGGCTCGACGGTGAGGAAATCACGGTCTACAAGTTCCGCTCGATGCGTGTAGCCCAGGACGGGCCCGATGTGCCGCAGGCACGCCGCAACGATCCGCGTGTCACCCGCATCGGCGCCTGGCTGCGACGGCTGTCCCTCGACGAGCTGCCCCAGTTGGTGAATGTGTTGCAGGGACGCATGAGCCTGGTCGGTCCGCGCCCCCACGCGGTGGCTCACAACGAGATGTACCGGCAGCAGATACGCAGCTATATGGTTCGCCACAAGGTCCGCCCTGGCATCACTGGCTGGGCCCAGGTCCACGGCTTTCGCGGCGAGACCGAATCGCTGGAAAAGATGGAAGGTCGAATCCGCCTGGACATCGACTACCTGCGCCGCTGGTCGCCCTGGCTGGACCTCTACATCCTCCTGCGCACCGTCCGCGTGCTCATGGGCGATCCGAGGGCGTATTGAGCATGGTCCGGGCCGTACACAGACAGGCCGGACCCGAGCGGGCCATTGCCGCCGCTGGGCCAGGTCAACGACCATGGTGCAGCCCTTCTTCGATGGCTCTTTGGCCATCTCCTTTGCCAGTCCCCTGATTCCAAACGTCCACGCCCACCGAGACCCGCCATGAAGCCTGCCGACTGCCATCGCCTGACCCTGCCAACCCTGTGCGTGGTGGCGCTGTCCCTGTCCCTGGCCGCCCAGGCGCAGGCGCCCGCCGACGCGTCCGACCTGGACGCGCTGCGCCAACGCATCGCCGCACCGCTGATGGCCCAGCCCCTGATCGGCCAGCAGCCTCTGGTGCCTCTGGCCCAGGCCGCCCGGCTGCCGCGGTCGGAGCAGCCGCTGGCATTGAATCTTTCCGCAGCCCTCGCACATGACTCCAACGTAATGCGCACTTCCGAGGCGCGCGCCGACCGACTGGCCATCCTCACCGCCGGCCTGCGTTTGGACAAACGCTACGGGCTGCAACGGTTCACCCTCGACGCCGAGGGCAGCGCGCTGCGCTTCGACGAATGGGGCGCGCTCGATCATGAGCTGGTCAACTACCGCGGCGCCTGGTTGGCGTCGTTCACCCCGCGCCTGACCGGTACGCTGTCCTCACGCCAGTCCCAGCTGCGCGATTTCTCCGGCGCCGACGGTGCGCCCACCCGGGTCGACCTGCGCACCGAGCGCGAGCAGTTGGTGGACCTCACCGTGGGCGGCGTCGGTCCTTGGCGGGTCGAGGCCGGCGCTGGGCACCTGCGCGCCGAGAGCGGCCAGGCCCGCACGCTGGAGGCCAACGCCCGCATCGACAGCCTGCGCTTGGGCCTGGGCCATCGCCGGCCGTCGGGGCTGGACCTGGCGCTGCAGGCCCGTGAGGGCGAAGGTCGCTACCCCGACGGATCCGGTCCTGACTTTCATGACCGGCAGATCGACCTGGCCCTGCAACTGCCTCTCCATGCCGCCTGGGCCTTCGACGCCCGCCTGGGCCAGTTTCAGCGCCGTCATGACACACAGGCCGCACGTGACTTCGACGGCGCGGTGGGCCGGGCCCGTGTGGCCTGGGACAGCGGCGCACGCACCCGCGTCGAGGCTGGCCTCGAGCATGAACTCGGGGGCTACGAACCGGGCACCGGCGGCTATGTACGTGCCAGCCGCGTGTTCCTCGCGCCGGCCTGGCAGGTGGGCGCGCGTACCACGCTGTCCTTGCGTCATGCCCAGGAGCTGCGGCACTGGTCCACGGTGGACGCGCTCGCGCTAGACGCCGGCCGCGAGGACCGCACCCGGGCTACCGGCCTGGTGCTGGACTGGCAGCCCTGGTCCTGGTGGCAGATGGTGGCCCAGGTGCGCAGCGAGCACCGGGCCAGCAACCTCGCCGGCGCGCACTTTCGCGCCACCTTCGGCTCACTCGCCATTCGCATCTCGATCTGAGGGACGACGCCATGAACACCTCGCACCACCTTCTTTCCCGCATCCCCCTGCGCGCGCGCCAGACGCTGGTCACGCTGCTTCTCCTGTTCCTGTTCCTGCTGCCGGCCCTGCTTCAGGCCGCGCCTGCGGTCCATGACGACTACCGGCTTGGGCCTGGCGACCTGGTGCGGGTCCAGGTGTTTCAAAACCCCGACCTGACCGTCGAGGCCCGCGTCTCCGAGGCCGGCAGCATTGGCTACCCCCTGGTGGGAGAGGTACGCGTCGGCGGCCTGGGTCTTGTGGAGGCGCAACAGCGCATCGCCGACGCCTTGCGCCAGGGCCGGTTTCTCCGGTCGCCACAGGTCACGGTCCATCTCATGCAGGCGCGCGGGCACCAGGTGGCGGTGCTGGGTCAGGTGGCTCGCCCGGGGCGCTTTGCGCTCGAGACCACCCGCATGCGCGCCAGCGAGTTGTTGGCGGCGGCCGGCGGCATCACCCCGCAGGGCGAAGAGGTGGTGATCATCTCGGGGCAGCGCGATGGGCAGCCCTTTCGCCGGCTGATCGACGTGCCGGCGCTCTTCACCGGCGGCGCCGTCGACCAAGACCTGGTCCTCATGGGCGGCGACACCCTCTTCGTGCCGCGCGCGCCGGTCTTCTACATCTACGGCGAAGCGCAGCGGCCCGGCCCCTACCGGATCGAGCGCGGCATGACGCTGATGCAGGCCCTGGCCGCCGGCGGCGGGCCGACACCGCGTGGCAGCGCCACCCGGCTGCGCCTGCACCGCAAGGGGTCTGACGGCCAGGTGGTGCAGAGCGCGCCGGTACTGACCGAAGCGGTGCACCCCGACGATGTCATCTATGTGCGTGAGAGCCTGTTCTGAACAGACCTACAACAAGGAGTCCACGTGAGCCTGCAGCAGCTTTTATCCATCCTCCGCGCGCGCTGGCCCGCCGCGGCGCTGATTCTCCTGGCCAGTTTGGCGGCTTCGCTGGCTTGGTCGCTCCTGCGCCCGGCCAGCTACCTGGCCCAGGTTCCGGTCATGGTCGATGTACAGGCCAGTGACGTCGGCGGCGGCTACGCGCCGGCCCTCCTCGGCAGCTACATCGCCACCCAGATCGACGTCGCCCGCAGCGATGCGGTGGCTGAACGCGCCAAGCAGCTGCTGCAATCGGGCGACGCCAGTGGGCCCGATGCGGCGCTGACGGTGCCCGCGCTGCAGGCCGCTCAGACGGTACGGCCGGCGCGCGAGAGCCACATCATCCACATGCAGTGGCGCGGACCCGACGCGGCGCAGGTGGCGCGGGTCGCCAATGCCCTGGCTCGCGCCTTCGTCGATGTCAGCCTGAGTCTGAAGACCGGCCCCGCCCGGCAAGACGCTGGCTGGCTGGAGCAGCAGGTCGGCCAGGCGCGTGAGGGGATGTCCACCGCGCAGATGCGGCTGGCTGACTATCAGCGCAGTGCAGGCATCGTCGGCGGTGAGCAGTCTGACCATGAACTGTCCCGCCTTAACCAGTTGGCTACCCGGCTGGCCCAGGTGCAGGCCGAGACCACCGACGCCCAGTCCAAGCAAGGTGCCCTGGGCGATACGCTCGCCGAGGTGATGGACAGCCCGCTGGTCAATGGCCTCAAGGCCGACCTCGCCCGCCTCGAGGCGCGCCGTCAGGAGGCCTCGGCCTCCCTGGGCCCGCGCCACCCGCAGATGGAGCGGCTCGACGCCGAGGTGGCGTCCTTGCGCGCCCGCCTGTCGGCCGAGACGCGACGCGTGTCCGGATCGGTCGAAGCGCGCTGGCATGCCGGCCAGCAGCGGGAGCGCCAGCTTGCGGCGGCAATGAACAGCCAGCGCGAACGGGTGCTGGCGATCAACCACGACCGCGCCCGCATGGCCCTGCTGCAGCAGGATGTCGATACGGCCCGTCGCCAGTTCGAGCAGGTCAGCACCCATGCGTCCCGCTCACGCCTGCAAAGCCTGGCGACGCAGGCCGATCTGGTCTTGCTCTCGCCGGCCACGGCGCCTGCAGAGGCCACAGGCCCGAGCTGGCGCCAGGCCCTCGCGGTTGGCGGCGTCGCCGGCCTGCTGCTGGCGGTGGCGGGCGCGCTGATGATGGAGCTCTCCCGGCGCCGGGTCCGGTCTGTGGACGATCTCATGCAGGTGACCGGTCTGCGGGTGCTGGCCAGCTTGCCTGCGGCGCATGCGAGCGGGGGAGGTGGTCGAAATGCCGCTCTCCCGCCATCGGCACGGCGTTTGGGTCTGGCCGGTGGAGGTGCGGCATGAACGGCGACATCATGCCCGTGCCGCCGGACTCGCGGGGCGGCCGCGAACCCATTGGATTTCAGCGCACCGGTGACCCAGAGGATGCCCGGCGACATCGCGACGCCGACGGTGCGATGCATGCATCAGGAGGCAGCGCTGACAGCGCCGACCCACCCGGCCAGGCCGCCCCTGCCATGGGTGCGCTGCTGGTGCGACTCGGTCGCCTGTCTCTGGCCGAGGCCGAGCGGATCCGTTTGCACCAGGACAAAACCGGTCAGCGCTTTGGCGAGGCCGGCATGGAGCTCGGCCTGCTGCGCGCCCAAGATGTCGAGGATGTGATCGCGCGTCAGTTTGGCTACGCACTGCCGCAGCGCAATGCCGGCCTGTCCAGCGAAGTGCTTGCCGCCTGGCAGCCAGACAGCCCGGTGGTCGAACACCTGCGCTCCTTGCGCAGCCAGCTGATGCTACGGTGGTTCGAGAACGACGCGCGCCATGCGGCGCTGGCGGTGGTGAGTCCGGGGCCTGCGGAAGGCCGCAGTTGGCTCACCGCCAACCTCGGGGCGCTGTTCGCGCAGCTGGGCCTGCGCACCTTGCTGATCGACGCGGACCTGCGTCGCCCCCGTCTACACCGCTTGTTTGGAAGGCCGGACCGGATTGGCCTGTCGGCTATTCTCGCGGGCCGCGCCGGCACCGAGGCGATCCAGGCGGTGGACGCAGTCCCGGGCTTGTCCCTGCTGCCCGCGGGCGTGGTGCCGCCCAATCCGCAGGAGTTGCTGGCCCGCGACCGGTTCCAGCGCCTGCTGTCCTCCCTGCGTTCGAGCTACGACGTGGTGCTGGCGGACACGCCGGCCTTCGGCCCCTGCGCCGACGCCGGTACCGTGGCCGCCCGCGCCGGCGCCGCCCTGGTGCTGGCCTGCCAGGACAGCAGCGCGCTGCAGGGGGTGGCTAACCTGCACCACACGCTGCGTGAGTTTGGTGTCACCGTGGTGGGGGCAGTGCTCAATGCCGGCAGACCGCGCTGACCCCGTGCCCACCTGGCCCCAGCGCTGGTATCGCCTGCTCGCCGAGCTGCGCCGGGTGCCCGATGCCCCGGCACGCGAGCGGCTGCTCGACGCGCTTGTGCATCCTGCCGGGCCACGGGTGCTGGCCTTCGCCAACGCCCATGCCCTCAACCTGGCTGCGCGTGACGTCGCGTTCTTCGAAGACCTGGCCGCCGCCGACTGCTTGCTGCGGGACGGCCAGGGCATGGCCTGGCTGCTTCGCCTGCTGCGCCAGCGGCCTGGCCTGAACCTCAATGGCACCGATCTGATCCCCGCACTGGTGGCCCGCTTCGCCCAGGTGCAGCCCGGCGTCCGCATGGCGCTTCTGGGCACGCGCCCCCCCTGGCTGTCACGCGCCGGCACCAGGTTGCAGGCCCTGGCCGGTGGTGCGCACTGCTTGGTGGCGGATGGTTTTATGCCGGACGACGAGTACCTGCGCCTGGCCGCGCGTGAATCGCCACACCTGGTGGTGCTGGCCATGGGCATGCCGCGCCAGGAGCGCCTCGCGCGCGCCCTGCGTGCGGCAGCCCAGGGCCCGTGCCTGATCATCTGCGGCGGCGCCATTGCCGACTTCCTGGGCGGGCGCTACGCCCGCGCGCCGCGCTGGTTGCAGCGCCTCGGTCTTGAATGGTGTTGGCGCTTGGCCCGCGAGCCGCGCCGGCTCTTTGGCCGCTACGTGCTGGGCAATCCGCTGTTCCTCGCCAGAGCCCTGTGGCTGGCGTTGTCGCGGCGCCAGCCCGCCGCGGCCTCGCCGAGCGCGCGCTCGTAAGGGGTCCAGCGCAGGTTCAGTGCGCCCTGCACCGCCTCGCATTGCAAGCGCATCGGACTGGCCATCAGCCGCAGCAGGCCGGGCGGCAAGGGCGGCAGGTGCGAACGGCGCAGTCCCAGCCGCTGGGCGAGGTACAGCGCCGGGCTCAGCACCCCGGCGTCGAGCGTGAGTTGCCAGGCCGACAACCGGCGCAGCGGCGTCGCGCCGATGACCACTGCCAGGTCACGCAGATAGATGTTCCAGCGCGGGCTGTCTGGCGCCGCGAGGTGGTAGACCCGCAGGCCGGTGTTGGCCTGCAGCAGCAGACGCAGCACCGCCTGGCACAGGTCGTCGACATGCAAACCTTGGGTCCAGCCGTCGCCGCGCGCCCCCAGGTCACCGAGCCGGCCTGCCGCCAGCAGTGCCGCGATGCGATCGACCCACAAGGGGCTGCCAGGGCCCCAGACGCAGCCCGGACGCAGCATGGCGACGGGCATACCCTCGCCAGCGAGCGGGGCCAGGTGCGCCTCCGCCACCCGCTTGGCGCGGGCGTAGGCGCTACCCGCTGCGCTGACGACCGGGGCCAAGCGGAGGCCTCGCGATGTTGGGTCCGTTCGGGCCGTTCGGGGCGTTCTGGCCAATCGGGTCATAGGGGCCATTGGGTCCATTGGGGTCATTCGGGCTCCGTGGTCCGCTGGGTCTGCAGGAGCCGTTGCCCCCACTCCGACCGGCATCCATGCGGTCTCGTCCAACAGTCCCTCCTGCTGGCCGTACACCGCCATGCTGCTCAGATGGACCAGCGGCCGGCCACCCACCGCCCGCAGCGCCTGGGCCAGCACCCGTGCGCCTTCGGCAATGGCCTGCGGGCTGCCAGCCACCGCGTTGACGACGGCATCGCAGCCGCGCAAGGCCTGGGTGAGGCCGGCCTCGTCACAGGCGTCGAGCACCAGATGCTGGCCCGGGCTCTGCGCCGTAGCGGCGGCATGGGCCGCTGTGGGCCGCAGGCCGCGCGAGGCGCTGAGGGGGTGCAGGCCGGTGGCGGCCAGGCATCGCGCCAGCCGCTGGCCGACAAAGCCGCTACCGCCCAGGATCAGGATCTGCATGGGGAACTCCGTGTGGGGGGTCAGGGGCTGACCGCGGGCTGCGGCCTCGTGTCGCGTGCGCCCTGGGTGCTGCTCGGGTCTTGCGCGGTGTGTGCGCTGTCATCGCGGTGAGGGCGCTGCGTCGGCTGCGCAGGAGTACCTGTTGCCAGTGTGTGTGCCTGTGTCTTTGCCTGTGTCTGCGACTCTGGCGGCACCAGGTGGTCTGCCAGACGCAGCGCCAGCGCCAGGATCGTGAGCGTGGGGTTGGCCTGACCCGAGGTCGGGAAGACCGCGCTGCTGGCGATATGCAGGTTGTCGACGCCGTGCACCCGGCACTGCGGGTCGACCACGCTGCTGCGCGGGTCCCGCCCCATGCGGGCGGTGCCCAGGTGGTGGCCGCCATAGGCGCCGTAACGCAGCAGGTCTGCGGGCAGGCGATCGGCCGACCAGCGCAGCGTGCCCACGCCGTGGCGCGCGATCTCGGCGGCCATGATCGCGAGGCTGTGCGCCACCGACGCTACGTCCTGCGCCTGGTGGCGCCAACCCACCTGCAGCCGGCGCTGGCCCAGGGCGTCGCGTGTGTCGGACAGCGTGACCCGGCTGTCCGGATGCGGCACCTGCTCCGCTTGCAGCTCCAGGCTGAAGCGGTTGCGCCGGTTCGGCAAGATCACCGAAGGGAACTTGCGCGTGGCCAGGGTCCGGCGTAGCAGCCAGTGGCCGAGAAAGGCGGCGGTAGCCGGCGCGTCGGTCACCAGGTTTTTTGCATGGCCGCCCCAGCGCAGGGCGCGTGCTCCCAGGCCGAGCGCCACCTCGTCCCCCAAGCGCCGTCCGTACTCATGGGAGATGAAGGGACGCGCCAGGTACAGCGCGGAGAGCGCGCCGCTGCCGTGGCGAGGGTCGGCGATCGGCGGCAGGTGCAGGCGTGCCACCGCATTGAGCAGGCGGTGCTCCCGCTGCGCCTCGGGCGCGATTGCCAGCCGGCGCCGGCAGTACACCCCCTCGGGCGATATCTCGTAGCCGTGACGCACCCGCTCCGGCCCGCCGGTCAGCTGCAGCTCGCCCAGGTTGGCGGCCAGGTGGCACATGTAGAAGCGTCCCACCAGGTCGTGCGCATTGCCCACCCCGCCAGGCTGTGCCTCGTCTGAGTCCAGCAGCAGGCGCGCCGTTTCCAGCCCGCCTGCAGCCAGCAGGACCTGGCGCGCGCGCACCTCGATGCAGCGCTGGCCGCGCGGGTCACCCGCACCGCTTCCGCTCCCGTGGCTTGGCGACAGACACACCCGCAGCGACTGCACCCGGCGGCCGTCCGCCGACAGGCGCAAGTCGGTGCAGGTTGCGCCCTGCAGCACCTGCAGCGTCGGCGCCTGCGCGAGCCGCCGTCGGTAGCGGAGGCCAAAGTCGGTGGGGCAGGAAAAGCGCTCGAGCCCGTGGGTGTGCACCCGCGTGCTGTCGAAGCCGGCGATCAGCGGTGGCGCGCCGGGCAGGGCGCGGCGGGCGTCGTAGGCATCTGGCCCTGCGTTCGCGTCACGTGGGGTCCACCCGGTTGTCTGTTCCATCGTATCCAGCGCCGCTATGGCCCCGATCCCGCTCCCGCTCCCCGCCTCGGCCCAGTCGCCGGCCGGCGCCCAGTAGGGCGCCAGATCCTGCGGGCCGATCGGCCAACCGCTCCAGGCCACCCAGGGCCTGGGTTCGAAGTCGATCGGGTCCATCGGCATGCAGCGCCCGCCCCAGCGGATGCTCGATCCGCCGAGCCCCCGCATGCGAAATCGGTCTGGCGGGCTGTGCGCCTGCGCGCCCAAGGGTCCGCCGTCAACCTCGCCGGCGTACAGCGCCTGCGCCTGCGGGTCCAGCGGCCGCTGGCCCGACTCCAGCAGGAGCACCTGGCATCCGCGCTCGGCGAGGGTGAGTGCGAGCGTGATGCCTGCTGGGCCCGCGCCCACCACGCAAAACTCGGTGGACAGCACCCGTCCGTTGTCCCATGCGGCGGTGTCGGCAATCACGCGGATGCCCCTGCCGCGCGGATCCTGCCTGCACCAGGATCGGGTTCACGATCGGAATCGACCAGCCCCTGTGCCGCCGCTCGCCCCCCTGCCGGCAGCGACGCACACACGCCGAAGCAGCGGCTGTGGACCGCGGCGATCCGGCTGAAAAAGCGGGTGACCGAAAACTCACGCTGCCACAGGGCCCGGCCCTCCAACGCCAGCCGCTCGCGCAGCGACGCATCACCCAGCAAGCGAGCCAGCGCCCGGGCCAGGGCGAGCGCGTCGCCTGGCGGTACGAACAGCGCATGGCGGCCGTCTTCCAAGGCGGCGGGAATTTCGCCCACTGGCGTGCACACCACCGGCAGGCCCTGGGCCATGGCCTCGAGGATCACCAGTGGCAAACCTTCGTCGTGCGAGGGCAAGACCAGGGCGTCGGCGCCGGCCATCAGCGCGCTCAGCTTCGCGCCTTCGGTCCAACCGCAGAAGCGAACCCGGTCGCCCAGGCCCAGCCGGTCGGCGCGGGCGCGCCAGGTCGGCAGGTCGCCGCCACCGGCCAGGGTCAGCGTGACCGGGAGCGCGGCGAGCGCCGGTTGCGCCATGGCCTGCAGCAACTCGGGCACGCCCTTGCGTTCAGACAGATTGCCGACGAACAGCAATTGCAGCCCGTCGCGGTCGCGGCGCCGGCGCGGGTGCTGCGGCGGAGGGACGCCGTTGTTCACCGCCACCACCCGCTCCGGTGGCACCCGCAGGGCGCCGGTGACGAACTCGGCCGACTGCGGTCCCAGCACGATGCAGGCCTGCGGCAGCGAGAACACCCAGCGTGCCAGGGCTCGCGCTGGCGCTGGCAGGTCGGGCCAGGCACGGTGAAGCTGGGCCGCATGCAGGTGCAGCACCACCGGCAGGCCCAGCCCTCGGCAGGTCGCCACCACCAGGCCCTTGCGTACCAAGCTCAGGCGCTCGGCCATGTTCACATGCACCCCGGCGACCTTGCCGCGCAGGCGCCCACCGGCCAGTGTCAGCAGCGCGCTGGCCAGGACGCCCAGCGACTGCGCCCAGCTGCCGCTACCGCGGGTGTCGAGCGGCTGCAACCGAACCTGTGTCGGCGAAGGCCCGTCACTGCCGGTAGCCTCTCGCAGACCGGCCTGGGCCTGGATCAGGTAGTCGGCGACCTTGAACATGCCACCGCCCACCGGCGTCCAGGGGCAGGCGACGAGGATGACGCGCTCGCGGCCCCGGCCTTGGCGCTGGCCGGCATGCACCCGCGGCGGTGGCAGAAGCGAGCCCTTGTAGGCCTCCGGCCAGGGCTGAATCACACGCGCGTCAATCGGGTCTCCAGGGGGACGCCGGTGTACCAGGAAGCCCCGCAGCAGACCGGCGGCGTGCACGCACCAGGAGGCGACCGCGTAGCACCCTGCCTGCGCCGAGCGCCGTCGCAAGGTCATGGCGGCCCAGGGCAGGGTGGCGAGCCCGGCCAGCGCAGCCCAGGCCAGCGGCTCGAGCGGCAGGCCCCCGGCCAGTTGCACCGACCGGAGTGGGCCACTGGCGGCCAGGGCCAGCGCGAGCAGGCCGGCCAGCGCCAGCCACCAGACCCACACCGCCAGGTACAGCCGCAGCTCGCGCAGGTCCCGCAGCAGCAGGCGCCACCAGGGCTGGCCCAGCGCCGCGCGCAGCAGCTCGCCGCAGCCCCAGGCGTAGCCGCTGCGCCAGCGCCGCCACAAGAGACGCAGCGCCGGCTCGGTGTGGCCCGTGTGGGTGGTCGCATCCAGAGGCAAGCGCCAGAGGCGCCAGCCACGGGCCCGCAGCCGCAGCGCCAGGTCCAGCTCCTCATAGCTGTGGAGGTTGCGGTCCGAGAGATAGCCCGCCTCCGCGATCGCGACCCGCCGGTACAGGCCACCACCATCCAGGCGACTCACCGGGCCCGGCCGACGGTGCGTCTCGTCCTCGCGCGCGCGACGCTCGCGTTCGCGGTACTCGATCGATGCGAGGCTGCGCTCGATCATCTGGCCGCCGACGCCGGCCACCTCCGGGTGGCGGGCGAGAAAGCCCAGCGCCGGGCCAAGAAAGCCCGGCTCCAGAACCATGTCGCCGTCCATCAGGTAGACATACTCTCCCTGCGCATGGCGCCAGCCCAGCTCCGGCCCGATGCCGCAGCGCCGCTCGCGCGGATCGGCCAGCTGCACGATGCGCACCGGCAGGCGCGCTGCCTGCGCGAGGGTGTCGTCGGTGGAGCCGCTGTCGGCCAGGATCACCTCACCGCCCAACTCGGCCACCGCGTCCAGGGCGCTGGCGAGCGCCCGGTAGATGTGCGGGCCCTCATTGAGGGCCTTGACCACGATCGAGACGCGCACCGGCCGATCTGCCGCCCTCGCTGTGCCGGTATATGTGCGCGCCTGCGTGCCCGCATGCGGACCCGAGTGCGTGCTCGGATCGGCGTCCGGTGTTGCGTCCGGTGCAGCGTCCATGAAGCGCGAGGGTGTGAGGGGGGTCTTCATAGGCGTGTTCATCCTGCATTCCTTTCCAGATTGCCCGCGCCGCGCATGCGCCAGCGTTGCCAACGGTCAGCGACCGGCGAGGGCATGAAGAGCGCGAGCGCCAGCGTGACCCACCAGCGCCGCAGCCGCCACCCGCGCGAGGCCTGCGTCAGCCAACCCAGCGCCTCGCGCCGTTGGCCCTCGGCCAGCGCCTCGCGGGCCAGGGTGGTCTGGGCTTGGCCTACGAACCACAGCGCCGACGCGCGATGCTGCGCGGGCAGCGCGCCCGCCAGCGCCTGCTCGCGCATGCGCACCAGAAAGGGTGGCATGCGTCGCCTGGCTCCAAGTGAGAGTGCGCCTGCAACTCCGCCGCGCACCGTGGTGTAGGCGCCGTCCACCGCCGCCACCGGCGCCTGGTCGGCGAGGCGAAACCACAGGTCCAGGTCTTCGCCGTAGGACTCGCCCTCGTAAAAACAGGGCGACATCGTCCGCAGCCGCGCGGCGCGCACCGCGACGCTGCTGGTGCACAGGGGCGAGTGACGCAGCCAGCGCCGGCGCAGGTCGTCGATCACCTCGATCGGGCCGCGCTTGGCGGGCACGGCCCAAGGTGCCAGCGGCACCTGCCGGTCCTGCGTCCAGCGAAATCCGGTGGCCAGCAGGTCGGCTTGCGGGCAGTGACGGTGGGCCTGCGCCAGCGTCGCCAGAAAGGCCGGATGCCACTGGTCGTCGGCGTCGAGAAAGGCGATCCAGTCGCCCTGGGCCAGAGCGATGCCCAGGTTGCGTGCTGCCGACACACCGCGGTTGGCCTGTCGCACCAGCCGCAGCCGTGGGTCTGTCTCCCATGCCGTGAGCAGTGCCAGGCCGCCGTCGGTGGAGCCATCGTCCACCACGATCACCTCCAGCGGCGACAGACTTTGGTCCAGCGCCGAGGCCACCGCGCCGCGTACGAAGCGGGCCTTGTTGAACAGGGGAATCACGACCGAAAACTTCATGCGCGTCTCCCCCAGGGGCTGGGCGTGGCGGCTGTTGCAGCCTGCATGCCCGGCGCGGCGCGGCCCTGTGGTGCTAAGCCTGCCAGCCGCCCGCTGCGCGTTCCGCGCCCAGCGCGCGCGGGTCTTGCGAACGATTCCTCGGTGATCGTGTCCGCTGCGGCCGTCTCGCGCGGATAGACCGCCGCCGCCAAGGTGGCCACCAGCAACAGGTGCACGAACAGTTCGGTGCCATAGCCCAGGAGCGAGAGCGGCACCTCACCGACCGCGCGCAGCGCCAGGGTCAGGCCCAGAGCCAGCGCCAGGCCGCCGCTGGCGCGCGCATGGCGCAGGCACAGGGCCATCAAGGTGAATGAATAAACGATCAGCGTGGCCACGCCAACGCTACCGGCACGGGCAGCATCGTCGAGCCACTGGTTGTGGGCATGCGTCGCATGCGGCAGCCCGATCGCGTTGCGGTACTCGGCATCCCACAGCGACAGGCCATAGCCGAAGACTGGATGGAGCCGCCATTCCTCCAACGCTGCAGCCCAGATTCGGTCGCGCCCGGTGAGCGAGAGCAACTGCGCGCCTTGCTCGCTGGCCAGGAAGTCGGCGGCGCGCTGGTCGAGCGCCCCCGAGAGCAGCAGCCCCGCGCCCAGCGTGACTGCGAGGCACAGGCCCGCGCAGGCCGCGACCAACGTGCCAGCGCGCGAGGGGTCATTGAGTTGCTGGCGCAGCGCTGGCCCCTGACGCACCACCAGCAGGGCCAGTGCGCACAAGGCGAAGGCCAGCCAGGCGGTCTTGGACTGCGCCATGACGAGCACGGCCAAGCCCAGCGCCCAGGCAGCGCGATCGGCCATTGGCCGCGAGTAGGGACGCACCCAGAGCAGCAGCAGAAAGACCTGGGCCAGCAGGCCCTGGGTGACCGCATGGGGTGTCAGTCCCGCCAGCCGCGGCAGGCCGGGCAGTATGCCGGCGGCATAGCCGACGTCGGCCACCAGTGCTGGCCGCCAGAGCAGCAAGGCCAGACCTGCGAGCAGCAGCCCGGTGAGCGCGTCGCGGGCCAGTTGCACGATGCGGTCCTGCTCCTGCGGTGTGGCCAGGCAGCAGGCCAGGCCGGCGGCTGGTGCGTACAGCAAGTCATGACCCAAGACCGGGCGTGCGCCGAAGACAGCGGGCAGGCCCACGCTCCCGAGCCAGTACAGGCAGAAGGCAGCGGCCAGCGGCAGGTAGACCGGCAGCCGCCGCGCCGCATGGTGGGCGATCTGCTCCAGCGAGGCCACCAGCAGCAAGAGCGAGGCGCACCGTTGCAGCCAGTCGACCAGTGCGGCGCGCGGTGCTGGTGCCACGGCTTCGAGCGCGACCAGGCTGTCGGCCAGGTCGCGGCCGGAGAGGAGCACATCGAAGGCAGGTACTGCCAGCAGCGCCGGAAAAATCCAGGGCAGCAGGCCAGCCTGACGCAGGTTCATGACCGCCCCTCCGCCACGCGCGTGCGGCGCAGCAGGGCCAGCGCCTGGGGTCCCAGCAGGGTGGGCCGCCAGGCGAGTAGGCCACCGGCAGCGGCCAGGGCGGCCGCGCCCCCCCCGAACAGTCGCAGCGCCGCGAAGACCGACGGTGCGTCGACCCAGGCCGCGGGCAGCAACGAGGGCGCGAGTGCTTGCGCCAGTTCGCGGCCCGCTTGCAGCGCCAGCGCACAGGCGCCGGCCAGCAGCAATCCACGCCCGGTGGCGGGCGCCAGCCGCGCCACCGGGCGGCCCAGGCAGACCAGGGCAGCGCGAACCGTGCGCCAGGCGCGGGCGTGCAGCAGCAGCGCGCTGAGCAGCGCCACAGGCAGCAGCGACCCGCCGAACACCCGCTCGCCAAACAAAGCCGTCACGATCCACAGCGGCAGCGCCAGGGCCAGCAGCGGCAGTTGCAGGCCAGCCTCCAGGTGTGATCGGCCGGCGTGCCAGAGCACCGGCGTGGCCAGGGCCCAGGCGGTCCACGCGGGCAGGCACAAGAGCATCACCGCCAGCAGCGCACCAGAGTCCTGCCAGGCCGGTCCGTAGAGGAGGATCACCAGGTCCGGCGCGAGCAGGGCCAGGCACAGCGCGGCGCCTGGCAGCAGGGTGGCCGCACTGGCCATGGTCATCTCCCAGGCGCCCGCAAGCCGACGCAGCGCCTGCGGGTTGAGGGGCGGCAGGGCGGTGCTCGCGCCCGCCGCCGCTGGCGTGTCGGTGCGCGCACCGCGGCCGCGTAGTTGGGTGCCCGCGGCCAGCAGCGCGGGCTGCGCTGCGCCGACCAGCAGGGTCACCGGCACCTGGGCCAGGTTCCAGGCCAGGGCGTACAGGCCGACCGCATGGGCCTGCAGGTAGCGGCCGATGATGAGCCGGTCGAGATTGGCGGCCAGCCAGTTGACCAAGTTGGTGATGAAGACCCGGCCGCCCGTGTCCAGCGTCTGTGCGCGTCCCTGACCGCGCCACAGGGGCCGCAGCGGGTGTGGCCGCAGCCACAGCGCCAGGACCAGCGTGGCGACGGCCTGAGTTGCGCAGGCCGCCGCCAGCGCTTGGGCCTGCCAGCCGGCCAGGGCCAGGGGCATGCCCACGCCCAGGTAGCCCAGCGCGTAGGCGGCCAGTTGCAGCAGGCCCTGGCGACGCTGGTCGAGCGCGCGCTGCATCAGCGCTAGCGCCGTCCCCGCGCAGGCGCTGCACAGACAGGCGATGGCCATCCATTGCAGCGTGGGCGCCAGATCGGGCGCGCGAAAAAACGCCGCCAGCGCCGGCGCGCCCACGACCATCGCCGCCGCGCAGGCCAAACCGGCGCTGGCCTGCCAAGTAAAGGCCAGGCGGATGTCGTCGTCGTCGATCTGGGGGCGCAGCAGCAAGCCGTAGGCGAAGCCGTTGCCCGCGAGGAAGCCTGCGAAGGTCAGCAGTGCCAGGCCAAGCGCGTACACGCCATAGGATTCGGGGCCGAGCAGGCGGGCCAGCAACACTTGGGCGACGAGCTGCAGGCCGATCCGCGCCAGCAGCGTCAGCGTGCCCCAGCGCAGGGCCTGGCCGGCCCTGGCAGACAGTGTGGCCATGATCGGTTGCGTCCGCAGGTGGAGGGGGCCGTGGGCAGGCTCAGTGGTCCTGGCGACGCCAGACGATGCCGGCCATCAGCGCGAGCGCGCCCAGCCAGACGCCGGCGCCGGGCGAGGTCATGGCATCGGTCACCGTCGCCTGTGCGTTCAGGCATTGCGCGCTCACGGCCTGGCACAGCAGGCCACCGAGGAGAAGGGTGAGGCAGTTCTTCATGGCCGCGTCCCGTGGTCGTGTCGCCCATGGTGGGCAGGGAGCGCATTGTTCGGGCGAGGACGCCGCCAGGCTCGTCGGAGAAGCGCCCGACAGGCTGGCCCGTCCGGGTCAGGGACGGGGTCAGGAGAGAGGCCGCGGCGGGGTGCGCTGGCTCGTGCCTGGGCGCGTCTACCCGCGCCGGCCGAGCGGCAAGCGCAGCAAGCCGGTGGCCATGGCAGTACCGAGCGCGATCACCAGGCCGCAGCCGACCATGCGCAGGGTCAGCGTTTCGCCGAGGAAGACGATGCCGTAGACCAGCGCGAACACCGGAATCACGTAGGGCACGGTCAGGGCGCGCGCCGGCCCGAGCGACTGGATGATGCGGAAATACAGCACATAGGCCAGCCCGGTACACAGCACACCCACCGCCAGCGCCGCTCCCCAGGCGGAGGCCGAGGGCATGCGTGGGGGCAGGTGGGTCAGGGCGGGCAGCACCAGCACCAGAGCGGCGCCCATCTGACTGCCGGCGGCTGTGGCCAACGGTGGCACCTCCGAGAGGTAGACCTTGGTGAAGGAGGCGGCCGCGCCGTAGCACAGGCAGGCCACCAGGCAGGCCAGGATGGCGGCAACCTGGATCAGGCCGTCGCTGCTGGCTGCCGGCCCGCCACCGTGCCTGTCGCCGGCCAGCAGGGCGACGCCGGCAAAGCCGATCAGGAGGCCCAGCGTGCGCGAGGCATTGGGCCGGTCCTTGACCCAGGCCCAGGCCACCAGGGCGCCGAACATCGGCGTGGTGGCGTTGAGGATGGCCGAGATGCCGGTCGGGATATGCATCACCGCAAAGCTGTAGAGAACAGCCGGCAGCCCAGAGCTGAGCAGGCCCACCACCACCAGTGGCCAGGCATGACGGCGGATCACGCCCATGTGTCCCCTCAGCGCAGCCAGCGGCAGCAGGCAGAGGGCTGCCACTCCTAGCCGGACGGCGGCGGTGGGCAAGGGGCCGAAGTCGCCGACGGCCAACTGCATGAACATGAAGGACGCACCCCAGAGCGCGGCCAGCAACAGGTAGTCGAAGAGTGGGCGCAAGGGATTAAAGGGGGCCGGGGGTGGGGCGCGAGGTGCGCAGGGCTGGGCCTGACGCGGTTGCGGCAGCAACTGCGCAAGGGCCTCAGATCGCCGCGCCTTCCAGGGCCAGCAGCGCGCGCTTGCGGTCCAGCCCACCGGCATAGCCGGTGAGCGCGCCTCCCGCGCCCAGCACCCGGTGGCAGGGCACAACGATGCTGACCGGGTTGCGGCCCACCGCCGCGCCCACCGCGCGGGCTGCCTGTGGCGCCCCTACCCGGCTGGCCAGTTCGGCGTAGGACGCGGTGTGCCCGGGGGGAATGTTGCGCAGTGCTTGCCAGACCTGGCGCTGGAAGGGTGTGCCGTGGCTGAGGTCCAGTGGCAGGTCAAAGCCTGGCCGGCGGCCAGCGAAATAGTCTTGCAGCTGCGCCTCGGCGGCCTGCAGGAGGGCATGGCGAGGATGGGCAGGCTGGTGCCCCAGGCCGCGCCAGGCGGCCAACGGACCGTGGCGTTGGCCTTCAAACCACAGCCCCGCCAGGCCCGTATCGCTGGCGGCCAGCAGCACCCGGCCCAGGGGCGTGACAAGCAGGTGTCGTGGCAGGTGCGCGGCCCACAGGCTCACCGAGGCGCCATGTCCTGCTGCGCCTGTCTCCGCCAAGCTTGGCTCTGCTGTTAGGCCAGTACGCGCCACCGCCGCACCACCGGTCTGGCGGCGGCGCATGAGCATGTTGGTGAGGATGACTTGGCGCATGCTTTGATGATACGGGCCCGACCCGGGGCGGCGCACCATCCCTGCGACAATTCGCGCTGTCTCCGGGGCACTGCCCCGGCCGACCCGGCTCGTCGCCTCCAAGGGCACGAGTCCTCTGCTGCGAGCGACCATGACCCCTTACCCGCCGACCATCTTCAAGGCCTACGACATCCGTGGCATCGTCCCCACCTCGCTGGACGAGGGCGTGGCCCTGGCCCTGGGCCGGGCCTTCGGCGCCGCCGCCCGTGCCGCCGGCGAGACCGTGGTGGCGGTGGGCCGCGACGGCCGCCTGTCGGGCCCGGCGCTTTCGCAGGCCCTGGCGCGCGGGCTGCAGGTCGCCGGCGTCGACGTGATCGATGTCGGCATGGTCACCACCCCTATGCTGTATTTCGCCGCCAGCACCTTATGCAGCAGCGGCATCCAGGTGACCGGCAGCCACAACCCGCGCGACTACAACGGCTTCAAGATGGTGCTGGCCGGCCGCGCGATTTATGGCGAAGAGATCCAGGCGCTGCGCCGGGCGATGGATGCAGGCGTGCCCGACGCGCCGCAAGCAGGTCAGCTGCGTAGGGCCGATGTCGAGGCTGCCTATCGTGACCGCATCGTCTCGGACGTGAAGCTCGCGCGTCCGCTCAAGCTGGTGGTCGATTGCGGCAATGGCGTCGCGGGCGCCAGCGCGCCGGCGATCTTCCGCGCCCTCGGCTGCGAGGTCGTCGAACTGTTCTCTGAAGTCGACGGCAATTTTCCGAACCACCACCCCGACCCGAGCAAGCCCGAGAACCTGCGCGACCTCATGGCCGCCCTGGCGCGAACCGGCGCCGACCTGGGCCTGGCCTTCGATGGCGACGGTGACCGTCTGGGCATCGTCACCCCCTCGGGCCAGAACATCTACCCCGATCGGCAGATGATGCTGTTTGCCCGCGACGTGCTCTCGCGCGTGCCCGGCGGGACCATCGTGTTCGACGTCAAGTGCAGCCAGCGCCTGGCCACCGAGATTGCGGCGGCCGGCGGCCGGCCAGAGATGTTCCGCACCGGTCACTCGCTGATCAAGGCGCGCATGAAGGAAATCGGCGCGCCTCTGGGCGGTGAGATGAGCGGCCACATCTTCTTCAAGGAGCGCTGGTTCGGCTTTGACGACGGCACCTATGCCGGCGCCCGCTTGCTGGAAATTCTCTCGCGCGAGGCCGATCCCGGTGCCACGCTGGAGGCCTTGCCGACCAGCCATTCCACCCCCGAGATCAATGTGGCCTGCGCCGAAGGCGAGCCGCATGCCCTGGTCGAGCGCCTGGTGGCCCTGGCCGCCAAGCTGCCGCAGTTTGATCCGCCGGCCGAGCGCTGCACCCTGGACGGTCTGCGGGTCGACTGGCCCGACGGCTTCGGCCTGATCCGTGCCTCCAACACCACGCCGGTGCTGGTGCTGCGCTTCGAGGGCCAGACGCCCGAAGCGCTGACCCGCATCGAAGGCGAGATGCTTGCGCTACTTCGCAGGGTCAAGCCCGACGCGGTGCTGGGCGCGTCCGCCCACTGAGCGATGGCACTCTCCCCCGAAAGGCAGCGCCCGGCTTGAAGATCCTGATCGTCAAACTCTCGTCCCTGGGCGATGTGGTCCATGCCATGCCCGCGGTGCAGGACATCCGGCGTGCCTTGCCGGACGCCCAGATCGACTGGGTGGTCGAACCGGCTTTCGCCGACTTGGTCCGCCGCTGCGAAGGTGTTTCCCGTGTGGTGCCCCTGGACCTGCGGCGCTGGCGCCGGGCGCCCCTGGCGTCCGAGACCTGGCAGGCAGTCGGCTCGTTTCGCGCCTGCCTCCGCGAGGAGGCCTACGACCGGGTGATCGACCTGCAGGGCCTGACCAAATCCGCCCTCGTGGCCTGGGCCGCACGCCTGGTGCCTGGGGGATACCGGGTGGCGCTGGGCAACCGCACCACCGGCTCCTCCTTCGAGGCCCCCACGCGGTGGGTGGCGCACCAGGCGGTCTACATCCCGCCGCGCATTCATGCGGTAGATCGCTCACGGGTGCTGTGCGCCCACGCGCTGGACTACGTGCCCGACGGCCCTGAACAATTTGGCCTGCGGGCGGTGGCGCCGGCCCTGGCCTCGCGGCCCGAAGTGGCCCTGGTGCACGGCACCTCGCGCGACGACAAGCTCTGGCCCGAAGCACAGTGGGTAGCGCTCGGCCAGGCGCTGCACGCGCGGGGCTTCGACCTCGGCCTGCCCCATGGCAGCGACGCGGAATTGGCGCGCGCTGAACGCATCGCCCAGGCCCTGGGTCCTGGCGCCCGGGTCTGGCCCCGGCTGGCGCTGGGCGAGTTGGCCGACCGCCTGGCCGCCTGCGCCGGAGTCGTCGGCGTCGACAGCGGTCTCTCGCACATTGCTACCGCGCTCGATCGGCCGCATGTGCAGATCTACAACCACGACACCGCCTGGCGCACCGGACCGGTGGGCCGGCCACGCCAGCGCAGCGTATTTGCGCAGCCCCAACCGGGCCTGGAGCCGGTGCTCGCTGCCTGGGACGAGGTGTCCGCCGCATGAACCTTGCCCGCTCGCTGTACTCCCTGGCGGTGCGCAGCGCCCAGCCCCTGCTGGCGCGCAAGGTGCGCCGCCGCGGTCTGGCCGAGCCGGGGTACTTGGCGGCCGTGGGCGAGCGCTTCGGCCGCTACGAGCAGCCCCTGGCTGCCGGCGGTCCCGGCGCGCTCTGGATTCATGCAGTCTCGCTGGGCGAGACCCGTGCCGCCGCCACCTTGTTGCAGGCGCTGCGCACCCTGGAGCCCGGCCTGCGGGTGCTGCTCACGCATGGCACCGCCACCGGTCGTGCCGAGGGCGAGCGCCTGCTGCGGCCCGGTGACGCACAGGCCTGGCTGCCCTGGGACACGCCGGAGGCGGTGGAGGCCTTTCTTGCCCACTTCCAGCCCTGTGCCGGGGTGCTGATGGAAACCGAGGTCTGGCCCAACCTGGTGGACGCCTGCGCCCGCCGCGGGGTGCCTCTGGCCCTGGCCAACGCGCGTTTGTCCGAAAAGTCCTTGCGTGGCGCGCAGCGGCTGTCGCCCCTGTCGCGGCCTGCCTATGGCGGCCTGGCCGCGGTGTGGGCCCAGACCGAGGACGACGCGCGCCGCCTGCGTGACGCGGGGGCGGTGGTAAGTGGGGTGTTGGGCAACCTCAAGTTTGACGCCGCACCCGATGAGACCTTGCTCGCGCGCGGGAAGGCCTGGCGGGGACCACGGCCGGTGCTCATGTTCGCCAGCTCGCGCGAGGGCGAGGAGGCGCTGCTGTTGCAGGCCCTGGCCACCTCTCCTGCTGCCGTGGCTGGCCATTCGACCACGGTGACACCGCGATGGCTCATCGTGCCGCGCCATCCGCAACGCTTTGACGAGGTGACCGGCCTGCTGCGCGCCGCGGGCTGGTCAGTGTCGCGCCGCAGCGCCTGGCCCGCGCAAGGCCCGGACGCCGAGGCGCTGGCGGCCGACTGCTGGCTCGGTGATTCGCTGGGCGAGATGGCGCTTTACTTTGGCATGGCGGACGCCGCCCTGCTGGGGGGAAGCTTTGCGCCGATGGGAGGGCAGAACCTGATCGAGGCCGCGGCCTGCGGCTGCCCGGTCCTCATGGGACCGCACACGTTCAATTTTGCCGAGGCCGCTGAATTGGCCGAGGCGGCCGGTGCCGCGCTGCGTCTGGCAGACCTGCCTCAGGCCCTGTGCGCCGCCTGGGGCTTGCTGGCCGACGATCCGCGCCGTGAAGCCATGGCCCGCGCTGGTCAGGGCTTCGCCCAGGCCCACCAGGGTGCGGCGCGAAGCAGTGCGGAGGCGATCTTGGCGCTGCGCCAAACAGCACAGCGGACAGGTCGCCCTGCGTGATCAGGGCTTGACCATCAGCCCGCTGATATTGGTCAGATCTTCAGCCTGCAGGTTGCCGGCCACTTGGCGCAGTTTGAGGTTGCCCATCAGCACGTTGTAGCGGGCCACCGAGAGGTCCCGTTTGGTCTGGAACAGCTGGCTCTGCGAGTTCAGCACGTCGATGTTGATGCGCACCCCGACCTGATAGCCCAGGCGGTTGGCGTCCAGCGCGCTTTGGCTCGAGGTTTCGGCCGCTTCCAGCGCGCGCACCTGACTGCCACCGGAGACCACGCTGAAGTAGGCGGTGCGCACGCTCTGGCCGGTGTCGCGGCGGGCCTTTTCCAGGTCGGCCTTGGCCTTCTCCTCCAGGGCCATGGCCTCGCGAATACGGTTTTGCACAGAGAGGCCTGAATAAATCGGGATGCTCAGGCTCACGCCCAGTTGCGTGTTGTGCGTGGTGCTGGTGCTGGTGCTCGTGGCGCTGCCACCCAGGCTTCGGCTGAGAGAGCGCGAGGCCGTCATGTCCAGTGTGGGGAGATGTCCGGTGTTGGCCTTCTGCGCCTCCAGCCGGGCCACCTCCAGCGCTTGCCTCAGCTGCGCGATCCCGGTGCTGGTCTGTTCGGCCTGTTGCACCCAGGCCTCCGGGTCTGCCGGCACGGGCTGCGGCATTGCCGTTGGCAGGGCCAGTGCCAGCGGCTTGGCATCGTTGACGCCAGTGACGGTGTCCAGGGCGATTCGCTTGACCCGCAGGTCGTTTTCAGCCGCAAGCTCCTGGGCCGAGACCAGGTCGAAGCGCGACTGAGCCTCGCGGGTGTCGGTGATCGTTGCTGTGCCCACCTCGAAGTTCCGGCGGGCCGAGGCGAGTTGCTCGTTCACGGCGGTCTTTTGCGCGCGCACAAAGGTCAGGGTGTCTTGTGCAGCCAGCACGTCGAAGTAGGCTTGGCTCACGCGGATGATCAGGTCCTGGGCCGCCGCCTGTAGCACGGCCTGAGCTGCCTCGACCTGCTTTTGACCTTGCTCGAACGTGATCTTGTTGGCGGGCCGGTAGAGCGGGTGCGTCACCGAAATCGCGGCATTGGCAGAGTCGAAGTTGCGGCTTGTGCTGCTGCCGGTCTTGGGAACGTTTTCGTAAAGCGAGGTCGTTGCGCCTGCGGTGGCGCTGACCGAGGGCAGGAGGCCGGCGCGGGCTTGCTCGGCGCGTGCCTTCACTGACTCGAAGTTGGCGCGTGCCGACTGCCATGCGGCGTCTTGGCCCCGTGCCGACTCGTACAACGCGGAAAGGCTTTGGGCCTGCGCAGGGGCCGCAAAGGCGGCTGCCATCGCCAGGGGCAGCAGGCGAAGAGCGTGGCGGGTCAGTTGGGTCATTGTCTGTCCTCGGGTGACTCGGGTCATCGGGTTGTCGGGTTATCGGGTGACTTTGCAGTGCCGCCGGGTCTCTTGCCTGGCTGGCTTGCGCAGCGGGCTTTCAGAACTTGAAGCGTGCCAGCTCCGGGAAATGGGCCAGGCGCGGCGCCACGGTGTCCCAGCGCTGGGTCTCGGTGAAGCCGACTGCACCCGTGCGGGTGATCAGGGTGGCGCGCATCATCGGCTCGTCGCCAACGATGGCGATCAGCCGGCCACCGACCTTGAGCTGGTCTTTGAGGATTTCGGGCACCTGGGCGACCGAGCCACTGAGCACGATGACGTCAAACGGGCCTTCTGCAGGCAGTCCGCGGGCGCCGTCGGCCTCACGGACCTCGACGTTCTTCACGCCCGCGCGGACCAGGTTGGCGCGGGCCACGGCGGCCAATTGCGGGTCGATCTCCAGCGAAATGACGGAGGCGGCGCGAGCGCCGAGCAAGGCGGCCATGTAGCCCGAGCCCGTGCCGATTTCGAGCACCTTCTCGTGCGGTTGGGGAGCGACGTCCTGCAGCATGCGGGCCTCGACCCGCGGCGCCAGCATGCAGCGGCCGCTTTGGCGCGCTGCCTTGGCGTCGGCCACCAGCGGAATTTCCATGTCGACGAAGGCCAGGGCCTGGTGCGAGGCGGGCACGAAGTCCTCCCTGTGCAGCACGGACAGCAAGGCCAGCACCTGCGGGTCGAGCACATCCCAGGGGCGGATCTGCTGCTCGATCATGTTGAAGCGGGCTTGTTCGATGGACGCGGGCAGGGTCATCAGGTTCTCTCGGGTTCTGGTGTCGTGCGAGCTTGGGCGCCTCAGGGCGGCTTCGGACCGGCCGAAACAGGCATTTTAGGTTCGCCGGGTGACCGCCCCAACAGGCGGCGGACCCAGTTGGCCAGATCGTCCATGTAGCAGTAGGCCACTGGTACTACTACCAGGGTCAGAAGGGAGGAGGTGATGACCCCACCGATCACCGCCTGGCCCATGGGCGCGCGCTGCTCCGAGCCCTCGGACAGGGCAAAGGCCAGGGGCACCATGCCGAATATCATGGCCAAAGTGGTCATGAGGATGGGGCGCAGCCGCACCCGGGCGGCCATCAGCAACGCCTCGGTGCGCGCCAGGCCGTCCTCGCGGGCTCGAATGGCGAAGTCGACCAGCAAAATGGCATTCTTGGTCACCAGGCCCATGAGCATGATGACGCCGATGACCGAGAACATAGACATCGCCGAGCGGAACATCAAGAGAGCCAGCACCACCCCAATCAGGGTCAGCGGCAGCGATGTCATCAGCGCCAGCGGTTGCACGAAGCTCTTGAACTGGCTGGCCAAAATCATGTAGATGAAGATGACCGCCAGCGCCAGGGCAGAGACCGCGTAGGCGAAAGATTCGGACATGTTCTTGGTCGAGCCGCCGAACTGCCAGCGGTAGCCCGGGGGCAGGCTGATCTTGGCCATCTCGGCCTGGATGTCCCGGGACACCTCGCCGACCGAGCGGGCATAGGTGTTGGCGCTCAGGGCCACCTCGCGGGACAGGTCGCGCCGGTTCACCTGGGCGGGGCCGGTGCCTTCGCGCACTTGGGCCACCTGCTCAAGCCGCACCACCCGCGGGCGGCCGTCGGCCTCCAGGCCCACGGTAAAGGGCAGTCGGGCCAGGTCCTGGGCGGCATTGCGGGTATCTGGCGCCAGCCGCACATTGACGTCGTAGGTCTGGTCGTCGGGCGCGCGCCAGTTGCCCACCGTCTGACCCGCCACCAGGATGCGCAGGGGCGCGGACACCTGGCCCACCGACAGGCCCAGGTCGCTGGCTGCCTCGCGGCGCAGGATTACTTCGATGACCGGCTTGGGTTGCT
>NZ_JARXAB010000138.1 GCF_029866045.1 Ramlibacter sp. | reverse complement strand
GTGCTCGGTGTGGTCATGGTGCGAGACCATGGGCACGACGCAGGAGATGGTGCCGTTTTTGGCGGTTGAGGGTGACATGAAGATGGAGAGGAAGGCGTTGCGTGCGAAGTCGCCCGAGCCACCAATGCCGTTCATGATCCGGGTGCCCATGATGTGGGTGGAGTTCACGTTGCCATAGAGGTCGGCCTCGATCATCGCGTTCATCGAGATCACGCCCAGGCGCCGGATCAGCTCTGGATGGTTGCTGATGCCCTGGGGCCGCAGCACCACCTGCTTACGGTAGGTCTCAAGCCCGGCCATGAACGCCCGGGCCCGCTCGGCACTCAACGACAGTGCCGCTGCGGAAACGAATTGCAGCTTGCCCGCATCGAGCAGGTCGAGCATGCCGTCTTGCAAGACCTCGGTGAAGGCAGTGAGGTTGTTGAACGGTGCCTTCACCAGCTCGGCCATCACCGCATTGGCGGTATTGCCCACGCCTGATTGCAGAGGCAGCAGGTGCGCCGGCAGGCGCTGGTGCGCGACCTCATGGCGCAGGAACTCCACCAGGTGGCCAGCGATGGCGCTCGAGGTCGCGCTGGGCGGGTCAAAGGCGCCGTGGCGGTCCCTCTCATGGGTGATGACCACCGCCGCCACCTTGTCCGGGTTGCACTGCAGGTAGGGCTCGCCTATGCGGTCGGCCGGGTGCGTGAGCGACAGCGGCTGCCGGTGGGGCGGCAGGTCGCTGCCCACCTGGATGTCGTGCAGGCCCTCCAGGGCCGGGCTCTGCGCCAGGTTCACTTCCAGGATCACCCGATTGGCGAGGTCCAACCAGGTCTTGTTGTTGCCCACCGAGGTCGAGGGGATCAGCCGGCCGTCGGGCAGGATGCCCACCACTTCGATCACCGCCCAATCGAGTGGACCCAGGGACCCGTAGCGGGCCAGTTGGGGGACATGCGAGAGGTGGATGTCCGTGTAGAGCATCCGCCCCTCGTTGATCTGCTTGCGGCAGGTCGGGTCGGACTGGTAGGGCAGGCGCATCGAGACGCCTTGGGCCTGGGCCAGCGCGCCGTCGAGCTCGGGCGCGGTGGAGGCGCCGGTCCACAGGCTGATGCGGGCCTCGGGCTGGCCGGCGGCATGCAAAGCGGCCAGGCGGTGGGCCAGGGCCTGTGGCACCGCCTTGGGGTAGCCGGCGGCGGTGAAGCCGCTCATGCCGACGCTCGCGCCGGGCTCAATCAGTGTTGCGGCAGCCTCAGCCTGCATGACCCGGGCGGCCAGGCCCGGGTGGCGGATGCGGTCTTCCGCGGCCACTGGGCGGCTTAGCCCACCTCGACCGGGGCGCCAGTGCCGCGCGGGGCGATGTGGCCGATCTCGTAGACCGTCTGACCCTGGGCACGCAAGCTGGCAGCTGTGGCCGCGGCCTCGGCTTCAGCGACCACCACCACCATACCGATGCCGTTGTTGAAGGTGCGGTTCATTTCGTAGTCGGAAATGGCGGCTGTCTTTTGCAGCCAGGCAAAGAGTTCGGTCTGCGGCCAGCTGCCCTTGACCAGGTGCGCCGCCAGGCCCTCGGGCAGCACGCGCGGAATGTTCTCCAGCAGACCGCCGCCGGTGATGTGCGCCAAGGCCTTGACCGGGTGGGCTGCCAGCGTGGCCAGCACCGGCTTCACGTAGAGGCGGGTGGGCGCCATGATGGCTGCGCGAAAGGGCTGGCCGTCCAGGGTGGCGGGCAGCTTGCCCTCGGCGCGCTCAATGCACTTGCGCACCAAGGAAAAGCCGTTGGAGTGCACCCCGGAGGAGGCCAGGCCCAGCACCACATCGCCGGGGGCGACGTCGCGGCCGGTGAGAATTTTCGACTTCTCGACCGCGCCGACGCAAAAGCCGGCCAGGTCGTACTCGCCGTCGGGGTACATGCCGGGCATTTCGGCGGTTTCCCCGCCGATCAGGGCGCAGCCGGATTCTTCGCAGCCGCGGGCGATGCCGCCCACCACCGCGGCGGCGGTGTCCACATGGAGCTTGCCGCAGGCGAAGTAGTCAAGGAAGAAAAGCGGCTCGGCGCCTTGCACCAGCACGTCGTTCACGCTCATGGCCACCAGGTCAATGCCCACGGTGTCGTGCATGTTCCATTCGAAGGCCAGCTTGAGCTTGGTGCCCACCCCGTCGGTGCCCGAGACCAGCACCGGCTCTTGGTAGCGCTTTGGCACCTCGAACAGGGCGCCGAAGCCACCAATGCCCGCCAGCACGCCCTCGCGCATCGTCCGCTTGGCCAAAGGCTTGATGCGTTCGACCAGTGCGTCGCCGGCGTCGATGTCGACACCGGCATCCTTGTAGGAGAGGGGAGATTGGCTCATGGGGCGCGGTCGGGGTGGCGAGTTAGCAGGGAAGTCGGGGGGGCAGGGTGTGCGGGTCGGTATCGGCGCAGGGAATTCACCGTGGAGCAGCGATTCTGGCCAGAGTGGCCGAGTCTGTGTCCTTCGCCCGATAGAATTTGAGTGATTTTACTGATCTGGCTTTGATGAGCCACGAATGAGGGCCGATGCGCCCCAGGCCGGCCCCCCGGCTTGCCGCCAAAGCCCGTCCGGTCCCGCCTGTCACCCACTCCATGAAGCAGATCGCCCTGGACATCGCGATGGCCCGCGCGCCGACGCTGGCCTCGTTCTGCGCCGGGCCCAACGAGGCCGCGGTGGCGCACCTGCGCCTGTGGACCTCCAGCCCAACCCGATCGCCGGTGCCGACCTATCTGTGGGGGCCCATGGCCAGCGGCAAGAGCCATCTGCTCCGTGCGGTGGGCGAGGCCCTGCGCGAGCAGGGCGCGCGCTTTGGCTGGCTTGACGCCGGCGTACACCAGCCGCCCGTCTTCGACGAGGGGTGGGCCGCGGTGCTGCTCGACGATGTGCAGCTCTACACCGCCGAGCAGCAGCACGCGGCCTTCAGCTGGTTTGTGCAGGCGCAGGCGCTGCAGCGTGGCGTGGTCGCCGCTGGCAGCCTGCCACCGTCCGACCTGGCCCTGCGCGAAGACCTGCGCACCCGCCTGGGCTGGGGACATGTGTTCCAGTTGCTGGTTCTCTCCGAGGCCGAGCGCCGCGCGGTGCTGCGGCAAGCGGCCGACGCCCGCGGTGTGTTTCTTGGCGACGAGGTGATGGACTACATGCTCAATCGCTTCTCGCGCGATCTGGGCAGCCTGATGCAATTGCTCGACCTGCTGGACCACTACGCCCTGCAGACCCAGCGGGCGATCACCATTCCCCTGATCCGTTCGATGCTGGAAAACGCGTGAAACTCGCCCTGTTCGACCTCGACCACACCCTGCTGCCGATCGATTCGGACTATTCCTGGGGCGAGTACACCCTGGACATTGGCTGGTGTGACCCTGCCCACTTCAAGACCCGTAACGACGAATTTTTCGCCCAGTACCAGGCCGGCGCGCTGGACGTGCATGCCTATGTGCGCTTTGCCACCGAGGCCATTCGCCTGCGGGGCAGGGCGGCCGCCGAGGCCGCGCGGGAGGATTTCATGCGGGATGTCATTCGCCCAGCCATCCGGCCGGAGGCCCTGGCCCTGGTGCAGGCGCACCGGGAGGCGGGCGAACAGTTGGTCATGGTCACAGCGACCAATGAGTTCGTCACCCGGCCGATTGCTGACCTGTTCGGGATCGAGGCCCTGGTGGCGGTCGAGCTGGCGCGCGACGAGACGGGCTGGATCACCGGCGAGATCGAGGGCGTTCCCACCATGCGCGAGGGCAAGGTCACCCGCATGGGACAATGGCTGACCGAGCGGGGTCTGGACTGGTCGCGGGTCGAGGCCACCTTCTACTCCGACTCGCCCAATGATTTGCCGCTGCTCGAGCGGGTGCGCCACCCGGTGGCGACCAACCCCGACCCCCGCCTGCGCCGCGTCGCCCTGGAGCGTGGCTGGCGCGTCCTGGACCTTTTCGGCCCGCCACCGGCGGACCACTGATACCGATACATGATCAAGAAATTCATTGACCGCCTTCTGGGCGGCGGCGCAAAAAAGCCCAAATTCGGCAAGCGCCGCGAGGTCCCGCGCGAGGAGCACGGCATTGACCTGTCCCTGGTGGACGAGCGCGCGGTCAACGTGGTTCGCACGCTGCAACAGGCGGGCTACGAGGCCTACATCGTCGGCGGTGCGGTGCGCGACCTGCTGCTGGGGCTGCGCCCCAAAGACTTCGACGTTGCCACCGACGCCACCCCCGAGCAGGTCAAGGGCCTGTTCCGGCGGGCCTTCATCATCGGTCGGCGCTTTCGTATCGTGCATGTGGTGCATGGCCGTGGCCGCGAGCACGAGGTGATTGAGGTCTCTACCTTCCGCGCGTACCTTGATAACGCCGCCGCCGAGCAGGTGGCCGGCAACGAGCGCACCAGCAAGAGCGAGCTGGCGGGCATGAAGCACGCCGTCGACGCCAGCGGGCGTGTGCTGCGTGACAACGTCTGGGGCCCGCAGGACGAAGATGCGACTCGCCGCGACTTCACCGTCAACGCGATGTACTACGACCCGCAGACCCAGGTGGTGGTCGACTTCCACGGCGGCCTCGACGACGCCCGCAAAAAGCTCTTGCGCATGATCGGCGACCCGGCCACCCGCTACCGCGAGGACCCGGTGCGCATCATCCGCGCGGTGCGCTTTTCCGCCAAGCTGGCGCCGCTGGGCTTCAAGCTCGAGCCCAAGACCGCTGCGCCGCTCAAGGCGGGCCTGGCCTTGCTGGCCGATGTGCCGCAAAGCCGGCTCTTCGACGAAATGCTCAAGCTGCTGCAGACCGGTCATTCCCTGGCCACGATCGCGCAGCTCAAGGTGCTGGGTCTTGAAAAAGGCATCTACCCGCTGCTTGACCTGGTGGTCGAGCGCGCCGACGACGCCTTTGTGCGCGCTGCGCTGCAAGACACTGACCGCCGCGTCGGCGAGAGCAAACCAGTGGCGCCGAGCTTTCTGCTGGCCGCGGTGCTGTGGTCCGACGTGCGCGAGGGCTGGGCCCGGCGCCAGGCCAAGCGCATGGCCCCTTTCCCGGCGCTGCAGGAGTCGATCGACGTGGTGTTCGACGCCCGTATTGGCGACGTCTCGGGCCGCGGCAAGCTGGGCACCGACATGCGCGAAATCTGGATGATGCAGCCGCGCTTTGACCGGCGTGTGGGCAGCGCACCCTTCAGCCTGGTGGAGCAGCCGCGTTTTCGCGCGGGCTTTGACTTCATGCGCTTGCGCGCCGACGTCGGCGAGGTCGATGAGGTCCTGGCCGACTGGTGGCAGGAGTTCAGCCTGGCCAGCGATGCCGAGCGGGAGGACTTGCTGGCGCAGGTGCGTGAGTCGTCGCAGCGCGGCCCGCGTCGGGTGCGCGCAGCCCGGCCTGCCTCCGAGGCAGGGGATGACCGTGATGGTGACAGTGACCGCGCCCCGCGCGATGACGCTGAGGACGCCGGCGAGCGCGGCGAGTCTGCCGAGGCGGGCGATGCGCCGGCCCGCAAGCGCCGGCGTCGTCGTCGCAAGCCCGGCGGTGCGGGTGGCAGCGCCGGTGGCGCCGCGCCTGCGGGCGGCGAGGCCTGACCCCGCAGGCCTGTTGGGTGCGATGAACGCCAGCGGCGCAGTGCATCCTGGTGGTGCTGCCGACGGCGGCGGCACTGTTGCGACTGACGCACCTGGAGCCACTGACGCCCGCATGTCCGAACGGACCCGCGTCACCGCCTGTGTCGCCGTCGGCGCCAACCTGGGCGATGCCCTTGAAGCCGTGCGCCAGGCGGTGATCGATCTGGGGCGATTGCCATCCACACAGGTCGAATTGACCTCTTCTTTCTACCGCAGCGCCCCCTACGAAGCCCAGGGCCCCGACTTCATCAATGCGGTCGTCCGCATGGCCACCGGCCTCACGGCCCCCGATTTGCTGGCGGCCCTGCAAGCGCTCGAATCTGCCGCTGGTCGTGAGCGGCCCTATCTGAACGCGCCGCGCACCCTGGATCTGGACCTGATTTTTTACGGCCTGGCCTGCATGGACAGTCCCGCGCTGACCGTGCCCCACCCGCGCTGGCAGGAGCGTGCCTTTGTCTTGCTGCCCCTTGCGGAAGTGGCGCCCGATCGGGTCACGCCGGCGATGCTGGCGGCGGTGGCGGGGCAGGCGATCGAGCGGGTAGGTTGACTGCTTCTTGGCGCCCTCAGCGCGCCAGACTTCTTTGCTGGGCCACCTCGAGCTCGCTCACGGGCCCGGCCTGATTTCCCCAGGCCTGGCGCAGGTAGGTCAGCACAGCGGCCACGTCGGCGTCGCTCATCACCATCGCAAAAGGCGGCATGCCGAAGGGGCGTGGCCGACCGGCAGTGGCGGGGCCGAAGCCGCCGTGAATGACCACCTGCACCAGGTTGGCGGTGACCGGCAGGGTCACCGCGCGGTTGCCCGCCAGACGCGGGTAGGCGCCGGCCACGCCTTCGCCCTGCGCGCCATGGCAGGCGGCGCAATGGTCGCCATAGAGCTTCTCACCGCGCAGGGCGGCGCCGGCCTTGACCGGAACGCGCTCCATCGAGGTGTTACGTGCCTCGGTGGGTGCTGTGGGCGGAACCGACTTCAGGAACACGGCCATCGCCGCCAAGTCGTCTGGCGAAAGGTGCTGTGTGCTGTGAAGCACCACCTCGGCCATCGGCCCCAGGGTGCTGGCACGCGGGCTGTTGCCGGTGGCCAGCAACTGCGCGATTTCTGCCAGCGGCCAATCGGCCAGGCTGGCCTCGTTGGGCGCGGCCAGCGAGGGGGCGTACCAGGCTTGCATGGGAATCATGCCGCCGGAGAGGTCGAGCACCTCGCTGGCGCCCAGTGCGTTGCGTGTGCTGTGGCAGGCCGAGCAATGACCCAGGCCTTGCACGAGGTAGGCCCCGCGGTTCCAGCTCGCGTCCTGGCGGGCATCGGCCTGTTGCACGCCGGGGCGGAAGTACAGCGCCCGCCAGACCCCCAGCGCCCATTGGGTGCTGACCGGCCAGCGCAGTTCATGCGGGCGGTTGGCCTGGGCGACCGGCGGCAGGCTTTGCATGAAGGCCCAGAGCGCATCGGCATCCGCGCGGGTGACCCGGGTGTAGTGGGTGTAGGGGAAGGCCGGGTACAGCATGCGGCCATCGCGCGAGCGGCCATGGTGAAGTGCGCGCCAGAAGTCGCCCGCCTGCCAGCCGCCCAGGCCCGTGGGGTCGGGCGTGAGGTTGCCCGCATAGACCACGCCAAAGGGCGTTTCGATACCGCGTCCGCCGGCCCAGGGCGCACCGCCCGGGGCGGTGTGACAGGCCTGGCAGTTGCCGGCACGGGCGAGGTAGCGGCCTCGGGTCACGCCATCGTCGGCGGCACTTGCAGGCAGTCCACTGGTGGTGGACACCGCCGCATTCGAAGCCGCCGCAGCCGCAGCCGTAGCAGGCGCATCTGCCCTTGGGTCCGCAGCTGCTTCGCTCCCGTGCTCGCTGCGCCAGAAGCCCACCCCCAAGGCTGCGGCCGCAATCACAAGGCCCGCCAGACCCGCTAGGCCCACCAGCCTGCCAGCCTGCAGGCGAGAGGTCCAAGTGCCAAGCCTGGGCCTGCGCCAGGCCCCGCCCCGCTGCGATCCAGACGCGGGGGAGGATGGTCCCGACTCCGGCGATTGACCCGAGAAAGCAGAGGATTCGGACGGCCCGGAGGGGTCGGGGGGCTGGGTCATCGCGTCATGGCTCCGGCCGGCAGGATGGCGCTGCCGCAGGCTACTGACGGCGGCATGGGCAGTCGTGTGACCGGGTGCGGATTGGCCGGCAGTGGCTGCGCCGCCAGCCAGTTGGCGACTGCATTCAGGTCCTCGGGCGTGAGCGTGCGCGCCACTTGCGCCATGCAGTCTGGCGCATGGGCGCGGCGCTGGCCGCTGCGCCAAGCGCCCAGCTGCGCGTTGAGGTAGTCGCGCGGCAGGCCCAGCAGTCCCGGCGTGTTGGGTTGCACGCCGGTCAGGCGCGTGCCGTGGCAGGCGACGCAGGCTGGAAGCTTGTGGCTGGGGTCACCCTGCAGCGCCAGCAGGCGCCCGCGCTCGAGCACCGCGGGCGTTGCCGTCACCCGGGCTGGCGGTGGGTAGGGCAGGTCCAGGCTGGCGAAGTGCCCGGCGATCTCGGAGAGATAGGCGTCGGACAAGGGTTCGAGCAGCCGGGTCATCAGCCCGTAATGGCGGCGACCCTCGCGAAAATGCAGCAGCTGGTTGTACAGGTAGCCCGCCGGCTTGCCGGCGATGCGCGGGTAGTAGCCGTCGGCGGCGGCGCGGCCCTCGGCGCCATGGCAGACGCTGCAGGCCAGGGTGCGCTGCGCCATGGTGTCCTCGAACTTCGCCGTGGCGCGGGCGGCTGAAGTGAGCAGCGACAGCAACAAGAGCAGGAGGAGGGCGGGCAGGCGCAGTGTCGTCATCAGGGCCCCGATCATGCCGCGTCAATCGGCGGCGCCAGCACCAGGTCGGATTCCGGGCAGGCCACGCAGGGCAGGATCCAGCCCTCGGCCTTTTCCTCGGCCAGCAGGCCGGGCCACTCAATTTGGTAGCGGACGCGACCGTCCACCAGCCTCACCATGCAGCTGCGACAGGTGCCGTTGCGGCAGGAACTGGCCAGCATGACGCCGGCGCGCAGGGCCGACGCCAGCAGCGTCACCCCCGCGGGGGCGTCAAAGGTGCAGCGATCCTCGTGCTCGTGCTCTTGCTCTTGCTCTTGCTCTTGCTCGAGGTCCCACTCGCGCTCCCGCTCGTGCGCCAAAGTGCCAGCGTCATGCTTGCCAGAGGCCTGCACGCGCACCCGGAACACCTCACCTGCACAGGCGTGGTCAGTCCAATTCATCGGCTGATGATAAGCAGCCGCCGACACCCTCGCGCGGCGGCGGCGGACGAGGCGCTCAGGCTTCAGGGCTCACCTTCCGCGTCATGTCTGCGCCTGCCTGGGTCCTTCTCTCGATGCTCGCCTTCAGCATCCCGGTAGCGTTCGCTGCCGAGACCGCGTCCGAGCCTGACTTCGCCGGTGTGGCGGTCTCGGCCGAGGTGCGCCAGCTGGCACGCTGGGCACTGGCCAGCGGCGATGCCGCCGGGCGCCATCTGGTGCTGGTGGACAAGCGCCGGGCCCACGCTTATGTGCTCGACGCGCGTGGGCGCCTGCTGGGGCATTCGCCTGCCCTCCTCGGGCTGGCCCGGGGGGACGACACCGTGGCGGGCATTGGCGAGAGGCCGCTTTCCCAGGTGCGGCCGCGGGAGCGGACGACGCCGGCGGGACGCTTTCTGCCTGAGCCTGGCCGCAACATGGAAGGCGAGGATGTGGTCTGGGTCGACTACGACGCGGCCGTGTCCATGCACCGGGTGCGTGCCCGGGTGAAGGCCGAGCACCGGCTGCAGCGTCTGGCCTCGCCCACGGCGACGGACAACCGCATCTCCTTTGGCTGCATCAACCTGCCGCCGACCTTCTACGAGCAGGTGCTGTTGCCCGCGGTGCAGGCGTCGGCGGTGGTCTACGTACTGCCCGAGGTGCGTCCGCTGGCCGATGTCTTCCCCGGACTGCGTCCGACAGGAGCTGCTGGCGGACGCCGACGTGGTGCCCCGATCGGACCCCTAGGCTAACCCGTAGCCGGTCCTGTGCTGGCCTTTCCCGTCCCTTTCCCATCCTGCGTCTCGATCCTTCAAGGAGTCTCTGAATGAATACTTCCCCCCTTCTTCGAACCCTGTTGACCTGTGCGGCCGGCGTGGCATTTGCCACCACGGCGGCAGCCCAGGGCGGCGTGACCACGTCGCCCACGACCGTGCCCTACGCCACCCAGCCCCAGCCTGCGGCCGGCCCCGGCGCCAGCACGGAGACCCAGGGCGCAGGCAGCGACACCGGCGTCAGCGGCAACCCGGACACCGGCCGTATGGGAGCTGGCTCTAGCCCCTCTGGCGAAACCTCGGGTGCAGGTGCCAGCGACCCGGGCACCTACGGCAACACACCGTCCAATGCGCTCGGCGCAGCGGGCGCTGATACCGGTGCGGGCAACATGGGCGCCGGCGGGACCAATACCGACACCTCGGCAAGCGGCTCCGAGGGCGCAGCATCTGCCGGCGGCCGGCGCATGCGCGCGGACCGCAACTGAGTCGGTGCCTGCACCGGGGCGCGGGTCGCACCGGGTCACCCCGAGCTGCCCCGAGCTATGGGTTTGCACGGCCGGCAGCGGCCTTCGGCGGTCCTCTGTCGCATGGCCCGCACCGGGCAGGGCCCGTGCAAAGCTGGTAAGGTCGACCGAGTTCATCGGGCCGAGGAGGCCCTGAGAGAGTCCATGCGAATCGACCCACCGGCCCTGCAGGGGCTGGACTCCCGCCGCCTTCGTGCCATGGTGCGCGGCATCGAAAAAGAGAGCCTGCGTGTCACCCCCGACGGGCTGCTGGCGGACACGCCCCACCCGCTGGCCCTGGGCGCGGCCCTCACCCACCCCCACATCACCACCGACTACAGCGAGGCCCAGCTCGAGCTGATCACCGGCGTGCATGCCGAGCCCGAGGCTTGCCTGCGCGAACTGCAGGACATCCATCAGTTCACCTGCCAGGCGCTCGACGCCCAGGCGCGCGAGCTTCTTTGGCCCGCCAGCATGCCCGCCCGCTTGCCCGAGGAAGACCATATTCCAATCGGCCGCTACGGCCGCTCCAACGTCGGCCAGGCCAAGAGCGTGTACCGGCTGGGCCTCGGCTGGCGCTATGGCCGGCGAATGCAGACGATCTCTGGCATTCACTACAACTGGTCAATGCCTGGTGTCGACAGCGCGCAGTACTTCGCCCAGATCCGCAACTTCCGGCGCCATGCTTTTTTGCTACTGGTGCTGTTTGGTGCCTCGCCGGCGCTGGCCCGCGATTTCGTGGCTGGCCGCGCCCACGGCCTGCAGGAGCTCTCCGAAAGCACGCTTTATTTGCCCCACGCCACCTCGCTGCGCATGGGGCCGCTGGGCTACCAGAGCGAGGCCCAGGCCCGTCTGGCGGTGAGCTACAACGGGCTCGACGGCTACGCCGCCTCGCTGCAAGAGGCGCTGACCCGGCCCTACCCCGCCTACGAAGCGATCGGGCTGCAGGGCCCGGACGGCAGCTGGCGGCAACTGGCCACCAGCTTGCTGCAGATCGAGAACGAGTTCTACGGCACCATCCGGCCCAAGCGCGGCATCTTCCCCGGCGAGCGACCACTGCACGCCCTGCGCGAGCGCGGCGTCGAGTATGTCGAGGTGCGCCTGATGGACCTCGACCCCTTCGAGCCGGTGGGCATCTCGGCGCAAACGATGCGCTTTCTGGACATCTTCCTGCTCTATTGCCTGCAGGCCGACAGCCCGCCCGACACGCCCCAGGAAATCGCCCGCATCGCGCGGAACCAGCAACTCGTGGCCGGGCGAGGTCGCGAGCCCGGGCTGATGCTGGAGGGGGCCGATGGCCCGGTGCCCCTGGCCGACTGGGCCAACGCCTTGCTGGTGGCCCTGGAGCCAGTGGCGCGCAGGCTCGATGAGGCGTTGGCCCCGCCCGCACCGTGGGCGGGCGCAGCGGCGCCTGGCAGCGGTGACTTGCCTTCGGGTAACGGACGCTCCGGCGAGCAATTTAGCGAGCAGCCCCACAAATCCGCACTGGCTGCAGCGCGGCAAGCCCTGGCCGAGCCCGAGCGGCTGCCCTCTGCGCGGGTCCTGGCCTGCATGGCGGCCGACCATGGCAACGATTTCATGGCCTTCGGCCTGGCCCAGGCCCGGCAGGTGCGGGCGGCGATTGCCGCGCTTCCGGCCGACACGACGCTGCGCACTCGCTTCCAGGCCTTGTCGGCTCAGTCGCTGCGCGAACAGGCCCTTATCGAGGCTGCCGATACCTTGCCTTTCGAGGAATACCGACGCCAGTACACCGCGCCCGAGCGGCTGGGCCTGGGGCGGCAGGCGATCGCTGCAGGCATCACCGCGGCCTGATCGACCTGGGGCGCATTCCTGCCGCTGGCGCAATGCCTTTTCGCCGGACGCCGTCGCTCACGGAAGCCTGTGCGATGCCCGCAGCGACCGGGCATGGCAACTGCCCAAGGAGAGGGTAGGGGCTGCGCCTGCTGTCCCTGGCGCAACAGGCCAGGCAGGCACGCTGCGCTACAGTCGCGCGGTCTTGAATCGCAACCCGGACGCTGGTCCGGCTATCAAGGAGGAATCATGTCCCTGGACTTCAGTGGCCGCGTGGCCATCGTCACTGGCGCCGGCGGCGGCTTGGGCCGCCAACATGCCCTGGCCCTGGCTGCGCGCGGCGCCAAAGTGGTGGTCAATGACCTCGGCGGCGCGCTCGACGGCACCGGCGGCTCGGGCAGCGCCGCGCAGAAGGTGGTGGATGAAATCCGCGCCGCAGGCGGCGAAGCAATCGCCAACGGCGCCTCGGTCACCGACTTCGAGGCGGTGCAATCGATGGTGCAGCAGACCATCGCCACCTGGGGCCGGCTCGATATTTTGGTGAGCAACGCCGGCATCCTGCGTGACAAGACTTTCGCCAAGATGGAGCTGGATGATTTTCGTGCGGTGCTCGACGTTCACCTCATGGGCGCGGTGCACCTGTGCAAAGCGGCCTGGCCGCAGATGGTGGGCCAGAAGTACGGCCGCATCGTGCTCACCACCTCGTCGAGCGGTCTGTACGGCAACTTCGGTCAGACCAACTATGGCGCGGCCAAGCTTGCCTTGGTCGGCCTCATGCAGACCCTGGCGCTCGAGGGCGCCAAAAGCGACATCCGGGTCAACTGCCTGGCGCCGACCGCTACCACCCGTATGACCGAGCACTTGTTCCCGGCCGACATGCTGCAGGACTTCGGCCCCGAGACGGTAGTGCCCGCCATGCTGGTGATGGCCCACCAGGACGCGCCCACCCGGACCACGCTGTGCGCCGGCGCAGGCGCCTTCGAGTCGGCCCACATCACCATGACCCGGGGTGTCTACATCGGTACCGGTGCTGACGCCGACGAACGCTTGGCCGCGCACCTGGCCGAGGTGACCGACCGCTCTGGCGATCAGGTGCCGGGATCGGGCAATGCCCAGGGCGAAAACGAGCTGAAACTGGCGCGCGCGGCGCGATGACTCCAGCCCGAAGGGGCTGTTCATGTGGCCCGCGCCCGAGCCGGCTCTCCAGGTGGCCCGCGCCCAAACCAGCGCTCCATGAAGAAGGCCCGCATCCGCGGGCCTTCGTTCTTTCACTTGCCCCAGGAGTCCTTGAGGCCGGTGGTCCGATTGAACACCAGGCGGCCCGGTGCATGGTCCTTGCGGTCGGCGACGAAGTAGCCGTGGCGCTCGAACTGAAACTTCTGGTCTGGCGCAGACTGCGCGAGCGAGGGTTCCACCCAGGCCTGGGCCACTGACAGGCTGGCAGGGTTGATCTCCTCGAGGAAGTCGCGCTCGCCGGTATCCGGCTGAGGCACGCTGAAGAGGCGGTCGTACAGACGCACCTCGGCGGCCACCGCGTCCGACGCCCCCACCCAGGTGATCACCCCCTTGGCCTTGACACTGTCCGCCCCCGGTGTGCCACTCTTGGTATCGGGGATCAGCTGCGCGTGCACCGCGGTGACCTGGCCGGAGGCATCCTTGTCGCAACCGGTGCACTCGACCACATAGCCGTATTTGAGGCGCACCTTGTTGCCCGGGAAGAGGCGGTTATAGCCTTTGGGCGGCGTCTCCTCAAAGTCACCGCGCTCGATCCACAGCGACTTGCCGAAGGTCAATGCGCGCTGGCCCCGCTCGGGGTGATGTGGGTGTACCGGCGCCACGCAGGGCTCGAGGTGGCCCTCACCCATGACTGCGTCCCAGTTGTCAATGACGAGGCGGACCGGTTCGATCACCGCCATGGCCCGTCCGGCCTTGGCGTCGAGGTCGTCGCGCAGCGCGATCTCCAGCGTGCTGAAGTCGATCCAGCCATGCGCCTTGGTCACCCCGATGCGCTCGGCAAAGAGCTGCAGGCTCTCCGGCGTGTAGCCGCGGCGGCGCAGGCCAACCACCGTGGGCATGCGCGGGTCGTCCCAGCCGCTCACATGCTTTTCGTCGACCAGTTGCTTGAGCTTGCGCTTGCTGGTCACGACATAGGTGAGGTTCAGACGCGCGAACTCGTACTGGCGCGGCTGCGGCGTGTTGATCAGGCCGCCTTCGCGCAGGCGGTCGAGCAGCCAGTCGTAGAAGGGCCGCTGGTCCTCAAATTCGAGCGTGCAAATGCTGTGGGTGATGTTTTCCAGCGCGTCCTCAATCGGGTGCGCGAAGGTGTACATCGGGTAGATGCACCAGCGCGTACCGGTGGCGTGGTGCTCGGCGTGCTTGATGCGATAGAGGGCCGGGTCCCGCAGGTTGATGTTGGGGCTGGCCATGTCGATCTTGGCGCGCAGCACCGCAGCGCCGTCGGCCAGCTGGCCATCGCGCATGGCGCGAAAGCGCGCCAGGTTTTCGTCGGGCGTGCGGCTGCGGAAGGGGCTGTCGACACCGGGTTTGGAGAAGTCGCCGCGGTTGGCACGCATTTGCTCGGGCGTCTGCTCGTCGACATAGGCCAGGCCCTGGGTGACCAGGTGCTCGGCGGCGCGGTACATGAAGTCGAAGTAGTCGCTGGCCTGGTACAGGTGCGAGGTGCCATTCGCTTCCCAGCCAAAACCGAGCCAGCGCACCGCGTCGAGGATGCCGTCGACGTACTCCTGCTCCTCTTTCTCGGGGTTGGTGTCGTCAAAGCGCATGTGGCAGACGCCACCGTAATCGCGCGCCAGACCGAAGTTCAGGCAAATGCTCTTGGCATGGCCCACGTGCAAGTAGCCATTGGGCTCGGGCGGGAAGCGGGTGCGGATGCGGGCTGGATCCAACGCGCCGGCCTGCTGCGCTGCCGCATCGCCTGGCTGGCCAGCCCAGCGCCGCTGCGCGTAATGGCCCTGCTCGAGGTCGCGCTCGATGATCTGGCGCAGGAAGTTGCTCGGCTTGGCGCTGTCTTTGTCGGCGGGTGCGGTCATAAGTACGAGATTTTAGGCCGGCGGCCTGTCACTTTGACTTTCGGTCACACCCCAGGCCCTGCGTTGTGCACCGCCGCCGCGCTGGCGCGTTAAGCATGAAACAACCCCAGGAGATCCGACATGGCCCGCGCACCCCAGCAAGCCTGCATCGTCCGCGTTCCTCCAGGCCGCCGGTTTGCGCTTGCTGCCGCCGCCCTGCTCGGTTTGGCCTTGACCACCCCCCTGACGCAGGCCGCCGACAACGTCTACTGGTCGATTGGTATCTCCCCCGCGCCCGGTGTGGTCGTGCGCGCCAGCAATGCTTCCCCTCAACGGGTCTACCTGGCCCCGCCGACCTACCTGCCACCGGCCCCAACGGTTTACGCGCTGCCGCAACCGGTGTATGCGGTTCCCCAGCCGGTCCTGCCCCCCGTGGTCTACGCACCGCCGCCAGTGGCCTACACCTCGCCGGAAGTGGTCTATACCCATCCTGCGGTGGTCTATAGCCCCCCTGCGGTCGTCTACAGCCCCCCGGCAGTCGTTTATTCCGCGCCGCCTTTGTATCAGCCCTTCACGCAGGTGGTCGTGGTGCGGCCGGGTCCGTCCTTTGTGCCCCCGGGCCACGGTTACTACGGCCATCATGGGCATCATGGGCGCAATGGCCATCACGGGCGTCATGGTCATGGCTTCGGACCCGAAGGGCGCGGACGCCACTGAGGCCGCCCGGCCTGAGCCGCTGTCCTCACCTGCGTGTAGGACAGCGCCTGCAGTCTTTACCTCGGCTTCACCAAGCCTTGACCCACTCATCCGAGTGAGGCCCTTCCTCTTCCTACAATGCCCCTCATGAAAAAACCTGGCGGGTGGTCCTGGAAATTGGGCGTAGCGGCACTGGTGTTGCTGGCGGCGGGCGGCGGAGGTGCTTTCTGGTGGTGGAACCAGCGTCCGCCGGAGGTCAACTACCGCACCGCCAAGATCGAGCGCGGGCCCTTGCAGTCCACCGTGTCTGCCTCGGGCCAGGTCAACCCCGTGACCCAGGTCTCGGTCGGTACCCAGGTCTCCGGCCAGATCAAGGAGCTGTACGTCGACTTCAACAGCGAAGTTCGCGCAGGCCAGTTGATCGCCCGGATCGACCCTGAAACCTTCGAGTACCGCGTGCGCCAGTCGCAGGCCGACCTTGAGGCCTCGCAGGCGGCGGTGCTCACCGCCATGGCCAATGTGGCGGCGGTGCGTGCGAATGTCTCGCGCGCCCGTGTCGACCTGGTCGAAGCCCAGCGAGACCTGGAGCGCAAGCGCATGCTGGTGGAGCGCCAGTTCATCGCCCAGAGCGAGGCCGACAAGTCCCAGGCGCTGGTCAACACGACGACCGAGTCGGTGCGCGCAGCCGAGGCCCAGGAGGGGGTGGCCCAGGCTCAGGTCAAGAGCGCGCAAGCCAATGTGGCCCAGCGCCAGGCCGCTTTGGCGCAGGCCCGCATCGATCTCGAGCGCACCCGCATCGTCTCGCCCGTGAGCGGTATCGTGATCAAGCGAACGATCGAAAAGGGACAGACCGTGGCCGCCAGCCTGCAGTCGCCCGAGTTGTTTGTCATCGCCCGCAACCTGCAGGACATGCAGGTCGACGCCAGCATCGACGAGAGCGACATCGGGCGCATTCGCAACGGTCAGAAGGCCAGCTTCACGGTTGACGCCTTCCCCGGGCAGAGCTTCGAAGGTGAAATCCGACAGGTGCGTAAGGCTGCACAGTCGGTGGCCAATGTGGTGACCTATGTCGCTGTGGTGGCCTTCTCCAACACGACTGGTCGGCTGCTGCCCGGCATGACAGCCAATGTGCGGGTGGTCACCGACACGCGCGAGAATGCGCTCAAGGTGCCCAACGCGGCGCTGAGGGTGCGCATCGCAGGCGTCGAACCCCCAGCCCGGGCGGCCTCTGGGGCCAGTGGTGCAGCAGGATCTGCGTCAGGCGCCGGGGCCGGCAGTGTGCCCGCTTCTGGGCCTGCCTCAGAGGGCGCTTCGGGCGCAGCGCCCGCCAGTGCGCCAGCTTCTTCAACCCGTGGCGCCTGGGGCTTCCCCTGGATCTCTGAGGCGCAGGCACAGCCCATGCCAGGCGAGGGCGGCGGTGCCGAAGGTGGCGCCGCGCGCGGCGGCCGCGGGCCTGGCGGTGCGGGTCCGGGGGGCGCGGGTCCTGGGGGTGCTGGCGGACCGGGCGGCTTCGGCGCTGCGCAGCGCCAGCGCCTGGTGGAGGAGCTCAAGCTCGACGCCGCGCAAGCGGCCAAGCTCGAGGCCATCTACGCCGGGATGGCTCCGCGCTTCCAGCAACTGAGGGACCTGCCGCCCGAAGAGCGGCCCAAGGCCCGCGAGCGGCTGATGGCTGAAATACGCGCGCGCATCGGCGAGCAGCTCAAACCGGAACAGAAGGCGCGCTACACGACGATGGTGGCCGAGGCGGCCAGCCGCACCGTCACCCGCGGCCGTATCTACCTGCAGGGAGAAGATGGCAAGCCCCGGGCCTACAACGTGCGCCTGGGCATCAGCGACGGCACCATGACCGAGCTGCTCGTCGCGCCCGGCTCGCCGGATGCGGCGGTGCTGCGCGAGGGCGCGCTGGTTATCACCGGCGTGAGCGGTGGTGCCGGTCCCGCGCCGGCATCCGGTGGCCGGCCCGCCGGTCCGCGGATCTCTTTCTGAGCAGCGCCATGGCCCTGATCGAGGCGCGCGACCTCACCAAGCATTACCGCCTGGGCGACCAGACGGTGCAGGCCTTGGCCGGCGTCTCACTGGATATCGAGGCGGGCGAGTTTGTCGCCATCATGGGGGCCTCAGGCTCCGGCAAGAGCACCCTGATGAACATCCTGGGCTGTCTCGACAGGCCCTCCACGGGCTACCTGAGATTGGCCGACGAAGCGGTCGACAGCATGGATCCGGACCAGTTGGCCGCAGTCCGAAACCGCCGGATTGGCTTCGTCTTCCAGCAGTTCAACCTGTTGCCTCGTACCAGCGCGCTGGAGAACGTGGAACTGCCTATGGTCTACGCGGGCGTGAAGGCATCCGACCGCCGCGCTCGGGCCGCTGAAGCCCTGACTCGCGTCGGACTGGGCGAGCGGATGATGCACACCCCCGCCGAGCTCTCCGGCGGGCAGCAGCAGCGTGTGGCCATTGCCCGCGCGCTGGTCAACGACCCCAGCCTGATTCTGGCCGACGAGCCCACCGGCGCGCTGGACTCGCAGACCAGCGAGGAAATCATGCGCCTGCTCACCGCCCTCAACGCGCAGGGCATCACCGTGGTGCTGGTGACACACGAGGCTGACGTGGCTGCCTGGGCGCGGCGACGTATCGTGTTTCGCGACGGGCGCATTCTTGAAGACCGGCGCACCCCCGGTGCGGCAGGGATGGCAAGGTCTGATGCGCCAACGGCCGGGCAGTCTGATCACACTTCCCCTGGAAGCTTCTCAGGGGAAGTGACCGGATCCAATGGCACGCCAGCGGAGGACCCCGCATGAACACGCTCGCTGCGCTGCGCTCGGCCTTGCGCTCGCTGTCCGCCAACAAGCTACGAAGCGTTCTGACCATGCTGGGCATCATCATTGGCGTTGGCGCGGTGATCGCCATGATCGCGGTGGGCCGCGGCGCCACCGAGCGGGTGCAGGAGCAGATGAAGGGGCTGGGCTCCAACATCATGCTGGTGCTTCCGGGCGGGGTCACCGCCGGCGGCGTGCGTCTGGGGGCCCAGACGGGCCAGGGCCTGACCGAGGAGGATGCCGTCGCCATTGCCCGCGAGATCCCCGAGGTGCAGGTGGCCGCACCGAGCCTGCGGACCGGTGCGCAGGTGGTGCTGGGCAACACCAACTGGAGCACCTCCATCCTGGGTACGACCAATGACTACCTGGAGGCGCGCGAGTGGCCCTTGGCCAGCGGGCGGTTGTTCGAGGCCGCTGAGATGCAGGGTTCGGCCAAGGTCGCCGTCATTGGCCAGACGGTTGCCCAACAGCTCTTTGGCGACGCAGATCCGCTGGACCAGGTGATCCGTGTCAAGAAGGTGCCGGTCACCATCGTGGGCATCCTGGCGAAGAAGGGGCAGAACGCCGGCGGGCAGGACCAGGACGATGTGATCGTCGTCCCCTTGGGCACCTACCGCAATCGCATCCAGGGCGGTGCTGGCGGCAAGCTGCGTCGCGTGTCCTCCATCAGTGTCAAGGTCCAGGAGGGGCAGGACATGAAAGTGGCCGAAGAAGGCATCAAGGAGTTGCTGCGCCAGCGCCTCAAGGTGCAACCTGGTGCCGAAGACCCCTTCACCGTGCGCAATCTCACCGAAATCCTGCAGGCCCAGGAGGCCTCCAGCCGGGTGATGACCTTGCTTTTGGCGGCAGTCGCTGGCATCAGCCTGGTCATTGGCGGTATCGGCATCATGAACATCATGCTGGTGAGCGTGACTGAGCGCACCCGCGAGATTGGCCTGCGCATGGCGGTAGGCGCACGCGGCCGCGATATCCTGGCCCAATTCCTGATCGAAGCGGTGACGCTGTCCCTGGTGGGCGGCGCGATCGGCGTGGTCTTGGGTGGCGTTGCGACATGGGCAATTGGCAGCTTCGCCGGCTGGCGGGTGGACCTGTCGGTCAGTGCGATCGTCCTGGCGGTGGGCTTCTCGGCCTTCGTTGGCGTGTTCTTCGGCTTCTACCCGGCGCGGCGGGCGGCGCGCATGCTGCCGATCCAAGCTTTGCGCTACGAGTGAGGATGCACCCCGTGCGACCTAGGCGCCCTTAGCGTCCTTAGCGCCCTTAGCCCGAGGGCGGCGGCGATAATCGGTCGCAGTTTTCAAGCGTGGAGCCCGCGTGGACCTCATTCTCCTGGCCAAGGCCGCCGTCATGGGTGTGGTCGAAGGCCTGACCGAATTCCTTCCCATCTCCAGCACCGGGCACCTGATCCTGGCCGGTGCGCTGCTCGATTTCAACGACGAGAAAGCCAAGGTCTTCGACATCGCCATCCAGACCGGCGCCATCCTGGCGGTGATCATCGTTTACTGGGCTCGCCTGCGCGACACCCTGCTGCAGCTACCCACCCAGCGCCAGGCGCAGCGCTTTGCGCTCAATGTGGCTATCGGTTTTCTGCCGGCGGTGGTGCTGGGCCTGCTGGCGGGCAAGGCGATCAAGGCTCACCTGTTTACCCCCACGGTGGTCGCCACCACCTTCATCTTGGGCGGCCTTGTCATTCTCTGGGCGGAGCGCCGGCCCGCCACCTCGGTGCGGGTCGAGGACGTCGACGCGATGACCCCTTGGGACGCGCTCAAGGTAGGCTTGGTGCAGTGCTTGGCCATGGTGCCCGGCACCAGCCGCTCCGGCGCCACCATCATCGGCGGCATGCTGCTAGGCCTGTCGCGCCGTGCGGCGACCGACTTTTCCTTCTACCTGGCTATCCCCACCCTCATCGGTGCTGGCGCCTACAGCCTCTACAAAGAGCGTGCCCTGCTGTCGGTGGCCGACCTGCCGATGTTTGGTGTGGGCTTGCTCATGTCCTTCCTGAGCGCCTGGCTCTGCGTGCGTTGGCTACTTCGCTACATTGCCAGCCACAACTTCGTGGTGTTTGCCTGGTACCGCATCGCCTTTGGTCTGGTGGTGCTGGCCACCGCTTGGGGCGGCTGGATCGACTGGAGAGGGTAAGCCGTCAACGCGCGTCTTTCGGCCACTTCGAGGTCCACAAGCGCCCCAATGTCTGCAGGGCCGGCGCGGTAGAGCCAAGTTCGTTTCACCCCGGGGGGGGGCTGCCCATGTCCCCGTCGCTGTCTTGGGGGCTGGCATCGGCGGTTCCGATAGTGCCTGGTACGGGTATCTCGAGCGCCGCCCATCGGATCGCCCGCAGAGATTCTTGGAGTTCGCGCTCCAACTGACTGATCGGCGGACGGGTTGGCCGCGAGAGTGTCCACAGGTCAGAGGCCAGGCGGAGAACCTGACCTGCTCGGTTTTTTCGAGCCATTCATTCCTCTAGTGATGGCCCGGGTGATCCGCTTGCCTTTTAGGAGCCATTTGAAATGTTAGTTTCGGCTGTTCCAGAAGCCACTAGGCAGGCTCCAACTCCTTGATATTACGGGCGAATTCGGCCGGCGTCATGTCGTTGAGAGAACTGTGAGGACGGCTCTCGTTGTAATCCCTGCGCCAAGCCTCCAGCACTTGCTTTGCCTCGGCTAAGGTTTTGAACCAGTGAACGTTCAGGCATTCATCGCGCAGTGATCCGTTGAAGGTTTCTACATAGCTGTTATCCGGCGGTTTGCCCGGGCGGCTGAAGTCCAGGCGCACCCCGTGGTGGTAGGCCCACATGTCCATCAGCCGTCCCGTGAACTCACTGCCGTTGTCCACGAAGACGTACTTGGGCGCGCCGTGCCGCGCCACGAGCCTATTGAGGGTCTCGACCACGTTTTCTCCGCGCAGTCGAATACCCGCATCGACCGCCATCGCCTGGCGCGTGAACACGTCCACCACCGTGAGCATCCGAAATTTCCCGCCCTCGCCAAATTCATCGGCGACAAAGTCCATCGTCCACACTTGGCCTGGAGCACTGGCGGTAACGCGCTGCTGGCGCTGCACCACCATCTTCCTGCGCTTGGGCAGCTTTGAGCGCAATTGGAGCTGTTCCTCGCGGTACAGGCGATAGGCTTGGCTTCGCCCCAGTTGCCAGCCTTCGCGTTTGAGCATGACATGCACCCGCCGGTAACCAAACCGGATGCGCGTGTTGGCGATCTCTTTCATCCGCAGGCGAAGGTCTTCCCGGCGGTCCTTGCGACTGCGATAGAACTGGTTGCTACGCGCTTGGCCCATCAGTCGGCAGGCCCGACGTTGACTGATGCCGTGGCGACTGGTGATGTACGCCACGGCCTCTCGCTTCAACGCGGGCCGCCCCACTTTTTTGAGGCGATATCCTGCAATATGGCCTTGTCTAGGCTCAGGTCGGCGACCAGCTTCTTGAGCCTAGCGTTCTCTTCCTGCAACTGCTTGAGCTCGCGCGCCTGGTCGGGCTCCAGGCTCGCGTACTGCTTCTTCCAGCGATAAAAAGTCTGCTCACTGATTCCGATCTTGCGGATCAAGTCCGCCACCGGCATCCCCAACTCAGCCTGCTTGAGCACGGCCACGATCTGCTCCACCGAAAAACGACTGCGTCTCACGACACCTCCTCGAGCCCCTTCACCAGGGCTCAGTGTGCCGAAAAACTAACATTCAAATTGGCTCGAATCGGCCAATGCAGATCAATCGGTGCGGAAAAGCCGGGCAGGTCGGTTCAGCTTTTGAAAGTTTTTGGCACCGGGATGTGTACGATTGTCCGCGTCAGTGAAGCAAATTGTGACTCGCTCATTCTGTATCGGTTGTTGGCTCGACAACCGGTCTGGTCAAACCAACCATTGGCTCTATTTCAGACCCTCGCTTGGACCCCCCGGCCTTCCATCAGAACAACCTTGCCCGCGATGAGCGGACATCGACCATGACCACTCTTCTCGCTTCTCCCCTGCGTCCCCTGGTGCTGGCCATCAGCCTGGCGGTGCTCGGCGGCTGCGCCAGCATCCGACCTGTACCGCTGACCACCACCACCATGGCGACTGCTGCGGACATGCGAGCGCTGCGCAAGGACGTCGAGCCAATCAGCGGACCGCTGACCCTGGATGAGGCCCTGGCGCGGGCCCTGAAGTACAACGCCGAGCGCCGGGTCAGGATGATGGAAGAGTCGCTGGCTCTTGGGCAGTTGGATGTGACCAAATTCGACATGCTGCCCAGGCTGATGGCACAGGCCGGCTATTCCTGGCGCAACAACGATCGCACCAGCCTGAGCCGCAACCCGACTACCGGAGATATTTCGACCATTGGTTTCATCTCCTCCGACCGGGAGCACCTAACCAATGGCCTGGAGTTCAGCTGGAGCCTGCTTGACATCGGCATGGGCTACTACGGCGCACGTCAACAAGCCGACCGGGTACTGATTTCGGTGGAAAAGCGGCGCAAAGCCATGCACCTGCTGATGCAGGATGTACGAACCGCCTTCTGGCGCGCAACCAGCGCTCAGCTGCTGCGGGAAGATGTGCGCAAGACGATCGCCCTGGCAGAAGAGGCCTTAGTCGATTCACGCAAGGCCGAATTCGAGCGGGTTCGCAACCCGATGGACGCACTCCGCTATCAGCGCCAATTGCTGGAGAACCTGCGTTTGTTGGAATCCATCAACCAGGAGCTGTCATCGGCCCAGGTGGAACTGGCCTCCCTGATCAACGCACCGGTCAACCAAGTATTCCAGATCGCCGAGCCTACCCAGCCCTCGACCGGCGCTCTGCTCGAAGTGCCGGTGGCCAAGCTCGAAGAGACGGCATTGGCTCAAAACCCTGACCTTCGCGAGCTGGGTTACAACAGCCGCATCGCCCGCGAAGAGGTACGGCGCACCCTGGTTCGCCTGTTTCCCAACCTGAGTCTGAATTACTCGATACGTTACGACTCCGATCGCTACTTGGTGAACAACAACTGGCAGGAAGCCGGTCTACAACTGTCCTACAACGTCTTCAACCTGGCCACCGGTCCGACCCAGATCAAGCTGGCAGAAGCAGGGGTGGCCCTGGCCGATCAAAGGCGGGTAGCTGGCCACCTGGCGACGATCACACAATTGCATCTGGCGCGTTTGAATTTGGCCAACGCCCGCGGGCAAATGGAACGTGCCGACGCCATCTACGCCACTGACAACAAGATTGCAGAAATTTCGCGCAACCGCCAAGCAGCCCAAGTCCAAAGCAAGCTCGATGTGGTGAGCAATGAAACGGCGGCCATTTTGAGCCTGCTGCGCCGCTACCAGGCGCTGGCCCAGGTTCAGACTGCTGAGAGTCGCTTGCTTGCCACCCTGGGGCTGGAGCCGGAGATCGGAAGCACCGGCACGCTCAGCCTCAAGGAGCTGACGGAGCAGGTGCGCCGTTCGCCCGCCGCCTGGGAGCAGATGATGAACAAGGCCCATGTACCGACCATCCAACCCCGAGCCAGTGCGCCGCCATCGGCTGCCGCGCCTTCGGGGGAGCGCACTCCAGCGTTCGCGCTGCACAACCAACAAACGCGCGGCCAGTGGTAAGCCCACGGGAGCGTGTGGTGCGTCGCCCTTTGCGATGGGCTCTAGCCGCTCTTGCGGGGCTTGCGAGCTTTGTTTGCGGCGCCCAGCCGGTCGCAAGCCCGATGGCCCGCATTCCTGAGACCACGGCAGCGCCTGCGGCACAAGATCCACGGCTTCTACTGAGCCGGCAGGAGATCCGGGCCCAGCTCATGCCCAGGCGCTTCACCACGATAGCCGCTGAGATCGGCGCCAAGATCAACCGCCTGCCATACCAAGAAGGCACCGCCTTCAAATCGGGGGAGCAATTGGTCAGCTTCGAGTGCAGCTTGCAGCAGGCTCAGCTGGAGAAAGCCCGCGCAGAGCTTGAGTCGGCGGAATACACGCTCAAGTCGAACCAGCGGCTGGCCGAACTCAACTCGGTCGGCCTGCTGGAGTTGGACCTCTCACGCGCCGCGGCCTCCAAGGCGCGGGCGGAAGTGGGCGGGACACAGGCCATGCTCGCCAAATGCGCGGTGCCTGCGCCTTTCAGCGGCCGGGTGGCCGAGCTAAAGGCGCGTGATCAGCAGTTTGTGCAGCCAGGCCAGGCGTTGATGGACATCATCGACGACAGCGTTCTTGAACTGGAATTTCTGGTGCCCTCGGCCTGGCTGAGCTGGGTTCGTGTCGGAGGAGCACTGCGAGTGCAGATCGACGAGACCCGCAAGACCTACCCGGCCAGGTTCATCCGCATTGCAGCCAGGGTGGACCCGGTCAGCCAGTCGGTCAAGCTGGTGGCCGAGATAGAGGGCAAGCATGAAGACCTGATGGCCGGCATGAGTGGGCGCGTACTGGCCGCACCACCAGCTGGGGGCAGTGGGCAGCTGCCCCTGCGTGAGCCCAGACGCTGAAACAGCCTCCCCGGTCAACGCAAATGCGCCAGTTTTATTTTTGAACCGAGCTGCTGAAGACCAGCCCGATGGAGCTTGTATGAGCAAAGCCAAGAACACCCCTGCAGTCGCTCCCCATTTCGCTTTGGGCCTGCGCCGGCCATCCATCCGGTCCATGGCCCTGGAACAGCGTTTCATGTTCGATGGGGCTGCGGTGGCCGATGCGAGTGCGAACCTGCTCGATGCCTACCATGGAGACGGCCGTACCGACGCTTCGCCAGCAGCAAGCAGTGCGCTGTTCACGGTCAAGGACACAGCCGCCCCAGCCGCGCTGGCACAGGCCCAACAAGCGGCATCGCGACTGATCACGGATTTCCTGCATCAGCCCGGTGCGCGCGAACAGGTGTATCGAGTGCTGAGCGGCGGCAACACGGCGCAGGAGCCTTCGCCGCAATGGCTTGCTGCCTGGGACAGGCTGCTCGCTGAAGTCGAGTCAGGTCAGGCCCCGCTGCGCATCGAGGTGATCGGCGCGCAACAGATGCACAAGGCCTTGGGTGCCTTTGCCGAACGTGGCATCGATGGCGAGCGGGTGGTCTTCATCAATGCCGATTGGCTGGCAGCGGGTGCCAACGAGAAGGCCATCGAATGGGTGCTGGTCGAGGAATTCGGCCATGCCATGGATGCCCGCTTGAACGCTGGCATCGATACGCCGGGCGACGAGGGTCATGCCTTTGCCGCCATGCTTGCCAACGGTCAAGCCGGCGGCCCAGCCGATGGTGGCGATGACCGCGCTCGCTTCGTGATTGCCGGCCAGGCCATCGACGTCGAGACGGCGGCGCCGTACGCCATCGCGCAGATTCACTATGTGCCCATGGCCGAGGCCGATGTTCAGACTTCGCTCAAGGCCATCAGCACGGCGGTGACGGGCAATATCCAGACCGTGATTGCCATTACCGCCACCAGTAACGGTACGGTGGTGGTCTATGACCATTGGGAAGATGGCTTCGAGGCCGACATCAAGAATCCCTTGCAGGCCAGCACCAAGGTATGGACCTACAACAATGGCTGGTTTGTTGACACCGACGGCGATGGCTCTCGGAACGGCGCAGAGCCTGCAGTCAGCGGCACCGGCATCACCGTCAGCGGCCGCAGCATCATCCTGACCAATGCGGTCAACCCGGCCAGCCCCAGCACCATCGATTTTGACGGCCGCGACAAGATCGGATCGACCAAAGCCATTTCAGTCACCCGAGCCGGTTGGTCCCTCACCCCGGGCACGGTTTTGGCCGGTGCAGTCAACGTGATCGATTCCGGAAACGCTGGCAAGACCTACACCCTGCCCGTAGGGCAAAACGTCCAGACGGTTGCGACGGGCACCGACAAGCTGTTCGAGTACACCTCCGCGCACATCATCGCCACCCAGAACAACACCACCGTCACCGTGGACAAAGATGGCAATGGCACGGTCGACCTGACCATCACCCTCAACGAGGGCCAGAGTTATCTGGTCAGTGGCGGGCTCAATGCGGGCGCAAAGATCACTGCGGACAAGGGCGTCGGCGTTTACCTGATCGCTGGCGATGTGGGCTCCACCTATGAAAACCGTTGGTTTGCCCTCACCCCCGATGAGCAGTGGGCGAGCAGCTATTACGCCCCCGTGGGCACCACTTTGGCTGCCAATCCGGCCTACGTGTTGATCTACAACCCCAACGGCGCCAACATCAGGTATGAAACGGCCACTGGCACCGGCACCATCACACCCTCGGGTTCCAGCGGTACCACCTGGGCATCCAACAGCAGCACCAAGACCTCGTACTTTCTGATGCCAGCGTCAGCGGCGCGTTTCTACACCACCGACAAAGACGCCAGCGGGAACCTCAAGAGTTTCTTTGCGGTGAGTGTCATCGACGCGGATGCCACGGCCAACCAGACCCATGACTGGTCCTACTCCCTGGTGCCCGAAACCTACCTGAGCGACAAGTTTGTGGTGGGCTGGGGCCCGGGCGCCGACAACGTCACACGCGCCTTCGCCAGCACCGACCTCAATGCCAGCCCGGTGTGGGTCACGCCGACCGCAGACACGGTGCTCTATGTCGACAGTGCGACGGTGACGATGAAGGATTCGGCGGGCAACACCATCGCTAAGACGCAGGACGGCAGCACCGGCACCTACAAGTACACGGTCAAGCGCTTGGAGTCCTACCGCCTGTTTGACGCTGACAAAGACCAAACTGGTCTAACGGTGTACACCAAGGACGGCACCCTGATCACTGCCGCCTGGGGTGAAGACCCATCGATCGCCGGGGCCGGCGCCCCCTACTTGGACATGGGTACGACCATCACGCCCTTTCCGGACTACGTCCTGGGCAAATCGTCGGCCGAAACCTCTACCTCGGTGGAGGCTGGAGCCAGCGACAACGACACGATCATTGAACTGGGCGAACAGGTCACCTACACGGTGACCTTGACCAACCGGGCTGTGATCGATCTCTATGACATCGTGCTCAAGGACACCGTCACGCCGGCCGACAGCGCCGAATACGTGGCCAACAGCACGTTGGTGACGGTCTACTCGCCCGAGGGCAAACGGGCCTGGACGATTGCCGGGACTACTCAGACTTTCTATGCCGCCGATGGGGTAACCGTCACCAGTACTGTCACCAACAGCGGCCTGGCCGGCACGGCCTTCCCCTTGGCTGGGGCGGGTTACCGCCTCGCCGATCTGGACCCTAGCACTCCCAACGTGGCCGACGGACTCAAGCGCGGCGGCATGGTGGAGGTCAGCTACCGGGTCAAGGTCCGGAGCACCATCAACAAGGCGCTGTCCGACAGTGACTCCACCATCACCAACAGCGTGACCATGGTTGGTACGGGCGTTCAGAAGGACAAAGTCAACGAGACCCAAGTCGCCGTGACGGTGACCGATGGCGAAGTGTTCTTCATGGACTCGGGCTTCACCAAATCCATGGCCAGCTACATTGGCGGTACCGACAACATCGGACTGCGTGTGGCCGACGGCGACCAGAACAAAAACAGCGCTGTGGCTGAGACCCTGACGGTCAAGGTGACCAACACCACCACCGGTGAGATTGAACAAGTCGTTCTGACGGAGACTGGCGTCAACACTGGCATCTTCCAGAACACCCTGGTCAGTTCCGCCAGCGGCTCGGACTCGGCAAACAACAGTGGCAAACTGGTCCTGACCACGAGCAACAACATCAAGGCGGAATACACAGACCCCACCTCCGGCCAGGACGGCGGGGCCACCGGCATCGACAATCCGGTCAATTGGGGCATCACTGCCGCGACCTACACCAGCGGGAGCAATTCCAATCTGAAGCTGGCCAATGGCGTCTCCCTACCGCCACCTGCTGCGACCGACGGCGAGGTCGGGTTTTTCAACGCCGCCTACACCAACGCTTTCATCAACTTCACTGAAGGCGACACGCTGTACATCCAGGTCACCGACGACGACCAAAACACCAGCGGGCTCACGGTACAGACCCTGTCCGTGACGGTGACCAACAACAGCACTGGCGAGGTGGAGACGGTCAGCCTGACCGAGACCGGCGCCAACACTGGCATCTTCCGCGGCAGCCTGATCACATCGACGGCAGCAGCGGCGGCCGCTAGCCAGAACGGGACCCTGAGCATGAGCCTGGGAGACAGCGTTCTGGTCGATTACACCGACCCAGTGACAGGCTCGACCTTCGACAACCCCAGCAAGCCCGGCATCACATCGCCCTACACAACGGGCGACGCCAATCGTGACAGTTTCACGGTGGTCAAGTCCAAGACGCTCTATCTCTCCGGTACCGGTGACCTGGACAGGATAGACCCCCTCGCCTCCGCCGATGGCAGCCTGAGCCAGACGGCTGCGGTCACACCGGGCTCTAGCATAAGCCGGACCATTTCCGACTCCTTCACCGCCCAAAGCTACTCTGGGGGCACAGGCTGGGCCACCGGATCGAACTGGACAGAGGCAAACGACGACAGCGACGCCACCAATGGCGATATTGAAGTGGCAAGCTCTGCCGCCAATGGATCTGGAAACGGCTTGGTCTTTGCAGGCAGCGGAAGCAATAACCTCACCCGGCTAAGCCGCAGCTTCGCTGCACTGACCGCGACCGGAACCCTCAGTTTTGATTACAAGCTCAACGGATTAGATGCCAACGACGCTGGTCTGACCGTGGAGTACACCAGCAACGGGAGCACCTGGACCCAGCTGGGGACCATCAAGCGTCAGGGCTCGACGAGCGGCTCAGACACCTTCACCGCCTATCCGAACAACTCAAACCTGGGTGTCGTTGGGGTCACCGATGCAAATCTGCCTGTGGGGGCAACTGGCATTCGTTTTAGCTTTGGGGCGAGTCGATCAAGCGACCAGATTTTCATTGACAACATCGTCATCAGCAGCGGTTCCGTCTCCGTGGTGGCTCCCGCCACCTTCACCCAAGCCATTCCCATGGCGACGGCCATCGGCCTGCCTGCTGGCGGCATGGTGGGCGTCACCACCCACATCAGCGCAGCCTCCGGCCTGACGTCGGGCAGCAGCTACGCGGACATCACCGCCGCATTGGTCTACACCCCCTCGGGAGGCGGTGCGGACGTGACGGTTGCGTCCCTCGGCTCGGCCAGCTACACGCAGTCCTCTGCCGGCGTTGGCACCTTGAGCTGGGGCGGAGAAGTGGGCGCCAGCGGCGTGACCATTCCCAAAGGCGCCACGACGAAACTGGTCATCACCAACAACCTGGCGAGCTCGAGCTTCAAGATTGATTACGACAGCAGCGGCAAGCCCTCGAAAATCGATCTGCCGGTAAGCAATGTGATCGGCATCGTCGATGTGGATGGCGTGGACACGAACAGCGATGGCGACACCGACGACGCGGGCGAAGGTGGCGGTACGGTCACCGGCGTGCAGGAAATCGGATTTTTTGACAAGTCTTTTTCCGCCGGCGGTGGCAACCAGATCACGGCGGGCACCATCGATGCGGGCGGCACGGTGTTCATCCGGGTCAAGGTCAAGGATCCCTTCGGGGCCTACGACATCAGCGACCTCAAGCTCAGCATCGATGGCCCAGACACCCTGGGCGATATCGGCGTGGTCGCGCCCGTCTCGGCAACGGTCGTGGGCAGCCCCGCCAATGGGGACACTTACAAAATCTTTGAGTACGCTTGGACGACTGCCAACAACACGGGTGAGTACGCTGTCACTGTCACGGCGCTCGAGGGATTGGAGGGCACCATATCCGATGCGGCTGCGGGTACCTTTACCGTCACGGCCAAGGATCTGGGCACGCCCGCCATCACCGAGTTCATCTCCGGTCTGAGGGGAAGTGTCTCCGGCGCCACCTACGCGCAGGGGGCCAATGCCTTTGTGCGGGTGACCGATCTGGACGAAGCCAGCGCCACGGCCTCCAAAACCATCACCGCCACGGTCAATGGCACGGCCTTCACGCTGACCCAGACCGGCGCCAACACCGGCATCTTCGAGGCCGCGCTCAGTGGTGCTGGGTTTACCAACTTGGCGCAAGGAACCGTTCTCAGCGCCTCCTACGTTGACCCGGACGACAGCACTGACAGCGGCGGTGACAGCATCAGCGTGCCCGTACCGGCCAATACCGCCCCGACGGCCACGGCCAATGCGAGAACCATCAGCGAGAACCAGACGGCCTCTGGGGCCAACCTGATCACCAGTAATGAAGGTAGCGGAGACGACACCGATGCCGACGCTACGGACTTGCCCAACCTCAGGGTGGCTGCAATCAACGGGTCGGGAATTGCACAAACTTCCGCGACCACGACCACGACGGTCAGGCTGGCCTCGGGTGCACAACTGACTGTGGCACCCGACGGCTCCTACACCTATGACCCGAGCGGTGCTTTCGACTACCTCAATGCCGGCGAATCGTCCACCGACACCTTCACCTACACCTTGTCAGACGGCCGAGGAGGCACCTCGACCGCCACCGTCACACTCACCATCAACGGCGTGAGCCCACCGCCCGCCTTGTCGATCGACGATGTGACGGTTGACGAGGCCGCTGGTGTGATGAATTTCACCGTGACCAAGAGCGGCTGGGCCAACCAGACAGTGACGGTGAGCTACAACACGGTGGCGTCCAGCGCAACGGCAGGGGCGGACTACACCGCCAGCTCAGACTCGCTCACGCTGGGGGTCAATGAAATCAGCAAGACCATCTCGGTCCCGATCATCAACGATGGGATTTACGAGGGGTCTGAAACCTTCAGCCTGATTCTGACCAGCCCGGTCAATGCGACCATCAACCGGGCAACCGGCATCGGCACGATCTTGGACGATGGGCAGCTTGGGGGAGACGACGACCAGCCTACGTTGGCCGTCACGGGCATGAATGTGGAGGAGGGATCTAGAGCCACCTTTACGGTCAACCTGTCCAATGCTCTTGCCGCAGCAACCACCATCAACCTGGCGTTGAACAACGTCTCGACTGCTGGCGCAGACTACAACAGCGCGTCCTACCAATGGAGCCAGGACAGCGGCGCGACCTGGGCGACTGTAGCGGGCAATCAGGTGACCTTGAGCGCGGGCAAAACGTCGTTCCTGGTGCGTGTGGCAACCACCAACGACGCCACCTATGAGGGACCGGAGTCATTCAACCTCACTGCCAGCTTTGCATCTGCCCCCCTGCTTTACGCCGACCGAAGCTCTGGCGCCCAGCGGGTAGGCGCATCGGCCAACGCCGACACCACCATTTACGACGACGGCAGCATCGACGGGGATGACGGGTCTGACGCGGACACCACCACCGTCAAGGACGACGATCGCCCCAGCTTTGCGGTCAGCGATGTCACGGTCAATGAAGCCGCAGGTACTCTGACCTTTACCGTGACCAAGACCGGTAGCACCACGCAAAACGCAACCGTGGCCTATACCTTCAGCGATGGCTCCGCCAAGGCTGGAGCGGCCAATGACTTTACTGGCGCGGCAGGCACACTGACTTTTTTGCCCAGCGACAGCAGCAAGAGCGTTCAGGTCACGATCAACAACGACAGCGTGTTCGAGGGAAGCGAAAGCTTCACCATCAATCTTTCGAATGTCGCCGCCGCCACCATCAGCGATGCCCAGGGGTCGGGCACCATTAAGGACGATGGAACGGGCGGGGATGACGATGGTGACAATTCGGACAACGCCAGCGACAGCGCCAAAAACGACGACCGAACCATCAGCATCACAGCCGCAGCGCCTGTCAACGAAGGCTCCACCTATGCGATGTTCACGGTCACGGCGGCCAACGGCTACGAGCTTGACCTTGCCATCCAGGCGGCCAGTTCTGGCACTGCTGCTGCCTTCGCGGGCTTCACGAGCATTCAGTGGTCGACCGATGGCACAAGCTGGACCGCCTACACCAGTGGTAAGCCCACGGTGCCGGCCAGCGGCAAGGTCTACGTGCGCGTAGACATCAGCTCGGAAAGTGATTTGAATTTCGAAGGGACAGAGACGTTTGCGGTCAAGGCAGCCTACACCAGCAACATCGCTAATAGCGCTGCAGGCGAGACCAGCATCGTTGACGACGGCTCGGGTACGAAGTACGGGCCCGACATGCCTGGCGGCACGCCGGCCGAGAGCACCACCGGCCTCGACGATGACCTCGGCGTGTCGGTCACCGCCTATGGTCCGGTCAACGAGGCCTCGACCTACGCAATGTTCACGGTCAACGCCATCGCTGGCTATGCGCTGGACCTGTCGCTGCAAGGCACGGCCGCTGCAGGCGATGCAGAAGCGAACTTTGCGGGGTTCATGCCGATCGAGTTTTCTACCGACGGCACCCACTGGACGGTCTACAGCAGCACCAGTAAGCCGACGGTGCCAGTTGGTGGCCGGGTCTATGTGCGGGTGACTATCACCAGCGAAGCCGATGCGCTGCTGGAGGGGGCCGAGGGCTTTGGCCTGAAGGCGGCCTACACCATCTACAGCGCCAAGAGCGCTGCGGGCGAGACCAGCATCGTTGACGACGGCTCGGGCAAGAAGTACGGGCCCGACATGCCTAGCGGCACGCCGGCCGAGAGCACCACCGGCCTCGATGACGACACGTCCATACCGCTGCCCCCGTCCCCGCCCACGCCCACGCCCCCGCCCCCGCCAGCGCCGCCCGAGTTACCTGCAACACCCGCGGCGCCGGTCGCACCCGAGCCGGTTCGTCCACCGACCCAGGGTTTCAATTCCACCTTGCAGCCCCTTGAAGCCAAGCGGGTCGAACCAGCTGCTCCGCCCGCGCCTCCTGCGATAGGCGAGTTGCTGACCAGCTCCAGAGGCTTCCCCGTTGTGGTGGACGCCACCCGGCCTGCGGGACTTCAGGTCTTTAAGGGCGTGACCGACCAATTTGTAGAAGGTACATCCACCGCCAAGGTGTCCATGCCCTACGACGCCTTCGTGCATTCCAAAGCCGATGCGGTGATTCAATTGACTGCCTCTCTGGCCGACGGCACCCCCTTGCCGCCGTGGGTGCAGTTTGATCAACGCTCAGGCAGCTTTGAGGTCGACCCGGCAGCCAGCGGTGGCTTCAAGGGCAAGATCGATCTCAAGGTCACAGCACGCGACGGTGAAGACCGGGAAGCGACCGTCTTGTTCCGCATGTTCGTGGGCGAGCAGCCCCCGGCCGAAAAACCGGCAGACAAGCCCCAAAGCCGCAACAGTCTGAGCGAGAAATTGCGCTTGGCCGCCAAGCGTTCCACGCTGGGCTTGCCTTTGGACCTGCTAACGCCCATCGACCTGACCCCGCCGGATCAGGCGACGCCGGATCTAATGCAAACGGTCAAGGTCAGCCTAGCCGAGTCAGCCACGGCCCATTGATGATGTGCGATGAATGAGTCTATCGGGGGTATAGAACCTCAGCGGGTCTTGCTTGAACTGGCGCACCGCGCCCGCCGGACTCGTACCCAGTCTGAGTTGGGTTTCATGCTGGCCAACGACAGCCGGCAGTTGGTGCCATACAGGCAGGCGGCCCTGTTTCTGAGTGGGCAACGGCTGCCTGTCCTGTCGGGCGTGGTGCAGGCCGAGGCCAACGCACCCTATGTGCTGTGGTTGCGCAAGGTCCTCGAACATGCACGCAGGAACTTCAAGCCGGGGCAGGTTTTCGCCGCTGCTCAGCTCAGCCCGGAACTGGCCGCCCAATGGGCGCAGTGGTGGCCGGCACATGGACTGTGGGTCCCCCTGGGAGACGGTAGCGATCTGCTCGTGGCCGATGACCTGGCGTGGACGCAGCCGCAGGCCGCCTTGCTGGGCCACTGGTGTGAAACCTGGACACACGCCCACCAAGCGCTGGGCAAGTCACGCTGGCTTGGCGCGCTCCTTTCTAGAAACGGCGACGGGGCGAGGCGCCGCATTCCGTGGGTATGGCCGGTCTTGATGATTGCGCTGGCACTCGCTATGGCCTACCCGGTGCAAATGACGGTGCTGGCGCCAGGTGAGCTGGTGCCGGCACGGCCAACGGTTGTAAGAGCGCCCATGGAAGGGGTGGTTGACGCGTTTCACGTCCAGCCCAATCAGCTGGTTCGCAAGGGTCAGCCCCTGTTTGGCTTTGACGAAGCCTTGATCCAGAGCCGGCTTGAAGTAGCCCGCCAAGGCCTGGTGACCGCGCAGACGGACTACAGACAAACCTCGCAGCAGGCCCTGGCCGATCCGCGGGCACGCAATCAGCTTGGCCTGCTCAGTGGAAAGATCGAGGAAAAGCGGGCCGAAGTCCAGTACCTGTCCGACCAGCTGCGCCGGGGTCGGGTGCTGGCACCGCAGGACGGAGTGGTTCTGATGGATGACCCTTCCGAATGGATAGGTCGGCCTGTGACTGTCGGTGAGCGTATTTTGCGCATTGCGACAGAAGGCGATGCCGAGGTAGAGGTATGGCTGCCGCTGGCCGATGCAAGTTCACTGCAGCCCGGCGATCCTATCCAGCTGTTCCTCAATGCCAGTCCCTTGGAACCACTGCAAGCCAAGCTGCGCTACATGGCTCATGAGGCGGTCGAGAGGCCTGAGGGATACCAGGCTTTCAGGCTGCGCGCCGCCTTGGAGCGGCCTACCGAGCACAGGGTGGGCTTGAAGGGGACCGCCAAGCTGTTTGGAGAGAAGGTGCCGCTGATCTACTGGGTCTTGCGCAGGCCGCTGACCACGGTCAGGCTCTATCTGGGCTGGTAATAGATGGCACTGCCTGCTCTGCGCGAGGAAATTGACCTGATGCCGGGGCCTGCCCTGGCCGACGGCCAGCCCAGCTGGACGCTGCACGACCCCGCCCGGAATCTGTTCTTCCGAATCGACTGGCCCACCTTCGAGGTGATGCAGCGCTGGTGGATGGATGAGCCTCAGGCGATTGCGGCAGACATCAGCCAACACACCACCTTGCAGATGTCCGAGCCCGATGTGCTGGGGGTGGTGGAATTTCTCCAACGTCACCAAATTCTGAAGCCTGATGCGGCACAAGGCTCGAGCCGCATGGCTCAGCGGGCCGAGGCCATGCAGGCCAGCTGGTACAAGTGGCTGCTGCATCACTACCTGTTTTTCAGGGTCCCGCTGATACGCCCGGACGCCTGGCTGGGTCGTTGGGCGGGAGTGGTGTCCATCTTCTACACCAGCAGCTTTGCTTGGCTCACCCTGCTGGCCCTGGGCTGGGGTTTGTCCAACGTGATGCGCCAGTGGGATGCCTTTGCCGCGCAAATGGTTGACCTGTTCAGCTGGTCGGGTCTGCTGGCCTACGGCGTGGCACTGTTTGCGGTCAAGCTGTTGCATGAGTTGGGCCATGCCTTCACCGCCAAGCGCTTTGGATGCCGGGTCCCCACCATGGGGGTGGCATTTTTGGTGATGTGGCCCATGGCCTATACCGACACCAACGAGACCTGGCGCTTGACCGATCGGCGTCAGAGGCTGAAAGTGGCCAGCGCCGGTATCGTGACCGAGCTGGTGATTGCCGCCTGGGCGACGCTGGCCTGGTCTGTCTTGCCCGAGGGCAATTTGCGCGCGGCATTTTTTGTGCTGGCCACCACCAGCTGGATCGCCACGCTGGCGATCAATGCCAGCCCATTCATGCGTTTCGACGGCTACTTTATCCTGTCCGATGCCCTGGACATGCCCAACCTCCATGAGCGCAGCTTCGCGCTGGCCCGGTGGAAGCTGCGCGAGTGGCTGTTCCATCTGAAGGAGGATCCGCCCGAATTCTTTTCTGCTGGCATCCAAAGGGCGATGGTGGCGTTTGCATGGCTGACCTGGATCTACCGTCTGGTGGTGTTCATCGGCATTGCAGTTCTCGTCTACCACTTCTTCTTCAAGGCGCTGGGCATTTTTCTTTTTCTCGTCGAGATCGCCTGGTTCATCGCATGGCCCATCCGCAATGAGCTCAAGGCCTGGTGGGTGCGGCGACATGCGATTGCCCGCAGCCTGCGCACAGCACTGAGTCTGCTTGCCCTGGCGGCAATGTTTGTGGCCCTGATGGTGGTGCCATGGCCGGGACGGATCGAGGCCTCTGCCATGCTCAAGCCTGCGGAATCCTGGCCGATTTTTGCGCCATCCGGTGCGATGGTGATGGAGCTGGGCTACAAGGAGGGCGACCGGGTGGAACAGGGAGCCACCGTTGTCAGGCTTTATGCACCGGATCTGGCGGTCCGCAAAGCAGCGCTGCAGGTCAGGCTGGAGGCCCAGAGGTGGCAGTCGGTCAATTCAGGCTTTGACCCAGAGTGGCGCAAGCGCATGCTGGTCAATCGGGACTCGGTCGAAACCTTACGCAGCGAGTTGGCGGGCGTGCAGACAGAAATACTGCAATTCGCACCACTCGCGCCGTATGCGGGCCACCTGCGCGACATCCATCCCGATCTGCATCAAGGCCAATGGCTGGCAGGCAAGGAAAAGCTCGCAACCCTGGTGCGCGAAGGAACGCCCTGGTTGGTGGAGACTTGGCTTGACGAGGAATCCATCGCCAGAATTTCCGTCGGTGACCGAGCCGTGTTCATACAAGACAGCGGCGCCGCCCCCCTGCTTGAGCTGAAGGTCAGCTCCATCGACAAAGATGCTAGCCGTCAGCTGCCTCGACGTGAACTGGCCAGCGTTTCGGGGGGCCATGTGCTGACTCGGGCCGAGGGCGACAAGCTGATTCCTGAGCGTTCCATCTATCGGGTGGCATTCAGTGTGGCTGAACTCCCGCAACGGCTGAGCCAGTCGCAGTTTCGAGGCAAGGTGCTGGTCGAGGCCAGGCCGGAGCCGGCCTTGTGGCGCCACTTTCGTCACGCCGCGTCAGTACTGGTGCGTGAAACGGGCTTTTGAAGATGCTGTCGGATCGGCGCCAAGGCCTGCTGCCTGCGCACAAGTTCTGAAACTAAGCGCCAGATTCATCGGGTACCGTCTTCACCGCTTGAGTGACGCAAGGGCTGAGCAAGCTGCGGGGAGCCCGACCATGGCCCTTCAAGCCGAGCGGGCCACCGGCTAGCGAGAGCATGCCGATTTGCCAGGCACCATGAAGACCCCTGCGCCTCTGAATCAGCCCAAGGAGCCCGAGCATGCAAGTCTGCCCCACACACGCCAGGCCGCACTGGACCGTCTGGCGGCCGTGCTCAAGCAGGCCGAGTTGGGGATGCCGGTGGCGGTGGCGCGGGGGCCAACCCTCGCCCTACATCGCCAGCAGTGCCGCCTCGATCGCGGCGGCCGTTGCCTCGGGCTTTTCCATCGGGAACAGGTGACTGCCTTCCAGCAGCGTGATCCGCCCCTGGGTGACCCTGTCGGTCAGGGCCATGCCCACCATTTGACGCTCACGTGAATGCGAGCCGCCGATGAAGGCCGCCGGGCATTGGAGCGGGTGGCGGGCCAGCAGCCGCTCGATGTGGTGGGGCAGGGTGTTGTAGATGGCGGTCTCCACCTCGCGGGAGAAGGCCAGCACCCGCTGGCCGTGATCGGCGCGGGTGCCGTGCCTGACGTAGTCGTGCAGCACCTGCTTATCCCAGCGGGAGAAGGCCTTCTTGTGCTGCAGGTGCGCCAGCGCATCCTCCAGGCTGTCCCAGCGGTCCCGGCGCTTTCGGCTGACCGCGCCAGGGCCTAACTCGCCAATCAGGGCGGTGCGTTTGGCTGCGCCCAAGGCGGTGGCCTTCCAGCCGCCGATCAGGGGGGAGTCGAGCATCAGAACGCCACGTGCCATCTCGGGGTGGCGGGCAGCGCACATGGTGCTGAGGAAACCGCCCAGCGAGTGCCCGATCAGCCAGGCCGGCTCGCCGGCCTTGACGCCCTCGGCCTCGGCAAATTCGTATAACTCGTCGACCAAATGCGGCCAGTTGGGCGTGACCGGAAAGCGCGGGTTATGGCCGAACTTCTCGATCGCCCGGACAGTGAAGCCGCGCTTTTCCAGCGCTGCGAACATCACCCGGTAGGTCGAGGCGGGGAAGCTGTTGGCGTGGGAGAAAACGATCAGGCTCATGGGGAGATCCCTGGCGTATCCGAGGACGTACCCGAGGACGTACCCGAGAACGTGCCCCGGCTCGCCAAGGGAGGCGCCCAGGGCGCCAGGCTACGCCTGCCTGAGCTGGCGCTTGGCCTCAAATCAGCTTTTCCTCGGCCCGGGTGATCTTGCGTAGCGGCACTACCGACGACTGCGCGACCCGCAGCGGCGTGGCGGTCTTCTCGTCGCCCCAGGCGGGTGGCGGCAGGCTGTCGAAGGCCTCGCGCAGTTTCTGGCCCCAGCTCTCATGGAGCATGCGGTAGTAGGGGTTGGCCATGTCGATGCACACCACGCGGTCGGTGGCGAGGCGATCGGCCTCGTACACCACCAGGTCCAGCGGGGCCCCCACCGAGAGATTGGACTTCATCGTCGAGTCCATGGACACCAAGGCGCACTTGGCAGCCTCGTCCAGCGAGGTGTCGGGAGTGAGCACCCGGTCAAGAACCGGCTTGCCGTATTTGGATTCGCCGATCTGGAAGTACGGCGTTTCAGCGGTGGCCTCGATGAAGTTACCGGCTGAGTACACATTGAACAGGCGCATGCCCTCGCCGTGGATCTGGCCACCGAAGATCATGGAAATATTGAACTCCACGCCGGCCTGGCGCAGCGACTCGCCGTCGCGGTCGTAAACGCGTCGCACTGCCTGGCCCAGTACCCGAGCGGCGTCGAACATGCTGCGTGCGTTCCAGATGGTGAGGGGCTCACCGTCGGCGTCGGTGAGCTGCTCGGTCTGCAGGACCTCGCGCACCGATTGCGAGATGGACAGGTTGCCCGCGGTGAGCATCACCATGAAGCGGTCACCCGGCCGCTCGTAGACGATCATCTTGCGGAAGGTGCTGATGTGGTCTACGCCCGCATTGGTGCGGGAATCAGACAGGAACACGAGTCCGGCCTTGAGCTTGACGCCGACGCAGTAGGTCATGGTTGCTTGTCCAGCTTGTTCTTCAATTGGTACAGGGCGTCGAGCGCCTCCCTGGGGCTGAGCGCATCGGGGTCGATTGCTCTTAGAAGAGCCTCGACCGCGCTCGGGGCCGCCTCCGGGGCTTCGGGGGGCGGCGCGAACAAGTCTACCTGCTCGCGCGACTCCGTCTGTTGCGTCTCCAGCTTGGCCAGCGCGTGGCGCGCGTGGTGGACCACCGCCGTTGGCATGCCGGCCAGGCGCGCGACCTGAATGCCGTAGCTGCGGCTGGCGGGGCCCGGTTGCAGCTCATGCAGGAAGACGATGTCCTGTCCTGACTCTGCTGCGCTCACATGCCAGTTCACCGCCGCATGGTGCTGGGCCGGGAACTCGGTCAGCTCGAAGTAGTGGGTGGCGAAGAGGCAGAAGGCCTGTGTCTTATCGTGCAGGTGGGCCGCGATACCGCTGGCCAGAGCCAGGCCGTCGAAGGTGCTAGTGCCGCGGCCGATCTCGTCCATGAGCACCAGGCTGCGTGGCGTGGCCGCGTGCAGGATCTGGGCTGCCTCGGTCATTTCCAACATGAAGGTCGATTGGGCATTGGCCAGGTCGTCGGCGGCGCCGATGCGGGTGTGAATCGCGTCCATCGGCCCCAGCCGGCAGGCGCTGGCGGGCACATAGGCACCCATCGCCGCCAGCAGGCTGATGATGGCCACTTGGCGCATATAGGTCGACTTGCCGCCCATGTTGGGGCCGGTGATTACCTGCATGCGCTGCTTGGGGCCCAGCTGCGTGTCGTTGGCGATGAAGCTGCCCATGCCGGTCTCGGCCAAGCGGGCTTCAACCACCGGGTGGCGGCCCTGGCGGATTTCGATACCCGGCTCGCGGGTGAATTGCGGGCGGCACCACTGCAGGGTGAGCGAGCGCTCGGCCAGGGCGCACAGGGCGTCCAGTGAGGCTAGCGCCCGTGCCAGCGCGCCCAGCGCAGCCACCTCCGGCTGCATGGCGTCCAGCAGCTGCTCGTACAACCACTTCTCCCGCGCCAGGGCGCGCTCTTGTGCGGACAGGGCCTTGTCTTCGAAGGCCTTGAGCTCGGGGGTGATGAAGCGCTCGGCATTTTTGAGGGTCTGGCGGCGGCGGTAGTCGTCGGGCACCTTGTCGAGCTGACCTTGCGTGACCTCGATGAAGAAGCCGTGCACCTTGTTGAACTGCACCCGCAGGTTGGCGATGCCGGTGCGCGCGCGCTCACGGGCCTCCATCTCCAGCAAGAAGCCGTCGGCGTTGTCCTGGATGGCGCGCAGCTCGTCGAGATCGGCGTCATGGCCGTTGGCGATGACGCCGCCGTCACGCACCATCGCAGCGGGCTCCTCCCGCAAGGTCGCGGCCAAACGGGGCGCGCAGGCTGCGGGTGGCACGAGGTCTTGCGCGAGCGTGGCGAGCAGGCCAGGCCGGCCGGCCAGCGCTGGCGCCAGGGCGGCGGCTTTTTCCAGCGACTGCTGCAGGCCGACGAGCTCGCGAGGACGCACCTGGCGCAGGGCGATGCGGGCGGTGATTCGCTCGACGTCGCTGATGCCCGCTAGGTGAGCGCGCAGGGCCTGCCAGGGTCCCTCGCGCAGGGCTTCGATGGCGTCATGGCGGGCGCTCGCCTGGCTGCGATCGCGGCGCGGCGACAGCAGCCAGGACTTGAGCATGCGGCTGCCCATGCCGGTGCAACAGGTGTCCAGCAATGAAAAGAGTGTGGGCGAATCCTCGCCGCGCAGGGTCTGCACCAGCTCGAGGTTGCGGCGGGTGGCCACCGGCAGGTCAATCAGCTCGTCGTCACGTTGCACCTGCAGGCTGCGCACATGGGTGAGGGCCCGGCCTTGGGTGTGCTCGGCATAGGCCAGCAGGGCCGAGGCCGCGGCATGGGCCTCGGGCAGTCCGTCGGCGCCCCAGGCCTGCAGGCTGGCCGACTGCAATTGCTCTTGCAGCTTGCGCTGGCCCAGCCCGGCGTCGAACTGGAAGGCCGGGCGTACGGTGAGCGAGGAACCGGCAGCGGTTGCGCCCGCCGCGCGCAGCGCCTTGAGCCGCGCCTCGAAGGTGGGCGTGGCGTCGGCACCGTAAAGGATTTCGCTGGGGGCGACCCGTGCCACCCAGGCCTCGAGCGCCTCGCCGTCGGCCTCGGCCAGGTGCAGCGCGCCCTGGGTGACCGACATCCAGGCCAGACCCAGACGGTGCTTGGCGCCGGGGTAGATGGCCAGCAGCACCGCCTCGGTCTTGTCGGCGAGCAAGCTGCTGTCGGTGAGCGTGCCGGGGGTGACGACCCGCACCACCTTACGCTCCACCGGGCCCTTGCCTGCGCCCACCTCGCCCACCTGTTCGCAAATGGCCACCGATTCGCCCAGGCGGATCAGGCGGGCCAGGTAGGTGTCGACCGCATGGAAGGGGACACCGGCCATGGTGACCGGCTGCCCGGCCGACTGGCCGCGGCGGGTGAGGGTGATGTCGATCAGTCGGGCGGCCTTTTCGGCGTCGCCCCAGAACAGCTCGTAGAAGTCCCCCATCCGGTAGAACACCAGCGTCTCGGGGTACTCGCCCTTGATGGCCAGGTACTGCGCCATCATGGGCGTATGACCCTGGGCGAGGAGCTCGCTGGCGGTGGGGGCGGGGGAGGTGGGGGGCATGAGGAACTGTGCGGCGGAAAGGGCCGGTCAACCCGCAATGCTAATGGGCTCGGGGCATCGCCCCGGATGGGGGTTCCGGCCGTGCGCCCAGTTTGCCACCCCTGCCGCGCGAAATCACTTAAAAATGGCTTCTAGGCGGGTTAGAAAAATATTATAAGTACTTGTAAATAAAAGAAGTTCGGTATAAAAATGCATTTCAATTAAAGGTGCCGAAAAAACGCCATGCTGGAGCAATCGCCCGACGCCTCGCGCCAGTACATCGACGCGGTCGCCGCCTTTGAGGCCTATGAAGAGGCGCGGAAGGAGGCGGAGCAGGTGCGGGGCGGCATGTACTGGCACAAGGGGGCCGCGGCATCGTCTGCCAAGGACTACCTCGTCCGAACGAGTACCGCTGGCAGCGAGAAGAGTCTGGGCCCTCGCGCGCCAGAAACCGAGGCCATCTACCGGGCGTTTCGCAAGCGCAAGGAGGACGCCCAGTCCCGTCTGGCCGGCCTTAAGGAGTCCCTCGCACGGCACAAGCGCATGAACCGGGCGCTTCGGGTGGGTCGAGTTGCCCCTGTGGTGGTTGACATCCTCGGACGCCTGGCCGAAACCCGCTTGGGCGAGCACTTTCGGGTTGTGGGGACGCACGCGCTCTATGCCTACGAGGCGGCAGCGGGTGTGCGTTTTGAAAGCGAAGCCGTAGCGACGAGGGACATCGACCTGCTGTGGGACGTACGCCGTCGTATGGCCTTCGCAACTGCCCTGCATCGCGTGGACCGCTCTATGCTGGGCGTCCTGCGCAAGGTGGACGCGAGCTTTCGCATCCGCAATGGCCAGAAGTACACCGCGGTGAACAAGGACGGCTTCGGGGTCGACATCCTGCGCCGAATGAAGGCGGGGGATGATCCCCACCCCCTCGGGCTCAGTGACGACGAAGACGACTTTTGGGTCGTGCAGGCGCCCAAGGCGCAGGCGCTCGTCGACGCGCCTGGCTTTTCTGCCGTCGTGGTCGCTACAAACGGCGACATGGCAAGGATGAACACGCTTCACCCGATGAACTTCATCGGCCTCAAGAAGTGGTTGAGCGTTCGCGAGGACCGCGACCCACTCAAGCGGCGGCGGGACGCATTACAGGCCCGGGTCGTCGAGCAGGTTCTGGAGCAATACCTCCCGCATCTCCTGAAGCCTTGAGTGCTGCTTTCCAAATCCGTCCGACCTGCAAGGAAGCGTGAGCGGCGTGGGCCCCAACCTGCAAAATGAATCCATGATCGAACTGCCCAAAGACGTTCGCCAGCAGGCCGTCTCCTCCATCGAGCGCTACTTCCGCGAACACATGGACGAGCCGATCGGCAACATCGCCGCAGCTGGCCTGCTGGGGTTCTTTCTCGAAGAGGTCGGCCCCTCCATCTACAACCAGGCGGTGGCCGACGTGCAAGAGCGCCTGCAGGCGCGGGTGTCCGAGGTGGACCTGGAGGTCCATGAGGACGAATTTGGCTACTGGCGCAAACGCCTCGGCGCTGAGCCCCAACGCAAGCGCTGACCAGGGTTCCGAGCCGGCCACCAAGACGCCGAGAGCATCCGTGACCTTGGGTCCATCGGCCGCCTCGCCAGCTCCTGCGCCGGGTGCGCGCTCATGCGGGGCCTGAGCTGGCAGGGCAGGCTCCGTCGTCAGAGCTGATGATGCAGAAGGGTCTGGTTGTTTTCGGGGTACGGCTTCAATCCCGCGCGGGAATGGTGCTCAACTCGGCGTTGGCCTCGATCACCACCCGCATCATCCGCATGAACTCCTTGCGCTCGGCCGCCGCGAGGGGCTCGAGCAAGCGCTCCTGCGCCTGCAGCATGCGGGGCACCACTGCAGCGAGGGTCCGGGTGCCCTCCTCGGTGGGAGTGAGCAGCTTGGCGCGGCGATCGACGGGAGAGACCTGACGGGCCAGCAGGCCACGCGCTTCCAGCCGGTCGATCACGCCGGCGATGGTCGAGGTGTCGTAGCCGATGGTGGCGGCCAATGTCTTCTGGTCGATGCCGGGCTGGTTGCACACCGTCTGCAGCGCCGAGTACTGCACCGGCGTGAGCCCGATGTCACCGACCTCCTGGGCGAACAGGGCCACGGCCAGCTGCTGCACCCGGCGGGCCAGGTGACCGGGCAGGCTGCAGGGATCGAGGTTTTTTGACTTGGCTTTCATGTGGCAGCAGGCAGGGCCCGGCTCAGGGTTCGCCTGGATTCTATCCCTCTGGCGCCAATTAGTCAGCATACATATAATATTGATGCTGAGTAAAAATCGGCATTTCCCAAGGCCTCCTCCACCCAGAGACAAGACCATGCAATTTCACCTGAACGGCTTCAAGAGCCGCGACCCCGAAGTCCACGAGGCCTCGCCCCATGCCCTGCCCCCTGGTGACAGCGTGCCGCAGCAGGTCGACGTGCTGGTGGTGGGTGCCGGCCCGGCCGGCCTGACGATGGCGGCGCAGATGGCGAACTTCCCCGACATTCACACCTGCCTGGTCGAGGCCAAAGAGGGCCCTATCCATCTGGGCCAGGCCGACGGCATTGCCTGCCGCACGATGGAGATGTTCCAGGCCTTTGGTTTTGCCAAAAAGGTCGAGGAAGAGGCCTGCTGGATCAATGAGGTGACCTTCTGGAAGCCTGATCCCCACGACCCGAGCCGCATCGTGCGCCACGGGCGTGTGCAGGACACCGAGGACGGTCTGTCCGAGTTTCCGCATGTGGTGCTCAATCAGGCGCGGGTGCATGACCACTACCTGGCCCACATGCGCAACTCCCCCAGCCGCATGGAGCCCTATTACGCCCGCAAGGTGCTGGACCTGAAGGTCGAAGAAGGCGCCGAGTACCCGGTGGTGGTGCGTCTGGAGCGCTGCGACGCGGCGCACCAGGGCCAGGTCGAGACGGTGCGCGCCCGTTATGTGGTCGGCTGCGACGGCGCCCGCAGCGCGGTGCGCGGCGCCATCGGCCTTCAGCTGGTGGGCGGCTCGGCCAACCAGGCCTGGGGGGTGATGGACGTGCTGGCCGTGACCGACTTCCCGGACATTCGCTACAAGTCGGCGATGCAGTCGCCGCACGGCACCCTGATGGTCATCCCGCGCGAAGGCGGCTACCTGGTGCGTCTCTACGTCGAGATGGACAAGCTGGGCGAGGCCGAGCGCGTGTCGGCGCGCGGCATCACCCTAGACCATCTGATCGCCGCAGCGCAGCGCATCTTGCACCCCTACACCATGGAGGTGAAGGAGGTGCCCTGGTGGTCGGTCTATGAAATCGGCCAGCGCATTTGCGACAAGTACGACGACGTACCCGCGGGCCAAGAGGGTAGCCGCCTGCCGCGCGTCTTCATTGCCGGCGACGCTTGCCACACCCACAGCCCCAAGGCAGGCCAGGGCATGAACTTTTCCATGCAGGACACCTTCAACCTGGGCTGGAAGCTGGCCGCGGTGCTGCGCGGTCAGTGCGACCCGCAGCTGCTGCACTCGTATTCGTCTGAGCGGCAAGTGGCCGGCCAGGGCCTGATCGACTTTGACCGCGAGTGGGCCAAGATGATCAGCGACAAGCCCAAGCTCGATGGCGACACCAACGGCCAGGGCGTGGACCCGAAGGCCTTCCAGAAGTATTTCGAGCAGCATGGTCGCTTCACCGCCGGCATGGGCACGCATTACCCGCCCTCGCGTATCACTGGCGAGGCCATGCACCAGGCGCTGGCGCCGGGCTACACCGTGGGCATGCGTTTTCACTCGGCGCAGGTGCTGCAGATCAACGACGCCAAGCCGGTCCAACTGGGGCATGCGGCTCTGGCCGACGGCCGCTGGCGCCTGTACGCCTTTGCGGGCGCCCAAGATCACGTGGAGGAGGGGCGTGGTCTGCGCGCCCTGGCCCGCTTCCTGGCCGAGTCGCCCGACTCACCGGCGCGCCGCTTCACTCCGCAGGGGCAGGATCTGGATGCGGTGTTTGACCTCCGCGGCGTCTTCCAGCGGCCCCATGCCGAGCTGGCCATCGAGTCCATGCCGCTGATGCTGCGCCCGCCCAAGGGGCGCATGGGCCTGTATGACTACGAGAAGGTGTACAGCGCGGTGGTGCGCCACCAGCCGAACATCTATGACCTGCGCGGTATCGACCGAGCGCAAGGCGCTCTGGTGGTGGTGCGGCCAGACCAGTACGTGGCCCATGTGCTGCCGCTGGACGCGCATGCGGAACTGGCGGCGTTTTTCGCTGGGTTCATGCTGGCGGCCTGAGCGCATTGGGAGCGCCTTCGGGGGCGGCTTGGCAGGACCTGTAGCAAGACGCTACGCTTGAGCCCTTGACCGGCCCTGCATTTCGCCTCGATGTACATCCCCGCCGCCTTCGCCCTGACCGACCCCCAGGAGCTGCACCGCATCCTGCGCGAGCACCCGCTGGGCACGCTGGTGACCCACGGTCCCCAGGGTTTGGATGCCGATCACATTCCGTTTGAGTTCGACCCTGATGCCGGCCCTTTAGGCACCTTGCGCGCGCATGTGGCCCGGGCCAATCCGGTGTGGCAACAGGTGGCGGCCGGTAGCCCGGTGCTGGTTGTCTTTCGCGGGGAGCAGGCCTATGTGTCCCCCAACTGGTACCCCAGCAAGCATGAAGCGCATCGCCAGGTGCCGACCTGGAATTACGAGGTGGTGCACGCCCACGGCACCTTCACCGCCCATGACGACGAGCGCTACTTGCGCGGCGTCGTGGCCCGCCTCACGCGCCACCATGAAGTGACCGAGCCCAAGCCCTGGAAGATGTCCGACGCGCCGGCCGATTACCTGGCGCAGATGATGGGACAGATCGTGGGGATCGAGATCGCTGTCACCTCGCTGGTCGGCAAATCGAAGATGAGCCAGAACAAAGAGGCGCGTGACCGCCAGGGTGTGGCCGAGGCCTACGAGGCGCGAGGAAGAGCCGGTCTGGCCGGGCAGGTGCGCAAGGCGCTCTGACCGTCGCTGGGGTCTCGTTTCACAACCACCCAGCGCGCCGAAACCGCCACCACATCACCCCGCAAGCGCCGAAGATCACGCCCAGCGCCGCTGGGTAGCCCCAGGGCTGATCGAGCTCGGGCATGTACTTGAAGTTCATGCCCCACACGCCGACCATGAAGGTGGCCAGGGCAAACACGCCGGCCCAGGCCGCCAGCTGCTTGGTGGTTTGGGACTCTTCAATGGTGCTCACCGCCAGGTTCACCTGGATGGCCGTGCCGATGGTTTCGCGTAAATTCTCCAGCGCGCCCAGGATTCGCGTCAGATGGTCCACCACGTCGCGGAAATAGTGCTGGGTGTGATTGAAGCCCGGTGGCACCCGGCCCCCCGTGAGCTTGTCCATCGCCTCCAAGAGAGGCAGCACCGCATGGCGTACCAGCGTCACCCGTTGTTTGAGCGCATACAGGCGCTTGACGTTTTCGCGTGCCTGGATCCCAGGCTCGAAGATGCGGTCCTCGATCGCCTCGAGTTCGCTTTCGAGTGCATCGACAAAGGGGAAGTAGCGGTCCACCACCGAGTCGACGATGGCATAGAGCACAAAGGCAGGGCCCAGTTGCAGCAGCTCGGGCTCGCGCTCACAGCGCGCGCGCACCCCCAGCAGCTGATGGCGGCTGCGGTTGCGAACCGACAGCACGTAGTTGGGGCCCACGAAGACATTGACCTCGCCCACAACGGGTTCGTCGGTGGGTGAGAGTTCCACCGTGTGCATCACGGTATAGACGGTGTCGTCCGCATACTCCTCGATCTTGGGCCGTTGGTGGCCGTGTAGGGCATCCTCCACCGCAAGCTCGTGCAGACCGAATTGTTCCTGCATCTGCGCCATTTCCTCGGCCGTGGCGTCGCGCAGGGCCACCCAGACAAAGCACTCGGGCCGCGCCAGGAAGCGGCCAATGTCAGCCACCGGCACATCAGCCAGGCGCAGGCCTTTTTCGTAGGCGACACAGTTGATCAACATCTCGGCTCTCCCTGGCCCGTGACCGGAACCCGGGCCATCTTACCGGTGCGCTGATGGCGACTGCAAAGCCCAGGACGGCGCAGGGCCGTCCCGGTGATATCCGGCGCTCAGGAGCGCAGCAAGCCCGGTAAAGGTGGGCGCCGTGGGTTGCCCGGCGAAAGCACCTGCGCGACCCGATCGGGGTCCAGACCAAAAGTCTCGGCACAGGTTTGTGCGATGAGCGCGTCGAGTGACAGTGTGGGTCGCAGGTCGCGGCCCTCGAACAGGTTCGCTGCTGCCAAACCGGGCCAGTCGGCGATCATCCGGCCGCCGCGCACAGCGCCGCCGACCAGCATGGCTGCAGACCCCGTGCCGTGGTCTGTGCCCCCGGTGCCATTGACAGCGACGGTCCGGCCGAACTCGGTGGCCACCAGGACGACTGTTTCCGACCATGCCGGCCCCATGCCCTCGCGCAAGCCCGCGATGAGGCTGTCGAGGGCCTGTAGGCGCAGGGCCAGTCGGCCGGCCTGTGCGCTGTGTGTGTCCCAGCCCTCGGTTTCGATCATCGCCAGCCTGGGGCCGTCTTGGCGGGCCAGGAAGCTCGCTGCCATGCGGCCCATCGCAGCCGAGTCGGATCGCCCCGCTGCCGCTCGGGAGCCGCCGGCCATGCCGCGGGTTTCGAGGGCCGAGTTCCAGATCGGATTGAGCTGCGCGTCACCAGCGTACAACTGGGCGACTCGCATCATCAAGTCATCGTTGGCGGGAGGCAGGGCAGAGGGCGCATAGGTCGCGACCTCCAAGGTGCCGCGCATCGCCATGGGGATCGCCGGGGAAAAGGCAATCGCTGCCTTGCCGGGCAGGGTCAGCAGTGCGGTCAGTCGATTGAGCCAGCCATCGCGCAGCTGGTAGGGGGCGGTACCTCCGCTCTCGAGCACGTTTTGGCCGTCGAAGTGGGAGCGCTCCCTGTAGGGAGATGCCACGGCGTGGAAAAAGTTGGCTTCGCCCTGTTGGTAGAGGCGAAATAGCTCGCCCAGGGCGGGATGCAGCGCAAAGCTGCCATCGAGCTTGAGGGCACTGGTGGTATTGACTGCAAGCGCGCCTCGATGCCGCGCGTAGGCCGGGTCTGCATACGGCACCACGGTGTGCAGTCCGTCGGCTGCGCCGCGTTGGATGATGAAGATGAATCGGCGTTCGGTCAGCGCGCGGGCGAAAAGAACCCGGGGCGATGCGAGTAGCCCTGCGGCTCCGAGGAAGCTTCGTCTTTGAAGGGGCATTTCTACCTCCGCAGAAATTCGGGTGACACCAGCAGCAGCGTGAGGGCTTGTTCGCCGCTCTCGGCCAGCGAAATCGAGCGGTCTGTCGCCTCGCCCATCGCACCAGGCAAGATCCGCGCACCGAGAGCCCGGGCGTCCACGTTTGCGCCAGCCTGTCTGGCCAGGCGTTGGCTCGCCTCGACACGACGCAACAGCGCATCGGGTGCGGCCCAGCTTGCTGCGGTGTCGCCAAAGCCCGCGGGCGATCCGGGCCGCCAGACCGGTTGACCGAGCTGCGTCATGAGGCTGCTCGCCTGTGTGGGCGCCAGAGCTTGCGTGTCCAGTGCGCGCAGGCTGGCGATCGCCCACTCCCAAGGTGTTCTGAACTTCGTAAATTGCGGGTCCCACGCCGGGTCGGCGGTCACCAGCGCGCGGTAGACGGTCGGCAGGTGTCCGCCGCTTCGCAGGAACGCGTCTTCCAGGCGCTGCACCAGATCCGGCGGCGGCTCGTCGGCGACAAAATGCCGCGCCAGCTTGGTGGCGATGTGCCGCGCAGTGGCAGGGGCGGCCGCCAGGTCACGCAGGATGGCCAAGGCTTGCTCCTCGCCTGCCTCCGGATAAAGGCGGCCTGTGACACGCCGCGCCCCAGGCTCGTGCAGTGCAGCGACAAAGCGGGAGCTTGAGCCTGGGGCGCCGGCATCAGGCCGGTCATCTGGCAAGGTCCAACCTGTGAGCGCGCGAGCGAGCTCTGTCACATCGTCCTGCTGGTAGCCACCTTTGACGCCCAGTGTGTGCAGTTCCAGAATTTCTCTGGCCAGGTTCTCATTGAGGCCGCGTGCGCGCTGCAACCTGGCCTGGCTTCGGCTACCCACCTGGCTGTTGGGGCCAATGGACTGCGCCTGATCCAGGTAGAGGAGCATGGCCGGGTGCTTGGCGACCGCCACCAGCATGTCTTCGAAGCGTCCCGTCACATGGGGCCGGATTGCATCGGCCTCGAAGGCGCCCGCCAGCCCGATCACCAGCAGCTTGTCGACCGAGACAGCGAAGTGGTTGGCCCAGAAGTGAACCAGATGCTCGACGAAGGGCGTCTGCGTCTGCAGCGCGCTATCCACCCGTGCGCCGATGGATGCGAGGTAGTCACCACGGCTGCGGCGCAGGTAGGCCTCGCGAATGCCCGCGCGCTGGCCTTCAGGGGCCTGCCGCACCGCGCGTTGCTGGTCGAGCCAAACGCCAGTCAAGGCCGCAGTGCTCGGCAGCTTTTGCCAGGGCGGGGGACGGGTGGTCTGCGCATCGAGCTGCGCCAGAAGCCACTGGCGAGGATCGGACGGGACCCGTTCGTCGGGCCTTGCGCCCAGGCCAAATCGATGGCTTGCAAGAGGGGGTGTTCGCATGGACTTCTATCGTAAGCGACGCTTTTTTATCTGGATGTCCATCATGTTTCGCTCGTGTAAAGTTCCCCCCGACAGCGCCGATTTGAGACGCGTCCATCTGGCCAGGAAGCATCGGCTACTTTGCCCATGATGATCGAACAGGAGTTTCTGATGCACGGCCCCATTCTTGAAGTTCTGCCCCTGGGCTTTCCCTGGGTCACCTTCGATCCCTTCCTGTTTTGCGTCTACCACGACGACCCCTATCCCAAGGCCAATGGCCGCTTCGGTCCTGCGGCCTCGCTGGCAGGTCACGCCATCGGACAAGATTTTCAAAATGCCGACGGTTGGCGGATGTACCACGGGCAAGAGGTGCCTGGCTTTCCGGGCCACCCGCACCGCGGCTTCGAGACGGTGACCGTGGTCCGCCGCGGCCTGGTGGATCACTCAGATTCCCTCGGCGCGGCCGCCCGTTATGGCGGCGGTGATACCCAGTGGCTGACCGCCGGCGCCGGCGTGGTGCATGCCGAGATGTTTCCTCTGCTCGATACCGCCGGGCCCAACCCGCTCGAGCTGTTCCAGATTTGGCTGAACCTGCCCGCGCGCCGCAAATTCGCGCCGCCGCACTTCACCATGTTCTGGGGCGAAGACATTCCCCGCCTGCGTTTGGGTGATGCCGGTGGACCGCAGACCGAACTGGTGTGCGTGGCCGGTGCGGTGCCCGGGCAGCCTGCCACCACACCGCTGGCGCCGCCGCCCGATTCCTGGGCCAGCCAGCCGGAAGCCGACATCGCCATCTGGACGCTGCGTCTGGACCCTGGCGCGCGCTGGACGCTGCCACCAGCCGCAGGCGCTGCCAGCGGCACGCGCCGCTGCCTCTACTTCTTCGCTGGCAGCCCGGTGCGAGTCGGAGGCCACCTGCAATCGGACCATGCCGCGCTGGTGCTGGACGCCGGCGCAGCGGTTGAACTTGTCAACGAGGGCGACAAACCGGCCGAGTTCCTGCTGCTGCAAGGCCGCCCCATCGGCGAGCCGGTGGTGCAGTACGGCCCCTTCGTGATGAACACCGAGGCCGAGGTGCGCCAGGCCTTTGCCGACTACCGCAGCACTCAGTTCGGTGGCTGGCCCTGGGGCGACATGGCGCCGGTGCACGGCCCTGACCCCGGCCGCTTTGCCCGCCATGCGGATGGCAGCGAGGAGCGGCGCGGCCCCGCCAGCGTGGCGGTCAGCGACTGAGCGGCGCGGCTGGCTGGCCCGGCTGGCCCGACGTGCCCGCTGGCGCATCCACCGCCGCCTGTACCGCGCGGTAGAAGGCATCGCGCGCGGCCATCGCCTCTGGATCGCTGGCGGCCTTGGGCCAGTTGCCGTTGGAAGCAATCACCAGCTGGCGCTTGGGGTCGATGAACAGGCCCTGCCCGAAGATGCCGCGCGCAGCAAAGCTGCCGTCCGGGTAGATCCACCACATATAGCCGTAGCCTTGGTCAGGCCGGTTGGTGCTGACCTGCTGGCGCGTGGCCTCCTGCAACCAGCCCTCGGGCACGATGGCCTGACCGTTGACGCGAGCACCTTCGAGGATGAACTGGCCGATGCGCGCGTAGTCGCGGACCGCGGCCTGGATGCAGCAGCCGCCGATTTCCTGGCCGGTCTTGTTCAAGATCCAGGTCGCCTGCTGGCCCATGCCGGCAGGCACCCAGATCTTCTCGGAGAGGTAGGTCGCCAGCGGCTTGCTGGTGGCGGTGGCCACCAGCAGCCCCACCAGATTGGTCTCGCCGGTGCTGTAGTGGAAGCGGCTGCCCGCTGGCGCCTGGCGCGGCAGCTTTCGCAAATAGCTCACCAGCGCGTCCACGCCCGGCTCGGGGACATGGTTGTTGAAGCGAGCGACGTCGGATTGGGGGTCGCCGTAGTCCTCGGTCCACCGCACACCCGAGGTCATGGTGACCAGCTGGCGGATGCTCACCTCGTCGTAGGCTGAGCCCTTCATCTGCGGCAGGTATTCGCTCACCTTGTCGTCCATGCTGCGGATGAAGCCGTCTTTGACCGCCGCGCCCACCAGCAGCGAGGTCACCGACTTGGCCACCGAGAAGCTGGTCCAGCGGCCCTCGGCGTCGAAGTCCAGGCCGTAGCGCTCCAGGCGCACCTGGCCGCCCTGCAAGATGACGAGTCCGGCACTGCGCTGGCTGGCCAGGAAGGCATCCAGATCCAGGGGCAGCGTCAGTGATGGGCCCGGAGGCAGGGCGCGGGGCTGTGTTCCAGCGGGTATGGCCCGGGCTTTGGCCAGCAGCGGAATGCGGTCCAACGCTCGGAAAGCGGCGTCGCGCTGTGGCGTGCTCCAGAACAGCAGGTCGCGGTTGGTGGGCACGGTCGCCAGCAGGCCGCGGGTCTCTTTGTCCAGGCTGAACCAGAAAGCGGTGCCAGCGAGGAGGACGCTGGCCAAGACGCCCAGGGTGATTTTCTTGATTGTCATTTTGCCCATTCCAGTGTTCATGCCTGCGCCCGGAGCGAGGCGATGTCGATCACGAAGCGGTACTTCACGTCCGACTTGAGCATGCGCTCATAGGACTCGTTGATCTGCTGCATATTGATCATCTCGATGTCGGCGCTGATGCCCTTGTCGGCGCAGAACTCGAGCATTTCCTGGGTTTCTGCAATGCCGCCGATCAGCGAGCCGGCGATCGCCTTGCGACCCACCACCATCCCGCTGGTCCGCACCGGCGTCTGCTGCAGCGGGCCCAGGTAGCCCACCAGCACCAGCGTGCCGCCGGTGGCCAGGGCCGGGATGTAGGGGTTGAGGTCGTGCTCGTAGGGCACGGTGTCGATGATCAGGTCGAAGCGGCCTGCGACCGACTTCATCTGCGCCTTGTCGGCGGAGATCACCACCCGGTCGGCACCCAGTCGCCTGGCGTCCTCCTCCTTGCCTGGAGAACGGGAGAACAGGGTGACCTCGGCGCCCAGGGCCTTGGCAAGCTTGAGTCCCATATGACCCAGCCCCCCCAGGCCGACGATGCCCACACGGCTGCCCGGGGCCACCTTCCAGTGCCGCAGCGGTGACCACATCGTCACGCCCGCGCAAAGCAGGGGCGCAGCACCAGCCAGGTCCAGCTTGCCGGGCAGCTCGAGCACGAAGTCCTGGGTGACCACGATCTGCTCCGAGTAGCCGCCTTGGGTCGGTGTGCCATCCACCCGGTCCTTGCTGCCGTATGTGGAGGTGGAACCCTTCTCGCAATACTGCTCCCAGCCCTTGCGGCAGGCACCGCAGTCGCGGCAAGCGTCGACCATGCAGCCCACGCCAACCCGGTCGCCAACTTTCACCCGGGTCACTTTGTCGCCAACAGCAGTGACCCGGCCGATGATCTCGTGGCCCGGCACCACCGGGTACTGGCTCCAGCCCCAGTCATTGCGGGCCACATGCAGGTCGGTGTGGCACACCCCCGCATAAAGGATTTCAATCACGACGTCTTCAGGTCGCGGATCGCGGCGTACGAAGTGAAACAGGCCCAGGGGGCTTGTGGGTGAGGTGGCAGCGTAGCTTTTGACGGCAATGGTCATGGGATGGGGGGGCCTGGGGCTAAACAGTGGTCAATTTAGCAGGCTAGCCAAGCCCCCCGAGTCACCTCGGTACCATATTGGGCATGACCCAGACATACAACATCGCCGTCATTCCCGGAGACGGCATCGGCAAGGAAGTCATGCCCGAGGGCCTTCGGGTGATGGACGTCGCCGCCCGCAAGCACGGCATTTCCCTGAGCCTCACCCACATCGACTGGGCCAGCTGTGATTACTTTGCCCAGCATGGCGAGATGATGCCCCCCGACTGGAAGCAGCAACTCCAGGGTATGGACGCGATTCTCTTTGGCGCAGTCGGCTGGCCGGCCACGGTGCCGGACAACGTATCCCTCTGGGGCAGCCTGCTCAAGTTCCGCCGCGAGTTTGACCAGTACATCAACCTGCGTCCGGTACGACTTTTCGAGGGCGTGCCCTGTCCCCTGGCCGGGCGCAAGCCGGGCGACCTCGACTACCTCATCGTGCGCGAGAACACCGAGGGCGAGTACACCAACGTCGGCGGTGTGATGTACCCCGGCACTGAGCGCGAGATCGTGATCCAGGAGTCGATTTACAGCCGCTTTGGTGCCGACCGGGTGCTGAAGTACGCATTCGAACTGGCTGCCAGCCGCAAGCGCAAGCACCTCACCGTGGCCACCAAAAGCAACGGCATCGCCATCAGCATGCCCTGGTGGGACGGCCGTGCCGACGCAGTGGCCGCCGGCTACCCGCAGGTGCAGGTAGACAAGCAGCACATCGACATCCTCACCGCACGCTTCGTGCTGCAGCCGCAGCGCTTCGACGTTGTCGTGGCGACCAACTTGTTCGGTGACATCCTCTCCGACCTGGGCCCGGCGACCGCCGGCACCATTGGCCTGGCGCCTTCGGCCAACCTCAATCCGGAGCGCAAGTTCCCGTCACTGTTCGAGCCGGTGCATGGCTCAGCGCCCGACATTTACGGCAAGAACATCGCCAACCCGATTGCCATGGTCTGGTCGGCGGCGATGATGTTGGACTTCCTCACGGGGGACGAGGGCGCGGGCCGCGCAGCGCATGACGACATCGTGCGCGCCATCGAGGCGGTGCTGCGCGCCGGCCCGGCCTCGGGACACCTCACGCCCGACCTGGGTGGGCAGGCCGGCACGACGGCCCTCGGCCAGGCGATCGCCGCCCTGGTCTGAGCCCCTTCAGAGGGGGGCAGCTCCGGGCTCACTGCCCTGGGTGAGCGTGACGCGCTCGCGTGCCCCCCGCACCTGGGCCTTCTCGCCGGCGCTGGCGAATTTGCTGTACGAATGCAAAAGCGGGACCATCTGCGCGTAGATGCGTGGGTTGCCGGCCAGGCACTCGCGCTGCTCGAGGAAGTCGGCTTCGCCGGTGAAGTTGCCCACCAGGCCACCGGCTTCCTGCACCAGCAGCGAGCCGGCGGCCACATCCCAGGGCGCCAGTCCCAGTTCGAAGAAGGCGTCGGTGAAGCCGGCTGCCACATAGGCCAGGTCGAGGGCGGCGGCGCCCGGGCGCCGCAGGCCAGCGGTGCGCTGCATTACCTCGCCCATGAGGCGCAGGTAGTCCTCGATCGGGTCGCCCTTGCGGTACGGAAAACCGGTGGAGACCAGGCACTGGTGCAGATCGGTGCGTTTGCTGACCCGCAGGCGCCGGTCGTTGAGTGTGGCACCTCGCCCGCGGGTGGCGGAGAAAAGGTCGTTGCGTGACGGGTCGTAGACCACCGCCTGTTCTACTTTGCCGCGCACCGCCAGGGCGATGCTCACGCAATAGACGGGGAAGCCATGGATGAAGTTCGTAGTGCCGTCCAGCGGGTCGATGATCCAGACATGGTCGGAGCCTTGGCGACCTTGGGTCTTGCCCGACTCCTCGGCCCAGATCGCGTGGTCGGGGTAGGCAGTGAGCAGGATATCGATGATGGCCTGCTCGCTGGCATGGTCCACCTCGGTCACGAAGTCGTTCACCTGCTTTTGCGAGATGCGCACGGATTCCACATCGAGCGCGGCCCGGTTGATGATTGAGCCAGCGGCGCGGGCGGCCTTGATGGCCACGTTGAGCATGGGGTGCAGGTTGGACGACATCGGTGTTAAGGAAGGAGCACGCCCGAACCCGGGCGGGACGTGCCGGCAGCGGGGCTGGCAGCACGGTCGGGCCACCCGACGATGCGGGCGGCGACAATCGGTCATTGTACTTTCCGGGCGTCCCGCTTCGGCCTCGCCTTGCCTGCGCCCTGTCGCCCCCCTCAGCCCCTGCCGAGATCGTCGTTGAAGACACGGTTCATCCTCATCGAAACCAGCCACGCCGGCAATGTGGGCGCAGCAGCCCGCGCCCTCAAGGTCATGGGCTTTGACGACCTGGTGCTGGTCAGGCCCCGCTGGCCCGACGTTCTCGCCCGAGAAGAGACCGTGCAGCGCGCCAGCGGCGCGACCGACGTGCTGGCCCGGGCCCGCATCGTCGCGACCCTGGACGAGGCGCTGGTCGGCGTTTCCCACCTGTGTGCCACCGCCATGACCCCGCGCGACTTCGGTCCGCCCACCGAGGCGCCACGGGTGCACCTGGCCGGGCTGGCGGCCCGCTGGCGCGCGGGTGATGCCGATCCCGGACCCGGTCCTGGGCCCAATGCCGGTCCCGATGACGGGTCCTCCGGCACCATCCCCGCCGGTGTCGCCTTTCTGTTCGGATCCGAGCGCTTTGGCATGGCCAATGCCGACGTCTACCGCTGCCATGTGGCCCTGTCCATTCCGACCGCGCCCGGCTACGGTTCCCTCAACCTCGCAGCGGCAGTGCAACTCATCGCCTACGAGTGGCGGCAGGCCCTCGGGGGTTTCGACGCGACGGATGTCTCTGACGGGCCAGAGGACGCGGCGCTGCGCAGCCCCACTCAGGCCGACGCTGCCGCGGTGGCCGGCCTGCTGGCCCATTGGGAGCAGGCCCTGGTGGAGGTGGGCTTTCTGGACCCCGCCGCGCCGAAGAAGCTGATGCCGCGCCTGAACCAGTTGTTCAACCGCGCGGGCCTCAGCGCGGAAGAAATCCACATCCTGCGTGGCGTGGCCAAGGCCATGCAGCAGGCGGTGGCGACCGGCGGGCCGCAGGCGAGCCCCGGCCGCAAGCCTTAGACTCGGTCGCATGATCAGCCGTCTGCGTTCCGACATCCGCTGCATCCTCGAGCGGGACCCCGCCGCTCGCAGCATTTGGGAGGTGCTCACCTGCTACCCAGGCTTGCATGCACTGGTGCTGCACCGCCTGGCCCATGCCCTGTGGACACGTGGCCTGCGTTGGCTGGCCCGCTTCACCTCCCACTTTTCACGCTGGCTCACCGGCATCGAAATCCACCCGGGCGCCAAGGTCGGCGACGGCGTCTTCATTGACCATGGCATGGGCGTCGTGATCGGCGAGACCGCCGAAATCGGCGACGGTTGCACCATCTATCAGGGCGTGACCCTGGGTGGCACCTCGCTCACCAAGGGCGCCAAGCGACACCCGACACTCGGACGTAACGTGGTCGTCGGCGCGGGCGCCAAGGTGCTCGGCGGCTTCGAGGTGGGTGAGGGCGCAGCCATCGGCTCCAACGCGGTGGTGACCAAACCGGTGCCGGCCGGTGCCACGGCAGTGGGCATCCCGGCGCGCATCATCGAGGCTGAAGAAGGCGTGCGCCGCGAGGCAGCCGCCAGCCGCATGGGTTTTTCTGCCTACGGCATCACGCAAAGCGATGACCCGCTTTCGCAGGCGATGAAGGGGCTGATCGACAGCGCCTCGACCCAGGAGCACCAGATCGCGCTGCTTTGGCAGGCGATTGAAAAGCTTTCGCAAGGCCAGTCGCTGGCCGACTGCGTGCCGCCGGGGGCCGCCCGGCGCGAGAACTTCGAGGCCGACAAGCTCTCGCAGATGGTGGGCAAGTAAGGCCTCGCCTTCAGCGGCCCTCTCCGCAGCCCCCGCCCCTCTCTGTCCCTATCAGGCGCTACGCGGCGGGCGAACCGCGTTCTTCGGCCGAAACGCTGCGCAGACCCGGTCATCGGTTTCCAGGTAGGGCCCGCCGATCAGGTCGACGCAATAGGGCACCGCGGCGAAGATGCCCGGCACCTCGCTGCGGCCTTCTACATCCCGCAGGCCCTCCAGCGTTTCCTGGATGGACTTGGGCTGCCCCGGCAGGTTGATGATGAGGCTTTGGCCCCGAATCACCGCCACCTGGCGCGAGAGGATGGCCGTCGGGACGAAGCGCAGGCTGATCTGCCGCATTTGCTCGCCAAACCCGGGCATCACTTTGTCGGCCACCGCCAGCGTGGCCTCGGGCGTCACGTCGCGCGGGGCCGGGCCGGTGCCGCCGGTGGTCAGCACCAGGGAACAGCCAGCGTTCACCAGTTCTATCAGGGCCTCGCTGATGCGGTCCTGTTCGTCGGGAATCAGCCGGGGTTCGAATTGGATCGGGTTGCGCAGGGCCCGGGTGAGCCAGTCTTGCAGCGCGGGCAGGCCCTTGTCTTGGTAGACGCCGCTGCTGGCGCGGTCGCTCACGGAGACGATACCGATGCGCACCGGGTCCAGGGCTTCTTGGGCGCCTCCGGGGGCTTGGGCAGGGTTAGGGGAGGTCGTGGCGTTCATGGCGGTTCAGTCCTGGCGCTCCAAGTCGTAGGCGCCGTCTTCGTCACGAGGCGCGGTGTCGCCTCCCCGCAGTTGCTCGCGCACCAGCTGAAAAATCTCGCGGAAGGCCCGGCTCTGGCGCGGCGCCAGTCCGCGCGAGACCGCATCGGCATCGGGCGGAGCCTGGTCCTTGCGGGCCTGGCGCACCAGGGACCGCAGTTGCTGCGCGTCGCTGCCAGGGTACTGCGCCAGCCAGTCGGAGAGCGCCTGGTCGCGGGCGATCAGGTCGTCACGCCAGCGCTCGGCTTGGTGCAGGGCCAGGGTGTCGGATGCCGAGCCGCGGTGTTGCACGTCGATCGCTTCGCGCACGGCCGCACGCTGCGTTTCGTCGAGTCGGCGCATCAACTTGCCCACGTACTGCATCTGCCGGCGCTTGCCCTCGAAGTTGGTGATCCGGGCGGCTTCGCGCACGGCCTCAACCAGGCTCTCGGGCAGGGCCAGCGGTTCTAACAGGTCGGCCCGCAGGGTCATGAGCTGTTCGCCCAGCTTCTGCAGGTCGGTGCTTTCGCGCTTGAGATCGGTCCGGCTGATTTCGTTGCCCTTGAGCTCGGCCTTGAGCTGCAAGTCCAGCTCGCTGCCTTCGGCCACGAACTGGCCGCGCACGAAATAGCCTTTTTTGAGTTTGCGTGACATGGAAATGGGGAGGGGCTCCCGGCGCGTGTTCGGCCGGGAAGGTAGGGGCGCAAGTATCATAGCCGCGCAATGAAGACCTCCTCCTCTCCCTCCGCCGGTGCCGCACCGGGTTTTTCCTACAGCCGCGCCCATTTCGAGCATTTGGTCGATCTGGCGCTCGGCCATGCCAAGCGTCTGGGCGCCACTGACGCCGGCGCCGAGGCTTCCGAGGGCTGCGGCCTGTCGGTATCGGTGCGCAAGGGCGAGCTGGAAAACGTCGAACGCAACCGCGACAAGTCCCTGGGCGTCACCGTCTACATCGGCCAGCGCCGCGGCAATGCCAGCACCTCCGACTTTTCCGAGGCCGCCATCCGCCAGACGGTGCAGGCCGCCTACGACATTGCCCGCTTCACCGCCGAGGACCCGGTGGCCGGCCTGCCCGACGCCGGCGATATTGCGCAAGCCTCCGAGCAACCCGACCTGGACCTGTTCCACCCCTGGCCCATCAGCAGCGAAGAGGCCGCCCAATTGGCCCTGGCCTGCGAGCAGGCGGCCCTGGGCACCAGCCCCCGCATCACCAACAGCGAGGGCGCTGGCGTCTCGGCCCAGCAAAGCCACTTCTTCAGTGCCCACACCCGGGGCTTTTCGGGCGGCTACCCGCTCTCGCGCCACTCCTTGTCGGTGGCGCCGATCGCTGGCCGTGGCAACGACATGCAGCGCGACGCCTGGTACAGCTCTATGCGCAACGCCAACGAACTGGCCTCTCCGCAGGCGGTGGGCCGCTATGCTGCCGAGCGCGCGCTCTCGCGCCTGAAGTCCCGCAAGATCAGCACCCGCGAGTGCCCGGTCCTTTTCGAGTCGCCCTTGGCGGCCGGCCTGCTGGGCGCCTATGTGCAGGCCACCAGCGGCAGCGCGCTTTATCGTCGCAGCAGCTTCCTGCTCGACTCACTGGGCAAGCAGGTGCTCCCGCGCCATATCGACATCTCCGAAGACCCGCACCAGCGCGGTGGTAAAGGCAGCGCCCCCTTCGACGATGAGGGTGTGCGCACCCGCGCCCGACAAGTGGTGACTGCTGGCCGGGTGGAGGGCTACTTCCTCTCCAGCTACTCCGCTCGCAAGCTGGGCATGAAGACCACCGGCAACTCCGGCGGTTCGCACAACCTGGTAATGAGTTCCCGCCGCACCCGGCCCGGTGATGATCTGCCGGCCATGCTGCGCAAGCTGGGCACGGGCCTGTTCGTTATCGAGCTGATGGGGCAGGGCGTCAACTACGTCACTGGCGACTACTCTCGCGGTGCCAGCGGCTTCTGGGTCGAGAACGGCGAAATCGCCTTTCCAGTGCAAGAGATCACCATCGCTGGCAACCTCAAGGACATGTTCCGCGGCATCGAGGCCATGGGCGCCGACACCTACAACTACGGCGCCAAAACGGTGGGGTCGGTGCTGATCAACAGAATGAAGGTCGCCGGCTCCTGAGGCCTTCGTTGCGCGCGGGTCAGACCCCGCGCCCCTCCCGTCTGAGGAAAGCACCATGGATTTTCTTGGCCTGCCCGGACTTCTCCCCCTGATCCAGGCCCCCATGGCCGGCTCCCAGGGCGCCCGCCTGGCGCTGGCGGTGGGCGAGGCCGAGGCCCTGGGCTCCCTACCCGCGGCCATGCTGGGTCCCGACGCGATCGAGCGCGAGCTGCAGCTGCTGCAGGCGGCGGGGCGCCCGTACAACGTCAATTTCTTCACCCACCAGCCCCCCGCGCCCGACCCGGCGCGGGACGCGCGCTGGCAGCAGGCCCTTGCGCCGTACTATGCCGAACTTGGGCTGGACCTGTCCCAGGCTGCGGGCGGCGCCAGCCGCCGGCCCTTCGGCCCCGAATCGGCCGAGGTGCTGGAGCGCTTCCGGCCTGCGGTGGTGAGCTTTCATTTCGGCCTGCCGTCTCCCGAGCTGCTGGCGCGGGTGCGTGCGATGGGGTCGCGGGTGATGGCCTCCGCCACCACGCTGGCAGAAGCGCTGTGGCTGGAGGGCCGGGGAGTGGATGCGGTCATCGCCCAGGGCCTGGAGGCGGGCGGGCACCGGGGGCATTTCCTCTCGACCGACATCAGCCTGCAAACCGGCATGATGGACCTGGTGGCGCAGTGCGCACTGGCGCTGCGAGTGCCGGTGATCGCGGCGGGCGGCATCAGCGACGCGGCGAGCGTGCGCGCCGCAATGGCGGCGGGCGCCTCGGCGGTTCAGGCGGGCACCGCCTTCCTGCTGTGCCCCGAGGCCACCACGGGCCCGGTGCACCGCACGCGCCTCAAAGACCGCGACGCGCAGCCGACGCTGACCAACCTCTTCTCCGGCGGACTGGCCCGGGGGATGTCTAACCGCCTGATGCGGGAGCTGGGTCCGGTGAGCGACCAGGCCCCGGCCTTCCCGCTGGCTTCCGCCGCGCTGGCGCCGCTGCGCGCGCAGGCGGAGGCCGAGGGCCGCGACGACTTCACGCCGCTGTGGTCGGGGACGAACCGCGCGGGTTGCCGCGAGTTGCCAGCGGCCGAGATCGTGCGGGCGCTCGCAGCGGGCTTCAGCCTGCCAGGGCGGCCTTGACCGCTGCCGACACCAGCCCATGTCGGCCTTGCCGGCCAGACGGGCCTTGGCTGGACGCATGACATTACCCATGTCGCCCGGTCCGCTGGCGCCCAATTCGGCGGCCAGGGCGCGCACTTCGGTGGCCACCTCGTCGGCGGACAGGCGTGCCGGCGGGTAGGCGGTGAGTACCACCATCGCCGGCAACCTCAAGGACAGTTTCCGCAGCATCGAGGCCATGGGCGCCGAGATCTACAACTAAGGCGCCAAAACGGTGGGGTCGGTGCTGATCAACCGGCTTAAGTTAGCGGGCTCCTGAGGGGGCAGCACCCGAGGCGGCGGCGAGGTCGCCGCCGGCCCGATCAGAATCGGTAGATGGCGCCGATGGCGACCGAGGGCAGTGCGCCAAGCTTGTTCACCGCGTCTTTGAGCTTTTTGCTCTGCGCATCGACGTCGGCTTGGGTGATGGTGTTGGCGCCGAAGGTCTTGCCCACCAAGGAGGTGTCAACTGTGGCCGTGAACGTGCCAACAGCAATCCCGAGGTCTGCAAAAAAGCCCAGGCCCTTTTCGGTGCTGGCCTTGTGGCCCCAGCCGATGCCCAGGTAGGGCGTGACCTGGGGCTGCTTGATCGTGACCTTGAAGGTCTCGCCGCTCAGGTTGGCGGTCTTGCCGTTGATATCGATGGTTCCGGAGGCAGCCGCCGATAGGGCGAACTTGATGTCATTGGCGGTCAGGCCGCCAACCAGGCGGAAACCGCTGGACTTGGAGGGGAACCAGTCGGCGAAAACGCCAACCCGGCTGTTATTGATCTTGGCGGAGAAGGTGTTTCCGTCTTCCGTCACGGACATGCTTGCCGACCCACCGCCGGCGAACTCGCCGCGTAGCCCCCACTCGCCGCCCAGGGCTCGGGCCGCGCCCATTGGCGCGGCATAGCCGAGGGTCACGAGGCCGGGGGCGCCGAGGCCCAAGTAGACGTCTTGAGCCTGTGCGCTGGCAGCGGCAAGGGTCAAGGTGGCGAGCAAAGTGAGCTTGTTCATGGGGCACTTTCTGTGGATATGTAGGCAGGCAGGCAGATTGGCATTCGAATTGACCAGGATAGTTGAGTGCCCGCTAACCCCAAATGGTTCACCCAGCCAGGGCCGCCTTCACCGCTGCAGACACCAGCCCCATGTCGGCCTTGCCGGCCAAACGGGCCTTGGCCGGGCCCATGACCTTGCCCATATCCCCCGGGCCGCTGGCGCCCAATTCGGCGACCAGGGCGCGCACTTCGGCGGCCACCTCGTCGGCGGACAGCCGTGCCGGCAGGTAGGCGGTGAGCACTGCCATCTCGGCGGTCTCCTTGTCCGCCAGGTCCTGGCGGGCGGCCTTCTGGAAAGCCTCGATGCTGTCCTTGCGTTGCTTGATCAGCTTGTCGACGATGGCGATCACGGCTACGTCATCGAGTTCGATGCGTTCGTCGACTTCCTTTTGCTTGATGGCCGCAGTGAGCAGGCGGATCGTGCCCAGGCGGTCTGAGTCCTTGGCGCGCATGGCGGCCTTCATGTCTTCGGTGATTCGTGCCTTGAGGGACATCCGGGTCTCCTTGAAGTGGGCGAAGTTGCGGGGGAGGGGGGCAGGGGCCGGACCGGCCAACGACAAGGCCCGCCAGAGTATCCCCGGGCGGGCCTTGCTTGGAAGCCAGGGACTTCCGGGAACGTATCAGTGCAGAGGGTCAGTACAGCTTCTTGGGCAGCTGCATGCTACGAACGCGCTTGTAATGGCGCTTCACCGCAGCCGCTTTTTTGCGCTTGCGCTCGGCGGTGGGCTTTTCGTAGAACTCACGGGCGCGCAGGTCGGTGAGCAGGCCCAGTTTTTCAATGGTGCGCTTGAAGCGGCGCAGGGCCACGTCAAAGGGTTCGTTTTCCTTGACTCGAATCGTCGTCATGCGTTTCTTTGAATCCAATTGGGTGCTGCAAGAAGATCGGGCTCGCAGCGGGGTTCCCTGGCTAATTTGATGATCAGGCTGCCGGGGGTTCGCCAGAATAGCCGCAAATTATAGCCTCGCGCGGTGGCAGAAATCCGATTTTTGATGGTGGGCCGTGTGAGTCCATTGGTATTCAACCGGGGCCGAGGTTCATCCCCCCAGGCTGCCCCGCCGTGCGGCCATGCCTTGGGCGCAGGCCCAGCCGCTGGCCCAGGCCCACTGAAAGTTGTAGCCGCCCAGCCAGCCGGTGATGTCGACCACCTCGCCAATGAAGTACAGGCCCGGCTGGCGAGACTCCATCGTCTGCTGCGAAAGCGTGCGGGTGTCTACGCCGCCCGCCGTGACCTCGGCTTTTTTGTAGCCCTCTGTGCCTGTGGGGGTGAGTTCCCAGGCGCTGATGCGCTGGGCCAGCAGGGCCAGGGCCTTGTCCGAGGCCTCGTTCACCGGTCGCTGCCAGGCGGTGTCCTGCCGGGCCCAGGCTTCGGCCAGGCGCGAGGGCAAATAGGCGGCCAGCTCGTTGGCAATCAATTTGCGTGAGCCCGCCTTGGCCCGGGGCAGTGCCTCGTTCAGGTCCTGCCCAGGGGACAGATCCAGCCGCAAGGCGCTGCCCGGCTTCCAATAGCTCGAGATCTGCAGAACGCCGGGACCCGACAGGCCGCGGTGGGTGAACAACAGGTCCTCGTCAAAAGTACCGAAGTTCAGGCGGTCCTTTTTGCTGCCGGTCTCGATGCGCACCGGCAGGGCCAGGCCCGCCAGATCGGCCCAAGGGGCCCAGGCTTGGCCGTCGAAGGTGAGGGGCACCAGGGCCGGGCGCGGCTCCACCACCCGCAGGTCAAATTGCTTGGCAATTCGGTAGCCCAGGTCGCTGGCGCCGATCTGCGGGATGGCCAGGCCGCCCGTGGCCACCACCAACTGCGGCGCGCGCACGGTGCCCTGGTCGGTGTCGACTGCGTAGCCCTCTGCGCCTGCGTGGCGCACCGCCTTCACCGCGCAGGGCTGCCAGCGCTGCACGCCGCCGGTCTCGCACTCGGCCAGCAGCATGCGGATGAAATCTTCCGAGCTTCGGTCGCCAAAGAGCTGGCCCTTGTGCTTCTCGTGGAAAGGGATGCCGTGGCGCTGGACCAGGTCGATGAAGTCCTGCGGCGTGTAGCGCGACAGCGCCGAGCGGCAGAACTGCGGGTTCTCGCCGAGGAAGTGCTTGTGCGGCGCGCGCGGATCGAGGTCGCGGTTGGTGAAGTTGCAGCGTCCGCCGCCGGCAATGCGCACCTTCTCGGCCACCTTGGCGGCATGGTCGATGACCAGCACCTTGAGGCCCAGCTGCCCGGCGACCCCGGCGCAAAACAAGCCGGCAGCACCGCCCCCGAGCACGATAGCGTCAAAGGCGAGGGTGTCGGTTGTGGGCATGGCGGGCAGTGTAGTGGGCCGCGCACATCCAATGCCGGCTGTGCGGGACAGCACGGTGCAAGTCAACTGCGACGCGTGCCGCCAAGATCGTCGCCGTCTCTGACTCCTCACGTGCTCCTTCGCCTGCACACAGCCCTATGCAAAGCACCTTCCGACGCCCCATTTCGCTCGTCATGACTGCGACCACCCATTCCTCGCGCCCGGTCGCTCACCAGGCCCCGCCGGTGCGTGACGCGGCAGGCGAGGGCAGCAGTCCCCCACAAGCAGCAGGCAAGCGCAAAGAGGCGCCCGCCAGCGCCCCCACCGCAGGTGAGCTCTCGACCAAACGCCACCGGAGCCAGGCCGGCATGCGGGTCAAGGTGGTTTCCCAAGGCCTGTTCGCGAACATCACGCCACCCCCGGGCAGGCGCCTGGCCGGCGGTGACCCCGGCTCCCAGCCCGTACAGGGCCGACATGCGAGCCGCTGGCAGGCCGGGATGAGCGCCATTCCGCTGTCGCTGTCGCTCTCGCCCATTCCCGAGGAAGCGCTGGAGCCCGGCTCGCCGCTGGCCTCGCCCCCGCGTCCGCGCCCGGAGTTGCCCCTGACGGCGCCGCCAGCCAAGCGCCATCGGCTGGCCTCGTCCCCGCGCGGCGAGCGGCCCCTGGCATCGGAGCCGGCCAAGCGGCATCAGCCAGCACCGCCCCGCTTTCCTCGGCCGAGCGCGCCTCCTCAGCCGAGCCCGCATGTGGCGCTCGACGTGCGGCCCAGCCCGCCACGGGCCAGCGCCGCACCCGCAGCCCCGCCCGTACCTGCGCCCGCAGCTGGCCCCGCAGCTGGCCCCGCTGGCGCGCGCTTACCCTTGCTCAATCCAGTACCGGTTGCATCGGCTGCAGCCGCCCCACCCGATGCGCCGCGCGCCTGGCCACCGGGTGCAGGCTCGGTCTTGCGGGAGGCGTTGCCGCATTGGCAGGAGCGCGTCGCGACTTTGCAAGAGCGTGCCCTGGAGGTCGGCTACGGCGGCAGAGGCGGCAACCCGCTGGCTTTGCTGGATGAGCTTCACCGGGCCTTGCGCCATGTCGCGTGGTCCGCCATGGTCAGGGACCCGGAGCGCGAACTGTCGACGCTCCAAACCCTGGTCAACCACAGCATCACACCGGCGCAATTGCCAGGCCTGGTGTCCAGCGGTTCCCGGTGGGACCTGCTCCAGAAGGCGATTAACTCGACGCTGCTGTTCGGCGCGAGTTTTGCCATGGCCGGAGCGGTCACGTCCCTCCTGGAGCCCGAGGCCGCCGGGCTTGTTTCGGACCCGCTGGGCACTTGCCCGGACCCCGGGGCGATGCCTCCTTGGATGGGGGCTGCCTTGATCCACCTGCTGGGCGACCTGATCATCGGTGTGGGCGCCGAGTGGGCCACGGCCGTTTTGCGGGAAGGCAAGCTTGACCAGCCCTACAACCGGCGGCTGGGCTGCGGCGACGACGATCGACCCCGGGATTTTGCCGAGACCACTACCGGGCGCTGGGTGCAGGCCACGTCGGCCCTGCCTTTTGCGGCGCTCTACAC
>NZ_JARXAB010000112.1 GCF_029866045.1 Ramlibacter sp. | reverse complement strand
CTACAGGATCGGCGCTAGCCGCTTCTGGCAGGTGCGCTGCTTCTTCGCCGGCAGGACCTACAGCCGCAGCCTGCGCACCACCTCGATGAAGACCGCGCTTGAACTCGCGCGGAAATTTTTCGACAGCACCTCGGCCAGCATTTACCTGCGTACCGGTGTCGTACCCCACGACATCACGCCCAACTTTGCCAGCATTGCCGAGCAATTGTTCACGCAGGAGGCCGGCCGCACCGAGCGCGGTGAACTCTGCAAAGGTTCGCTGCAGGTCATACGCAACCGGCTTGACCGCTTCATCTTGCCCCAACTCGGCAAGACGCTCGTGCACGACATCAGCTACGCGGTTCTGCGCCGTTTCATTGACTATCTGGGGCACCTGAATCTCTCAACCACCACCATCGCGCAGTACCTCGTGATTGTGCGCAAGGTCCTCAAGCTCGGGCATCACCTGGGCCATGTGCATGAGATGCCAGAGTTTCCGCAGGTGCGGGTGAGCTCTCAACCACGCGGAGGCTTCACCGTCACGGAATATGCCCATCTTCTGCGCAAGGCGCGCGCTCTCGTCGGGCAACCCCACCCCATGCTCGCCCGGCTGGGCTCAGACCAGAAGTTCTGGATCGCGCGCGACCTGATGCGCATGCCGGTTGACCTTTCGCAGGTCATCGGCTTCATGGTCAACACCTTTGTGCGCCCGGGCGACATCAAGAAAGTTCGCCACCAGCACGTAGAGGAGGTGCGTGGCCGTCACGTGTATTTGCGCATGAACCTGCCCGAGACCAAGCGGCACGACAAGCCGGTGGTGAGCATGCGCGCGGCAGTGCGTATCTACCGGGCGGTGCAGGCCCGCCAGGCGCGGCGCGGCTATGGCGAGCCGGAAGACTTTCTCTTTCTGCCCCAAGTACAGAACCGCGAGCATGCGCTGGCGGTCTTGAATTTTCACTTCCAGTGGGTCTTGCGCGAGTGCGGGCTCACCACCGGGCCGCTTGGCCAAAAGCGCACGCTCTACAGCTTGCGGCACACGGCCATCACCTTCCGGCTTCTGTTCGGCCAAGGCATCGACATGCTGACTCTGGCACGCAACGCACGCACCAGCGTGAACATGATCGAGCGTTTTTATGCGTCGAGCTTGAGCGGGGAGATGAACGTGGGCATGCTGCAAAGCCGCCGGACCGGGGTCTCTGTTTGACTTGGCTCTTGCACCACAGGCAATAAAAAAACCCACCGGGTTACCCCGGTGGGTTGGGTTTCTCAATCTCAAGCTGTCTTGCGACAGCAAGAAATTAGAAGGTGTGGGACAGGCCCAGGAAGTAGTTGTTGGTAGCCTGGTCGTTCGAAGCGGCGCGCTTGTCGCGGGCGTATTCAGCGATCAGCATGGTGCGCTTGCTCAGGGAGTAGTCCACGCCGTAGGAGGTGCGGTCAACCAGGACGTCGGTCTTGGCGTTGTTCATCACACCGGCCTTGAAGGTGGCGGCACCAACCGGCACAGTGATGCCAGCAGTGAAGCCGTTGGCGTCAGGGGCGGGGGCGGTGGTAGAAAGCGGCAGGGTGGCGGAGCGACGGAAGTAAGAGGTCCACAACTTGGCAGCGCCGAAGTCATAGTTGGCGCCCAGGCTGGAAACCATGGCCTTGCCGGTTGCGGCAACAGCAGCAACCGGGGTCACTGCGGCGCGTGCGTCGCCATTCACACTGCTGGTTTGAGCGAACTGCACCGCCAGCGGGCCAGCGGCGTAGTTCAGCTTCAAGCCGACGGCGGGGTCTTGGCCAACCTTCGTGCCAGGAACAGAAACGCCCACGGTCGCGGTCAGGCCGCTCATCGAGGGGGTCGTGTACTGAACGGTGTTGTCACCACCCATGCCGGGGGCGGCGGCGGTCACGGCAAGGCCGGTCAGGGCACGAACGCCGAAGGCGTTGTAGCTAGCGTTGGAAGCAAAGGTGTACTTACCAGCCTTGATCGAGCCGAAACCAGCGTCCACTTGAACAAACAAGTCGCCGGTGGCGAGCCACGTGTTCTGGTTGTCGGTGGGGGCTGTGGTGTTGCCGCCTGCCGTTGCACCGATGCGCTGCTGAATTTGGCCGGTGACTTTGAGGCCGCCGCCGAGGTCTTCCACGGCGGTGAAGTACACGCTGTTGCCGGTCACGATGTCGGCGCCAGCAATGCGGGTCAACTGGCCAGACACGAGGCCAGTAGCATCACGAACCGTGCTCTGCTGCACACCCATGGACACGCCGCCAGAGATGGTGACGGAGGATTGTGCGAAAGCGGCGGAGGCTGCAAGGGCAGCCAGAGCAACTAGAGATTTTTTCATTTAAAGGTTCTCCAAGGTTGAGAGTGGGGGCCTAGGCCAATCACCTTTGCGGATGACTAGTCTGTCGGCCAACCTCCATTACGGAAGCTGCCGCTATTCAACCAGACGTGCTTGAGCCACGCAAAGAAAACCAAGCCAGATTTCCCGACTCGTTGCACACGGACAACAGTGCTGAGCGCCTGTGCGTATAGCGCCTCCCTAATGCTTTTGAACATCATCTCCAAAAAGTGAATACCTTGGAGTCTGTTTTGCGATTGATCGGGTCGGCGGCACCCCACGTACACTGCCCACATGGAATCGATCATCCTGGCCGTTGATAGCGCGTTGAGAACGCTCTTTGCCCCGCACCGTTCGGCTCGTCCCTATCCAGCAGCTGATGTGCAAGGCCCTGCATTAACTGAGCAGGAGCGAAAGCACGCGGCAGCGTTGATGCGGGTGAACCATGTGGGGGAAATTTGTGCTCAAGCGCTCTATGCCTCCCAAGCGCTGATGAGCCGGGATCCACAGCTGAGGCGTCACTTCGAGAAGGCCAGCCAGGAAGAGACCGACCATTTGGCTTGGACCCGGCAACGCCTCGCGGAACTGCAGGATCGGCCCTCTGTCTTGAACCCACTTTGGTACGCCGGCGCATTCGCTATGGGCGCAATTGCCGGGCGATTCGGCGATGCAGTGAGCCTGGGTTTCGTTGTGGAAACCGAGCGCCAGGTCGAGTCCCATTTGGATTCCCATCTGGGCAAGTTGCCTGCCGACGACCATGCATCACGCGCGATCGTGACTCAGATGAAGGCCGACGAACGGCACCATGCAGAGGAGGCACTCGCCGCAGGCGGATTGCCATTGCCCCAGGCCGTACAGGTCGGTATGCGCGTGGTCGCGAAGGTGATGACGACGACAGCGCACCACATTTGAAGCGCGGGTCGCCCAGTCACAGCCAGCCTCCGGGCTGGGGTCAGTGGGGCCTTGGTGTCTCGATTCCCTAGGCCGCTTCGACGAGTTCAAAGCTCGTGGTGATCGCGGCAGTCTTGCCAAGCATGATGCTCGCGGAGCAGTATTTTTCGTGGCTCATCGCGATTGCTCGTTCGACGGCCTGAGGCGGAATTCCTTTGCCTTGAACCGTGAAGTGCATATTGATCTTCGTGAAGACTTTGGGGTCCGCATCGGCTCTTTCCGAAGTGAGCTTGACCGAGCACCCGCGGATGTCATGACGCCCTCTTTTCAAGATCAGTACGACGTCATAAGCAGTGCACCCACCCGTTCCCGCCAAAACTGTTTCCATTGGCCTGGGAGCGAGGTTCTGGCCACCGTTTTCCGGCTTGCTGCTGTCCGGGGCGCCGTCCATCACCAGGACATGGCCGCTGCTGGTTTCCGCAATGAATCCCATGCCAGAGCGTGCGCCCGAGCCGCCGGTCCAAGTTACTGTGCAATCCATCGCAACCTCAAAAATGAATGTTCGGCCCCCGTGGGGCAGATAGACGATCTGTAGATGCGCCCTTTTGTGCTGCGTTGCAACACTCAGCGGCTATACTGATCCTCGAGCATACCTTTGAGGTGTGCAACGGTTGTCTCCTCCACCTTTCTTTTGGTGGATTTGGCCTCCAGACCGCAAGGTCTGGAGGCTTTTTTCTGCTCGGCTGGTGTACGGGCGAACAGTTCCTGAGTCCTCCGCTGGATTCTGGGTACTCCCACTCAACGCAAGTCATTGAGACCAAAGCGATATCTTGTTGCCCCGACTCCAAATGTCGTACTTGACCAGGGAATGAAGGACTTCCATGGGGTCACCGCGATTGGCTGGTGGAATTCCTCACTCAAACGGCCCCGATGCAAGGAAAGTGAATCCTTTAGATTGCAGTTGCTCTGGCCGCAATCGCTGCCACAGCAGGTGCTTTTGCCCAGTCCACCGTAACCTTGTTTGGCGGTCTGGACGTGAACTACCGGTCCGTCCACTCCGGCGACAACCGCTTCAGTGGGATCGGCACGGATGGGGCTTACTCCAGCCGGATCGGGTTGCGCGGCACTGAGGAGCTTGGGGGTGGGCTCAAGGCCAACTTCCACCTGGAAGGGGCGGTTGCGCCTGACGCCGGTCTGGGCGCATCCAGTGGCGGCCTCAACTTCCAGCGGCGCTCTGTTCTGGGTGTAGAAGGCGGATTCGGCTCGGTCGTGATCGGCCGCGATTACACGCCCCTCTTCGGTGTTTCCGGTGTGGTGGATCCGTTCTCGACCAACGGCGTAGGCAGCTCGTACAACCTGCTCAACAACATCATCTCGACCGCAGTCACGGCCGCTCCGACCACCTTTAGGACCGTCCAAAGTGCTGTCACCAGCGGCGCCAGCGTCAGCGCCGCACCGACCTTCGCCGGCACTACCTGGGGCGACCCCAGCGCCATCCGCATGAGCAATGCCATTGGGTACACCAGCCCGGTGATGAGCGGTTTCAGCGTGGCCGCGATGTACAGCTTTGGCAATGAAAACACGGGCTCTGCCAGGGCGGCCGGCACTGGGGCCAGCGCGCGCCTGACCTATGCGCAGGGTCCGCTCGCCATCTCTTTCGGCAGTCAGGCCGTCAAGGGCGGAGAAATTGGCACAACCTCCCTTGCAGGTACCGACAGGCAAAAGTGGATCACCAACTTCCTGGGTGGCTCCTATGACTTTGGCATCCTCAAGCTCAGTGCCGGCTACAAGATCGACATGCTGACCAGCGATGCCGCACTGACGGATCGCCTCAAGGGCACCATCGTCGGCGTGAGCGCGCCGGTTGGTCCCGTGGTGCTGCGCGCGTCTTACGTCGAGCGGCGTTTGGGTGACGACAAGATTGGCAACCAAGCCGCGGTGGGCGTGAGCTATGACCTGAGCAAGCGCACGGCGGTCTATGCCAACTATGCCGACCTCGACAACGAAGCGGGCTACGGCATGAGCATCAATGGCACCAGCAACGGTGGTGCTGTGATGTCGACAGCGGGTGGCCGTTCGCGCGGCCTGGAGATGGGCGTCCGCCACATCTTCTGAGCGGCTGGCTGATCATCGGGGCGCGAGCGGGCGGCTTTTTGCTCGTCAGCGCCCCGAAATTTCGTTAGCATCTTCTGCATTGGCCCATCTCTGGGCCAGTGGCGCTGTGGGGCAACCCAGGGCGCCGACTGCTTCTGCCTGGCATGGCTCATCCGCCTGCCCGGGTTTACGCCGCAAGATCGCAGGGGTTTTCGGTTGAGGTTGTTTTTTGTTCCCGCCGCCATCCTGGCTTTCGGTCTTTTGGCCGGCTGCGCTTCGCTCAGCCCGCCGGGCGCCGCGCCCGTAGAGGCTGCGGGTGGGGCCGAGAGCACTGCGCCGAGCGCCTCCTCGCAAACCGATTCGCGACATCCTCCCACTGCGGACGCAGCCCAAGAGGCGCAAGCGATCGCGCACAGTCCCTGGGGACACAACCCCCATGGTGCCCGCTGGGAGCATTTAGGTATGCCTGGAAAGCGGGCCACACGTTTTCGCTATCAGGTCACCGACGGTCGCCATGCGGTGGTGGCCGAGGCCCGTTCATCCGCGAGCTTGCTGCGCAAGACTGTTCGGGTGGAGGCGCAGGATCTGGGGCACATCCGCTTTTCCTGGAAGGTGCCCTCCCTGATTGCCGGGGCCGACATGGCGCAGCGAGACAAGGACGACTCTCCTGTGCGCATCGTGCTGGCCTTCGACGGTGACCGGTCACGCTTTTCCACCAAAGACTCGATGCTGGCAGAGCTGACCCGGGCGATCACCGGTGAAGAAATGCCCTATGCGACCCTCATGTATGTCTGGTCCAACAACTCGGCGGTGGGTGACGTGATCCACAACCCTCGCACAGACCGTATTCGCAAAATGGTTCTTGAGGCCGGCCCGCAGTCGCTGGGCCGCTGGCGCGAATATGAGCGCGATATTCGCGCGGACTACGAGCGAGCTTTCGGAGAGCCGCCCGGAGCCCTGATAGGCGTGGCCATCATGACCGATTCGGACAACACGCGCTCCATGGCCAGGGCCTGGTACGGGGCGGTCCGGGTACAAGCGTCAAGCGCTTCTCCTGCGCGGCGCACCGCCCGCCAAACGGGCCAGAGCAGCCCCTGAGAACGGGGCGGCGGTGGGTGAAGCCCCCGGCCATCACGGGGTCTTGCGGAACTCCGTGTTGCCGCGCCCATTGGGGCGGCGAGGTCGGCAACACCCCGCCATCAGGGTAATCCCGCGCGCCCGGTGTCTTCCGGATTGCATATAGATTGCAAGCTGATGCATATTCCGGTTTCCTGTCAATTTGGAACCAGAGCAATGAAGAAACTCAAGTTCGCACTCTTGGGCGTGGTCGCCGCCACCGCCCTGGCCGTATCTCCCGTGTCCATGGCCAAGCCGTTCAAGTGGGCCAGCGCCGGTGAGATTTCGACCTGGGATATCCACTCGCAGAACAACGCGCTGCAAAACGGCATTCATGCTGCGGTGTACGAGTCCCTCGTTTACTACAACAGCCGCACCTTCAAGATCGAGCCGGTGCTGGCGACCGCCTGGAACCAGGTCACCCCTACCCAGTTGCGCGTGACCCTGCGCCAGAACGTCAAGTTCCACGATGGCAGCGCCTTCACCGCCGACGACGCGGTGTTCTCTATCCAGCGGGCGATGGCGAAGACCTCGAACTTCACCCCCTACACCGCGGGTATCGACCGCGTGGTGAAGGTCAATGCGAACACCATTGACATCATCACCAAGGCCGCCAACCCGGTGCTGCTCAATCAGCTCACCGAACTCAGGATGATGAGCAAGGCCTGGGCCGAGATGAACAACTCGGTCGACCCCAAGGACATCCGTAACGTCACCCAGGAGACCTTTGCCAACCGCAACGCAATGGGCACCGGGCCTTTCACCCTCAAGCAGTGGGTGCCCGACCAGCGCATGGTGATGGAGCGCAACCCCAACTGGTGGGGCCGCCTTGAGGGCAACATCACCGAGATCGTCTACACCCCCATCAAGGCGGAGGCCACCCGTGTCGCGGCCCTGCTGTCGGGTGAGGTCGACTTGGTGCTCGACCCCAGCCCGCAAGACCTGGGTCGCCTGCGTAACAACGCCAACCTCAAGGTCGTGGATGGCGTCGAAAGCCGCACCATCTTCTTTGGCCTGGACACCTTCCGTGACGAGCTGCCGGGTTCGAGCGTGAAAGGCAAGAACCCGCTCAAGGACCTGCGCGTTCGCAAGGCGCTGTATCAGTCGATCGATATCGACAGCCTGATGCGCGTGACCATGCGCGGCCTGGGTCAGGCCACGGGCACGCTGCTCGCCTCCCAGGTGAACGGCTGGAACGAAGACCTGCACAAGCGCATGCCTTATGACCAAGAGGGCGCCAAGAAGCTGCTCGCCGAGGCTGGTTATCCGCAGGGCTTCGAGATCGACTTCGCTTGCCCGAATAACCGCTATATCAACGACGAAGAGATCTGCCAGGCTGTGACCGCGATGTGGGCCAAGGTGGGCGTTCGCGCCAAGCTGCGCACCCTGCCGCTGGTGACCTACTTCCCGATGATCCAGCGTTACGAGGCCAGCATTTACATGCTCGGCTGGGGCGTGCCCACCTTTGACGCGATGTACACCCTGCAGTCGCTGGTGCGCACTGTGGGCACCGATGGCGACGGCAACTACAACGTTGGTCGTTACAGCAATGCGCGACTGGATGCGGTGATCGACCGGGCGAAGGTGGAAACCGACCTTCTGGTTCGTAACCGCCGCCTGGTGGAGGCGCTGCAGATTGCCAAGGACGATGTGTCCCACATTCCCCTTCACAACCAGGTCATTCCCTGGGCGATGAAGAAGAACATCGAGGTGGTCCACCGCCCGGACAACCGCATCGACTGGCGCCTGGTCAAGGTCAACTGATCGCGGCGACGCCTTCTGCCCCGCTCCGGCGTATTGCCGGGTGGGAATGATGTGACGGTGAGGCCCACACGCGGGCGACCCCTGCGTGTGGGCCTTTGCCTCGACTAGCCTGTCCTGATCACCCAGGATCTCTGGACCCCTGCATGTTTGCTTTCATCTTGCGCCGCCTCGCCCAAGCCCTGGTGGTGATGGTCTCGGTGGCCTTCATCGCCTTTCTGCTGTTTCAGTATGTTGGCGACCCGGTGGTCTTCCTCCTGGGCCAAGAGGCGACGCCTGATCAAATTCGCGAACTGCGCGCCGACCTGGGCCTGGACCAGCCCTTCATCGTGCAGTTCGGTCACTTCCTGCTGAACGCCGTGCAAGGCGAGTTCGGCTTGTCGCTGCGCCAGGGCTCCAAGGTCTCGACCCTGATCGCCGAGCGCTTTCCGGCGACGCTGGAGTTGGCCTTGATCGCCGCGGGTCTGGCCCTGGTCGTGGGCATCCCGATGGGGGTGTACGCCGCGCTGCGCAGGGGTACCTTCCTCAGCCAGGTCTTCATGACGATCTCGCTGTTGGGCGTGTCCCTGCCCACCTTCCTGATCGGCATCATGCTGATCTTGCTGTTTGCGGTCACCCTGGGTTGGTTTCCCAGCTTCGGACGCGGCGATACGGTCAAACTGGGTTGGTGGTCCACCGGCCTGCTCACAGCCAAGGGCTGGCATCACATCGTTCTGCCAGCGGTGACGCTGGCGGTTTTTCAGCTCACGCTGATCATGCGGCTGGTGCGTGCCGAGATGCTGGAGGTGCTGCGCACCGACTACATCAAGTTCGCCCGCGCCCGCGGCCTGTCTGACCGGGCGATCCACTTCGGCCATGCGCTGAAGAACACACTGGTCCCGGTGCTCACCATCACCGGGCTGCAACTCGGCGGCCTGATCGCCTTTGCGATCATCACCGAGACGGTGTTCCAATGGCCCGGCATGGGCCTGCTGTTCATCCAGGCGGTGACCTTTGCCGACATCCCGGTGATGGCGGCCTACCTGTGCCTGATCGCCCTGATCTTTGTCGTGATCAACCTGATCGTTGACCTGCTGTACTTCGCTGTCGACCCGCGCCTGCGTATCGACCGCGGCGGCCATTGAACCCGGCCTGAAACGCCCGCAAAGCGCGCCATGAAATCCATCTTCACTCGCTGGCTCGACAGCGACATCGGCTTCAGCTTCCGCTCCTCGCCCGTGGCGGTCGGAGCGGCTGTCGTCGCCCTCATCTGTCTGCTGGGCGCGCTGCTGGCGCCCTGGCTGGCGCCCCACAACCCGATGGACCTCACCACCCTGGAGCTGTCTGACGCCCGCCTGCCGCCGGCCTGGGAGGCCGAGGGCCGGCTGCGCTTTGTGCTGGGCACCGACGACCAGGGCCGCGACATTCTCTCGGCCCTGATGTACGGCGCGCGCATCTCCCTGGTGGTGGGTCTTATCTCGGTGGTGCTGTCCATGGTGATCGGCGTGGGCCTGGGCCTGCTAGCGGGCTTTCGCGGCGGCTGGATCGATGCCTTCCTGATGCGCCTGTGCGACGTGATGCTGTCCTTTCCGGCCATCCTGGTCGCCTTGCTCATTGCCGGCGTGGGCCGGGCGCTGTTTCCGGATGCGCAGGAGTCGGTGGCCTTCGGCGTGCTGATCCTGGCGATCACGCTCACCGGTTGGGTTCAGTACGCGCGCACCGTACGCGGCTCCACGCTGGTGGAGCGCAGCAAGGAGTATGTGCAGGCGGCCCGCGTCACCGGCGTCGCGCCGCTGCGCATCATGTTCCGGCATGTCCTGCCCAATGTGCTGGGCCCGGTGCTGGTGCTGGCCACCATTCACGTGGCCACCGCCATCCTGACCGAGGCGACCCTGTCCTTCCTGGGCGTGGGCGTGCCGCCGACCTCGCCCTCGTTGGGCACTTTGATCCGGGTCGGCAACGACTATCTGTTCTCTGGCGAGTGGTGGATTACCGTTTTCCCCGGCCTGATGCTGATCTTGATCGCGCTGTCGGTGAACCTGCTGGGTGACTGGTTGCGCGACGCGCTCAACCCCAAGCTGCGCTGAGAGGGGACGCCGAATGAGCCTATTGCAAGTCAAGAACCTGGTCGTCGAATTTCCGCACCGCCGCGGCACCCTGCGCGCGATTGACGGCATTTCCTTCGACATCGCCCCCGGCGAGATTTTGGGCGTGGTCGGCGAGTCGGGCGCCGGCAAGTCGCTCACCGGCGCCGCCATCATCGGCCTGCTGGAGCCACCGGGGCGCATCGCCTCGGGCGAGGTTTTGCTCGAAGGCCAGAAGATCAACGGCCTGCCGGCCCACCAGATGCGCCATATCCGTGGCCGGCGTATCGGCGCCATCTTCCAGGACCCGCTCACCTCGCTGAACCCGCTCTACACCATCGGCAGGCAGCTGACGGAGACCATCCTGGCCCACCTGCCAGTGGACGCCGCCGAGGCCCGCCGGCGTGCCATCGCCCTGCTCGAGGACACCGGCATTCCGGCCGCCGCCGAGCGAATTGACCATTACCCGCACCAGTTCTCGGGCGGTATGCGTCAGCGGGTGGTGATCGCACTTGCGCTGGCCGCCGAGCCGCAGCTGATCGTGGCCGACGAGCCGACGACCGCGCTCGACGTGTCCATCCAGGCCCAGATCATCCAGTTGCTCAAGCGCCTGTGCCGCGAGCGCGGTGCGGCGGTCATGCTGATCACCCACGATATGGGCGTCATCGCCGAGACCTGCGACCGGGTCGCGGTGATGTACGCCGGGCGCATTGCCGAGATCGGTCCGGTGCGCGAGGTGATCCACGCGCCGGCCCACCCCTACACCCGTGGGCTCATGGCGGCCATTCCGGACATCGGGGTCGACCGCGAACGTCTGCACCAGATCGACGGCGCCATGCCCCGGCTCAACGCCATTCCAACAGGCTGCGCCTACCACCCCCGTTGCCCGCAGGCGCAAGACCGTTGCCACCGCGAGCGGCCTGTGCTGATGGCGGCCAGCGCCACCCGCGCGGCCTGCTGGCTCAATGACGATGGGACGGCTTCGGCGGCGAACGCTGCCCCTTCTGCAAAGGTGTCGGTATGACCGCCCCGATCGATACCGAGAACCCCTCCGTCGCCGCCGCTGCGACGCCCCCCGCTGGCACGCCCCTGGTTCAGGCCCGCGACCTGGCGATGTCCTTCGACGTCTCCGCCCCCTGGCTGAACCGGGTGCTCGAGGGCCGGCCGCGGCAACTGCTGCATGCGGTCGACGGGGTGAGCTTTGACATTCAAAAGGGACAAACCCTGGCCCTGGTGGGCGAGTCTGGCTGTGGCAAGAGCACGGTGGCCCGGCTCCTGGTGGGCCTGTACCAGCCCACCCGGGGTGGCCTGACCTTTGACGGCCAGGACGCGCACGCCGCCTTCCGCCGCGCCGAGGGTCGCGCCCTGCGCCGGCGCATCCAGATGATTTTTCAGGACCCCTACGCCAGCCTCAATCCGCGCTGGACGGTAGAGGCTATCGTGGGCGAGCCGCTGCGTGAGCACGGCCTGGTGACCGGTGACGAGGCCTTGCGCGAGCGGGTCGACGCGCTGCTGCAGTCGGTCGGCCTCTCGCCCCAGGACCGGGTGAAGTTTCCGCACCAGTTCTCGGGTGGCCAGCGCCAGCGCATCTCGATTGCCCGGGCCCTGGCGACCGAGCCGGAATTTTTGGTCTGCGACGAGCCGACCTCGGCGCTTGATGTGTCGGTGCAGGCGCAGGTTCTGAACATCATGAAGGACCTGCAGCGCCGCCGCGGTCTGACCTATCTGTTCATCTCGCACAACCTGGCCGTGGTGCGGCATGTGAGTGACCAGGTGGGTGTGATGTATTTGGGCCGGCTGGTGGAATTGGCGGACAAGCAGACCCTGTTCGCCACGCCGCGCCACCCCTACACGCGCATGCTGCTGGAGGCCATCCCCAAGATGCACCAGACCGGCCAGGCGCGCACGCCGGTCCAGGGCGAGGTGCCCAATCCGCTCAACCCGCCCGCGGGTTGCGCCTTCAATCCGCGCTGTCCGGAGGCCAATGACCGTTGCCGAAGCGAGCGGCCAGAGCTCCAGACGATTGGCGGGATCCGTATTGCCTGCCATGCGGTGGAGGAGGGGCGGCTTTGAACCGCCTGTCCGCCACGCGTTCCTGCGCTCAGGTGTAGCGCTTGCTGCGAAGGCTGTTCTTCATGTCCTGCAGCACTGGCTGCAAGGTGTCGCTGCCGATGCGCAGCGCCACACAGGTGGCCAGCACGTCGATGATCGCCAGATGCAAGAGGCGCGACACCATCGGGCTGTAGCGGTCATAGCCCTCGGGATGGTCTGCCGCCAAATGGATCTGGCCCTGCGCCGCCAGAGGCGAGCCGCTGGCGGTGATGACGATGGTGGTGGCACCCTTGCGGCGGGCAATGTCGCAGGCGTCCATCAGGTCGCGGGTGCGGCCGGAGTTTGAAATGACCACCACGCAGTCGCCCGGCCCCAGGAGCGACGCGCTCATCACCTGCATATGGCCGTCGCTGCAGGCGGCGGTGTGCACGCCCAGGCGGAAGAACTTGTGCTGCGCGTCCTGGGCCACGATCCCTGAGTTGCCCACGCCGTAGAACTCGATGCGCCGCTGCTGGCGCCCCGCAGATACCAGCGCCTCGCTGGCCCGCTCGATCGCCACCGTGCTGGCGTCGTTGCGGTACTTGAGGAAGGCGGCCACCGTGTTGTCGATCACCTTGACCATCACCTCGGCCGGCCGGTCGTCGGCGTCGACGCTGCGGTGGATGAAGGGCACGCCCTCGTTCACGCTGCCGGCGAGCTTGAGTTTGAAGTCCGACAGGCCGTCATAGCCCAGGCTGCGGCAAAAACGCACCACCGTCGGCTTGCTCACATGGGCGCGGTCTGCCAGTTCGGCCACTGGCAGCGTGGCGAAGGCCCGCGGGTCGGCGAGCACCAGCTTGCCCACGCGCTGCTCCGCGGGCGCCAGGGCGGGGAGGCAGGCTTTGACTCGGTCGAGCATCAGCGCTCCTCCGTCCAGCAGTGCCCGTCGCGGGCGATCATGGCGCTCGACGCACTCGGCCCCCAGGTGCCGGCGGCGTAGGGCCGCAGCCCTTGGGGGTGGGCTTGCCAGTGCGCCAGCAGGGGTTCCACCCAGCGCCACGCCTCCTCCTGCTCGTCGCTGCGCACGAAGAGGTTGAGGCGGCCGTCGATCACGTCGAGCAGCAGCCGCTCGTAGGCGCCCACCCGCTCGGCGCCGAAGCGCTTGTCGAAGTCCAGATCCAGTGACACCGGCGTGAGCTGGGGCGTGGTCTGGCGCTCCCACTGCCGGCCGTCCTGGGCCTGGGCCAGCAGGTGCAGCTCCAGGCCGTCCCGCGGCTGTAGGTGAATGACGAGACGGTTGGCCGCGCCAGGCGGCGCGCCGAAGATGGCGTGCGGCGCCGGGCGGAAGTTCACCACGATGTGGGCCTCGCGCGCGGCGAGGCGCTTGCCGGTGCGGATGTAGAAGGGCACACCCGCCCAGCGCCAGTTGGCGATCTCGGCGCGCAGGGCGACGAAGGTCTCGGTGTGGCTGCCGGGGGCCACGCCGGGCTCGTCTAGGTAGCCCCTGACCGGCTGCCCGTCTACCTTACCTGCGGTGTACTGGCCGCGGATTGCGTGCCCGTCCAGCGTGGCGGCCGTCCAGGGCTTGAGGGAGCGCAGCACCTTGAGCTTTTCGTCGCGGATCGCGTCGGCGTGCGCATTGATCGGGGGCTCCATCGCCAGCGCGCACAGCAGTTGCAGCGCGTGGTTTTGCACCATGTCCCGCAGCGCGCCGGTGCTGTCGTAGAACGCGCCGCGTTTTTCCACGCCCAGGTCCTCGGCGATGGTGATCTGGATGTGGTCGATGTTTTCCCGCCTCCACAGCGGCTCGAACAGGGCGTTGCCAAAGCGCAGCGCGAACAGGTTCTGCACCGAGGGCTTGCCGAGGTAGTGGTCGATGCGAAACACCTGCTTCTCGCTCAAGACCCGTCCGACTGTTTCGTTGATGGCGCGGTTGGACGCCAGGTCGTGGCCCAAGGGCTTTTCCAGCACCAGCCGGGTGCGGGCGGTGTTGAGGCCCGCCGCTGCCAGTTGCTCGCACACCCCGGTGAAGAGGCTGGGCGCCGTGGCCAGGTACATCACCACCGTGTCGGCCTGGCGCTCGGCCAGACGCTGAGACAGGCGGGCGTAGTCGGCCGGCTGCGACAGATCCATGCGCACGAAGCCCAGCATCTGGCCGAAGCGCTCGAACTCGTCGGCGCTGGGTCGCTTGGCGAGATCGACCTCGTCGAAGCGGCTGCGGATGAAACTTCGGTACCGCGCGTCATCCAGATCGTCGCGGGCCACACCGAGGATGCGCCCACCGGCCGGCAGGCTGCCATGTCGGAAGGCCTGGAACAAGGCGGGCATCAGCTTGCGCCAGGCGAGGTCGCCGGTGCCGCCGAAGAGAACGAGGTCGAAGCTCATGGTGGGTTGAGAGCGGGAGTCGGATCAATGTAACTTGGTTTCATGTCTTGCGAGGGTCTGGTTTCATCCCTTCGGGCTGATCGGGGGTGTTGGCCCCCGCTCCAGAAAGCTCGGCCTGTCAGTGCAGAAAGTCGGTGTTCGTCTACCGATGGGTCGGTGTTTCCCCCGGGCCGCGCCAGAAACCGCCGGGTTACGATGGAGGGTAATCCGATTACAAGTACAGACCATGAAAAAGCTCGTCCGAAGCGCCGCCCTTGCACTGATCGCCGCCGCTGTGGCCACGCCCGTCCTGGCCCAAGGCCAAGTGAACATCATCTGCTCGGTGCAGGCCGAGTGGTGCAACCTGATGGCCACCGTGTTCACCCGCACCACTGGCACCAAGGTCAACATGACCGCCAAGGGCTCGGGCGAAGCGCTGGCGCAGATCAATGCGGAAAAGGCCAATCCCAAGACCGACATCTGGTTCGGCGGCACCGGCGACCCGCACCTGCAGGCAGCGGAGCAGGGCCTGACCCTCGAATACAAATCCTCCCAACTCTCACAACTGCACCCCTGGGCGCAGAAGCAGGCGGCCGACGCCGGCTTCCGCACGGTGGGCGTGTACCTGGGCCCCTTGGGCTTTGGCTACAACAAGGAGATGCTGGCCAAGAAGAAGGCCCCCGCGCCTGCCGGCTGGGCCGACCTGCTGCGGCCCGAGTACAAGGGTGATATCCAGATGGCCAACCCGGCTTCGAGCGGTACCGCCTACACCATGATCGCCACCCTGGTGCAGCTCATGGGCGAGGAGAAGGCCTTTGCCTTCATGAAGTCCCTGCACCCGAGCATCAGCACCTACACCCGCTCCGGCACCGCCCCCATCAAGGCCGCTGCGCGTGGCGAGACCATGGTGTCCATCAGCTTCGTGCACGACGTGGCCACCGAGGCACTGGCCGGCTTTCCGGTCGTCGGCGTCTACCCCAGCGAGGGCACGGGGGCCGAGATCGGCTCGATGAGCATCGTCAAGGGCAGCCCCAACGCCGAGGCGGCCAAGCGTTTCTATGAGTGGGCCCTGACCCCGGGTGGCCAGCAGTTCGGCCTGGCCGCCAACCAGTTTCAGTTGCCCAGCAACAAGAACGTGCCCAAGGATGCGCGCATGGCCGACCCGTCCAAGATCAAATTGATCAACTACGACTACGCCAAGTACGGCTCCAGCGCCGAGCGCCGCCGCCTGATCGCCCGCTGGGAGCGCGAGATCCTGAACCAGGGCCGCTGATCGGCGCCCGCCGTCTGGCCGCGCCCTCGCCGGATGCCCATCTCCACTGACCGCGCCCTCTGGGCCTGGCTTGCGCTCGCGCTGCTGGCGTGGGTCGGGCTGCCTTGGTACGCCCTGTCTGAGGGCTCGGGCCTGGCCCAGGTGCACCAGGTGTTTGCTGCGCCCGAGACCGGCAGCGGTCTGGCGCAGGCGCTTTTGTTTGGGCGCGCGTGGCTGTGGGGCGTGCCAGCCGCACTACTGGTGGCAGGTATCGGCCTGCTGCTGCCGCCCGGCCGGCGTCAGGGCGCTTGGCTGATGGCGGGTGGGCTGCTGGGGCTGATCGGTGTGCTGGGCAGCGGCTTCTTGGTGGGAGCCCGCGGCTGGGCCTTTGAAAGCCTCAACGCTTTCTTGGGCGAGCTCGCCAGCCGTCAGGGCGGCATGGGCTTGGGTGGATCTGTGACGCTGGCCGCGCTGCTGGTGCTGGCAGCCTTCGGTGCCGCGCGCCGGGGCGCCTTCCGCGGCGATCTGTTCACGTCGGCAACGGTCTGGGTCTGTGGCAGCCTGCTGCTGCTGTTCGTCGCCTTTCCGGTGCTCAAGGCCCTGTCGGCGGCCGTGCTCACCGAAGACGGTGGCTGGGCGCCTGCACTGCTGTGGGAACGCATCGCGAGCGAGCGCAATTTTGGTTTGGCCTGCCTGTCTGGCGGCACGCGCTGCGGCGTGGCCTGGAACACCTTGTTCATGGGCCTGCTGACCGCCACCAGCACCACCGTACTGGGCACCTTCATGGCCCTCATGGCCGAGCGCGGGGGGCACCGCCGCGCGGCACCTGCGTTCAACGTGGTCGCCCTGCTGCCGATCATCACGCCGCCCTTCGTGGTTGGCTTGGGTCTCATCTTGCTGTTTGGCCGCGCCGGCGTGGTGAACCAGTTTCTCGAGTACGCCTTCGGCATCACCCCCACACGCTGGTTTTACGGCTGGTTCGGCGTCTGGGTGGCGCAGACCTTTGCCTTCACCCCGGTGGCTTTCCTGATCATGCGCGGTGTGGTCCAGGGCATCGCCCCCAGCCTGGAGGAGGCGGCGCAGACCCTGCGCGCCGATCGCTGGCAAACCTTTCGCACCGTGACCCTGCCCCTGATCAAGCCCGGGCTGGCCAACGCATTCCTGGTGGGCTTCATCGAAAGCATGGCCGATTTCGGCAACCCCATCGTGGTGGGTGCGCAGTTCTCGGTGCTGTCGACAGAAATCTTCTTTGCCATCGTCGGCGCCCAGTACGACCAGGGGCGCGCCGCGTCCCTGGCCTGGGTGCTCACCGGTTTTGCACTGGCGGTTTTTGCGGCCCAGCGCTGGCTGTTGCACAAGCAGCAGTTCACCACCGTCTCAGGCAAGGGAGAGGCCGGCGTGCCGCCGCCGCTGCCGACTGGCGTTTCGCGCGTAGTGCACGGCGTGGCCCTGCCCTGGATGGCGTTCACCCTGGCCGTGTACGCGCTGGCCTTCTTCGGCGGTTTTGTTCACACCTGGGGCCGCGACTACAGCCTGAGCTTCAAGCATTTCATCACCGCCTTCGCCCTGGACTGGGGCCCCTTCGGCCTGGTCTGGGCCGGCACCGCCTGGAGCTCTTTCTTCACCACCATCAAGCTGGCCGCCATCGCTGCGCCGCTGACCGCTGGCCTGGGCCTGTTGATCGCGTGGCTGATGGCGCGCACCGAGTTTCGCGGGCGCGGCCTGTTCGAGTTCTCGGCCCTCCTGGCCTTTGCGATCCCGGGCACGGTGCTGGGGGTGAGCTACATCCTGGCCTTTAACGTGCCGCCCTTCGAGCTGACCGGCACCGCCATGATCATCGTGCTGTGTTTCATGTTCCGTAACCTGCCGGTGGGCGTGCGCGCTGGCACCGCCGCCTTCAAGCAGCTCGATCGCTCGCTCGACGAGGCCTCACTCATGCTGCGAGCCGGCAGCCTGCGCACCCTGCGTCACGTGTTGCTCCCCCTGCTCAAGCCGGCCCTGGTGGCGGCCCTGATCTACAGCTTTGTGCGGGCGATCACCACGGTGAGCGCGGTGATCTTTCTGGTCAGCGCCGAGAACGAACTGGCCACCACCTACATCATCGGCCGGGTGGGCAATGGCGACTACGGCGTCGCCCTGGCGTATTGCACGGTGCTGATCTTGTTGATGTCCCTGGCCATCGCGCTGATCCAATGGCTGGTGGGCCAGCGCCGGCTGGGCCGTCGCGCCGTCGCCCTGCCTGCTGACCGTACCGCTGCAGCGGTTCCTTCCACGAGCGCCTGACCCATGAGCCCCTCTGCCCCCGGCATCGAATTTCGCCAAGTCTCTAAGCGCTACGGCAATGACCCGGCCACGCCCCTGGCGGTGGATCGGGTCAGCTTCAGCGTGCCGCGCGGCACGCGCACC
>NZ_JARXAB010000016.1 GCF_029866045.1 Ramlibacter sp. | reverse complement strand
GGCCCGACCTGGCCGCATGAACTATTCGTCGGCCGGGCTGGGCAGCGCGGGCTATCTGACCGGCGAATTGCTCAAGCAAGCGGCAGGCATCGATATGGTTCACGTCCCCTACAAGGGTTCTGCGCCTGCCATCAACGACCTTCTGGGCGGGCAGCTGGACGGCATGTTCGAGAGCCTGGTGACCGCAACAGGCCATGTGAGGAACGGAAAGATGCGGCTCTTGTCGGTGAGCGGTGAGTCGCGGATGAAAAACTTCCCGGATGTGCCGGCCCTGCCCGAGGTGGTGCCCGGCGTGATCGGCGGTGCCTGGTTCGGTATTTCCGGGCCGGCACGCATGCCCGCCGACATCGCCCAGCGCCTGCAGACGGAAGTTCAGGCTATCGTCAGCGCGCCTGACATGCAAACTCGCCTGAGCGAACTCGGCATGACGCCTTCGCCGCTCGGGGGTGCCGATTTTGTCAACTTCATCCAGGGCGAAAACCGCCGCTGGGGGCCGGTGATTCGGGCCGGCAAGATCACGGTCGAATAAGCCGGGCCGGGAGTCCGCCGGCCAGCGGCGCCAGGCGCTGACCGGCGTTGCCGCTTCGGCTGGCTCTCACCGGCACTGAGCGGCGGCTGATCTCGCGGCCTTACTGCAGTTGGATGTCGTGGGTCCGAATGAGGTTGCCGAATCGCTGCACCTCAGACCGGATGAACTGCCCGAACTGGGCTGCGTTCAGGCCTTGCGGGTCGCCCGCCAGGGCCAGAAGCTTCTCGCGAAACTCCGGGTTGGCAACCGCTGCGGTGAGGGTGTTGCTCAGTTTCTGGACGATGTCGTCCGGCGTTCCAGCCGGCGCAAGAACGCCGTACCAGCCCGCGGACTCGGCGTTCACTCCCTGCTCAATGGCCGTCGGCACCTGAGGCATCAAGGAGGAGCGGGTCTTGCTCAAAATGGCCAGGGGCTTGGCGTTGCCGCCGCGGATCAGGGGCAGGGCAGAAGAACTGCCTGCCACCAGGAAGTCCACATGGCCGCCTTGCAGGTCATTGATCGCCGGGGCGATGCCGCGGTAAGGCACATGGGTGGGCTTGATGCCCGCCGCCTCGCCAAAGTTGGCGGTGCTCAGGTGCGTGCTGCTGCCGATTCCCGAGGAGCCATAGCGCAGTTTCTCGCCCTGTGCCTTGCCCGCCTTCACCAGGTCGGAGAGGCTGTTGAAGGGGCTGTTCTTGTTGACCAGAATCACCTGGGGCCCTGCATACACCAGGGACAGAGGCGCGAAGTCCTTGATCAGGTCATAGGGGAGCTTGCGGCCGCTGCCGCTGTTGATGGTGGCCGCGTCATTGCCCAGAAGCAGGGTGTAGCCGTCGGCGGGTGATTTGGCGACGAAGTCCGCCCCGATGATGGTTCCGCCGCCATCCCTGTTGACGATGATGACCGCTTGGCCCAGGTCTTTTTGCAGACGGTCGGCGATCAGGCGGCCGAGAATGTCTGCCGCCCCGCCAGGCGCAAAGGGGACCACCAGGCGAATGGGCTTGTTGGGGTAGCTCTGGGCGGTCTGCGCCCAGCTGCTCAATGGGAGCGAGCAGGCCAAGGCCAGTGCCCCGAGTGCGCCGAGCCAGTTGCGTCGGAGGGTGGGGCTGCTGGGCCCCTGGGTGCGGGTCTGATGCATGAAGGTCTCCTGGTCGTGAAATGTGTGTGGAAACGGAAGTCGAAAGTAGAAAGTCGGAGTTTTGAATTCAGTCTTCCTGGATGCGTCGACCCAGATTTTCCAGGCCGTAGAACTTGAGCACATCTTCCACCCGCTGCGCGTCGGGCTTGGCATGGAAAAATCCCACTTGGCTGGGTGTCATGCCGCTGATCTGCTTGAGGTCATGCAGGGTTTCGGCCATCTTGAAGCAGGTGGCGATGCCGTCGATCACGGTGGCGCCGCCGATGTGGTGCACGCCCGCGTTGGCCAGAAGCAGGTTCATGGGCATCTCGCCGGGAACGATGACGTCCACGCCTTTTTCGCGCACCATTTTTTCGCCGTGCGCGATGATGGTGTCGATCACGGGTTGCGCCTTGCTCGGGTCGCTCAGGGCCTGCGCCACCTGATTGAAGCTCACGCCGGCCTCAGAGATGCCCGCGAAGCGTTCGGACACCCCCCACTGGCGCACCTGCTCCGGCCAGAAGTCGAGGCGCTCGGTGTTGAAAAACAGCATGCCGACCCGGCGCCCGTACAGACCCGAGAGGTGGAAGGCGGTCTCGCCATAGCCGACCACCGGAATGTTCACCAGCGTGCGTATGTCACGGATCATCGGGCTGGGGATGCTGGCCAGCACCATGGCCTCGAAGCCCTGGCGCTCGGCCTCGCGCGCCGCGCTGATCCACTGCAGGCCGTGGAGCCAGTACAGGGTGGAGTACTTGATATCGGTGCCCGGGTAGTCGCTCGGATAGGTGCCGGGAATCTGCCCATGCAGCACCACCTCGGTTCCGGGCCTCACCACCTTGTGAATGCGCTCCCGCAAGGCCTCCCGATACGCCGGAAGGTCGCCCAGGACGGTAAAACTCTGATGCCAAATTCGCATGGTGACTTCCGTGGTGGATGAATGGGTCAGGGGCGCAGGGACTCCGCGGCTCAGGGGTTGACCGCCAAGCCGGTGGCTTTGAGCACCGCGTTCCAGCGCGCTAGGTCGCTCTTGATCTTGGCGGCGTAAACCTCGGGTGTGGTGCCCTCGGCGTCAAGCCCGCCGGTGCGCAGCACCTGCATGACTTCCGGCAGCTTGAGAATTTGCGCCACCTCCGACTGGAGGCGGTTCACGATGGCCTTGGGTGTGCCTGCGGGAGCCATCAGACCGTACCAGGAGTTGACCTCATAGCCCGGGTACACCTCGGCAATCGCGGGCAGTTGGGGTAACAGGCTCGAGCGGCGCAGGGTGCTCACCGCCAGGCCGCGCAGCTTGCCCGACTCGATGTTGGGAATGGCGCCCGAGATATTGATGAAGGCCATGTCGATCTGACCGCCAATGAGGTCGGTCAGCACCGGCGCTGCGCCCTTGTAGGGCACATGCAGGATGCTGATGCCCGCCGCGCTTTGCAGCATTTCGCCGGCCAGATGGGTGGTGCTGCCCGGGCCGACCGAGCCGTAGCTCAATTTGCCGGGGCGCTGCTTGGCGTAGGCGATCAGCTCCTGAAAGGTTTTGACCGGCATGTCGGCGCGCACCAGCAAGACGGTGGGCGCGGAGACGATCTGGGTGATGGGCTCGAAGTCCCGCACCGAGTTGTAGGGGAAGTCCTTTTCCATCGAGGGGCTGATGGCGATCGGCCCCACGTGCGAGAACAGCAGAGTGTGGCCGTCGGGCTGCGCGCGGGCGACCTGGGTCGACCCGATGACGCCGTTGGCACCGGCCTTGTTCTCGATCACCACGGGCTGGCCCAGTCGCTCGGCCAGTTTGGCAAAGATGGGCCGGGCCACGATGTCCGCCGGCCCGCCGGGGGGCCAGGGGTTGATCACCGTGATGTTGCGGCTCGGGTAGCTGGCCTGCGCCCACAACGAAGCGGGCAGACACAGCGACATGAGGAGCAGGGCGCCTGAGCCGAGCAGCCGGCTGCGGCGAATGTGGGAACCAAGAAACGATGTCATGGAAACCTCCTGTGCTTGCGGTGGATAGAGACGAGAAAAATCATTGACCAGTGAACTTGGGTGGCCGCTTCTCACGGAAGGCGGCGGCCGCCTCGAGGCGATCTTGCGTGTTGAGCAGGTGCGTTTGCAGGTCGGCCTCCAGGCGAATGCCATTGGCCAGGTTCATGTCGTGGCCCTGGCGCACCGCTTCCTTGGCCAGTTGCATCGCCAGCGGAGGCTTGGCTGCCATCTTGGCGGCGAGGGCGGCGGTTTGCTCCTGCAGGGCGCTGGCCTCGCACAGACGCGAGATGAGGCCGATGCGCTGCGCCTGCGCCGCGTCCATGCGCTCGCCCGACAGCACCAGATCGAGCGCCAGGCCCAGGCCCAGGACCCGGCTGGCGCGCTGCGTGCCACCGGCGCCCGGTAGAAAGCCCAGGCCCGTCTCAGGAAAGCCAAACACCGCGTTGTCGGCGGCGATGCGGATGTCGCAGCACAGCGCGATCTCGAGGCCACCGCCCAGGCAGTAGCCGTGGATGGAGGCGATGACCGGCTTGCGAAGGCGTTCAAAGGCGTTGATCCAGTTGGCATGCACCCGGCGCTGGCGATCGAGTGTGAGCGAGGCCACCGGGTTGAACTCCCGAATGTCGGCGCCGGTGCAGAAGGCTTTGGGGCCCGCGCCCTGGACGACCACTACCCGCACCGCATCGTCGGCTTGGGCCTGGTCTAGCAGGCGAGGGATGGCTTCCCGCACGCCGTTGTTGATGGCGTTCATGGAATCGGGCCGATTGAGCGTGACCCATGCCACGCCGCCCTCGACCTGCATCACCACATCGTCACTCATCACGCAGTCTCCTCTGGAATGAACACCGGCCCATGCGGATGCGACGGCAACAGGCCCCAGGCCACCTTCACACGCTGGCCGATATGGATGCGGGCCATGTCCACTTGCAGCAGCCGGGCCATCAGGTGGGGGCCTTCGTCGGTTTTGACCACGACCACTGCATACGGTACATCGGCTGCGAATGCCGGGCTGGGTGCCCGATGCACGATGCTGAAGGTATAGACCTCGCCGCAGCCGCTGGCGGGCGCAGCCTGGCAAATGGCGTGGTCGCAATGCGGACAGGCGGCTTGGGGGTAGAAGTGAAAGCTCTGGCAACTGTCACAGCGGGGAAGCACGAAGCCCCGGCCCTGGTGCTGCTCCCACCAAGGTTGCGTCAAGTCCAAGGGTGTGGGGTCAGCCATGGTCAAGCCCTCCCGAGCAAGGCGGTGCAATGCAGGCCGATGATGCCGCCATTGCCATGCACCAACACCACCTCGGCGCCGTCTACCTGGCGGGGGCCGCACTGGCCGCGCAATTGGCGCACGCCTTCGATCACATGGAACATGCCGCCGGCGGTGCCAGGGTGCACCGCACTGAGCAGACCGCCATGGGTGGTAACCGGCAGGCTGCCTTGCAGGCTGATGTGGCCGTCTTGCACAAAGCGGCCGCCTTCGCCCTTGGGGCAAAAGCCCAGGTCTTCGAGCTCGACGATCACGGTGATGGTGAAGCAGTCATAGAGCTGGGCGACGTCCACGTCTTGCGGTGTGAGGCCCGCCATCGCAAACGCGTCCGCGCCCGACTGGGCGGCGCCGGTTCGCACGATGTCCGGGCTGTCGCCGATGTAGGTGTGCGAGTAGCCGTAGCCTTGCCCGAGCAGCTTCACCGGCGGTTGGCGCAGGTCACGCGCGCGGTCTTTGCGCGTCACCACATAGGCGGCCGCACCGTCGCTCACCACCGAGCAATCGAGCATGTGAAAGGGGCTAGTGATCATGCGCGAGGCCAGTACGTCGCTCACGGTGAGCGGCTCTTTCTTCTGCGCCAGCGGGTTCAGCGCTGCGTTGGCGCGCATCTGCACCGCCACCTGGGCCATCTGCTCGGGCGTCGTGCCGAACTCGTGCATATGCCGCTGGGCCAGCATGGCGTACAGACTGGGGAGCAGGGGGCCGTAGGGACCTTCATAGTCCGGGTGCGCCCAGCCGGCATCGGCCATTTTCTGTACCGCGCCGGCGCGGGCGCTGTGCGACAGCAGGTTCTGGCCGTTGACGCACAGCACCGTGTCGCACTGGCCGCTGGCAATCGCCATCGCGGCATGGTGCAGCATCGAGGTGCCGGTGGCGCCTGCGACGTCGAGGGTGGCCATGTAGCGAGGTTTCAGGCCCAGTCCTTCGGCGACCACCGCGCAGGGCATGGCCCAGGTGGCGACCCGCAGCGGAGAGGTGAGCAGGCCGTCGACATCGCCAAGCGCCAGGCCGGCGTCGGCCAGCGCCGCAAGCGCGGCTTCGCGTTGCAGCGCCAGGGCATTCCAGCCCGGGTGCTGGCCCAGCCGGCTTTCTCCGACGCCGACGATGACTGCGTCTTGCAGGTCCACTGCGCTCATCCCAGCAGGTCGCGCGCGATCAGCATGCGATGAATTTCGGACGCGCCTTCGCCCACGCGGTAGTGGCGTACGTCGCGGTAAAAGCGCTCGACCGGAAACTGCCGCACCAGGCCCATGCCGCCATGGATCTGGACCGCCCGGTCGGCCACCCGGCCGACCATTTCGGAAGCGGCAAGCTTGCACATGCTGGCGGCCGATCCGACGTCTTCGCCGGCATCCACCCGGCGCAGGGTTTCGTAGACGAAAGCGCGAGTCGTTGCCAACTCGGTGGCTGAGTCCGCCAGCATCCACTGGATCGCCTGGCGCTCGGCCAGGGGCTTGCCGAAGGTGTTGCGGTTGCGGGCGTGCTCAGTCGACATCTCCAGCAGCCTGTCCGCCGCACCCAGGCAGGAGGTGGCCACCCCCAGTCGCCCGTGGGTGAGGGAGTGCATCGCGATCTTGAAGCCCTGGCCCACCTCGCCCAGCACCGCCGAATCGGGAACGAAGCAATCCTCAAAAGTCAATTCGGCCAGCTTGATCGCCTCCGAGCCAATGGTGGTGTCGACCCGGGTCACGAGAAAGCCCGGGGTGCCCTTGTCCACCAGGAAGGCGGTGATGCCACCCCGGGCCCGTAGCTGCGGGTCATTGACCGCCATGACCAGCACCACATCGGCGGCATGGGCGCCGCTGATCCAGTGCTTGCGGCCGTTGAGGCGCCAGCCGCCCTCGCACTTGACTGCGCGGGTGCGCATGGCCTGCGAGTCCGAGCCAGCTTCGGGCTCGGTCAAGGCGAAAGAGGCGGTCATTTCGCCTCTGGCCAGGGCGCCCACATATTTTTGTTGCTGCGCCTCGCTGCCGAAGGTGGCGATGGCCAGCGGGTTCAGGCCACTGCTGCCGTCGAGAATGAGGGTGAAGATGCGGTGCGAGCGGCTGAACTCCTCGAGCGCGAGGCAATAAGTGGAGAGGTCCAGCCCGCCGCCGCCAAAGGCCTGCGGCAAGCGCATGCCCAGGTAGCCCTGTTGGCGCAGCAGGGGCACGGTCTGCGCCGGCACCGCGCCGGTGCGGTCAATTTCCAGCGCAATCGGCTCCAGCACTTCGTCGGTGAAGCGGCGCAGCACGGGCCGCAGTTGCGCGAGTTCGGGGGTGATTTCCAGCTGCATGGTCAGGTTCCGTTTTGATATTTGGCGACGTCAGCCCGGGTGGCAGCTTCGGCGGCGGCAATGAGTCGTTCGCGCCAGGGCGCGTGAAGCCAGACCTTGTTGGTGGCATAGCCGGCACTGGCGGCTTGTGTGTGGGCCAGACCGAAAGTCGCCTCGGCAAGCCGCTCGCCCGGGTTGACTGCCTTCACCCAACCCTGGCTATGCGCCAGTTCGGCGCCGCAGGCCTGGCCGCCTTGCACCAGGGTCTGCGCCACGCGGGCACCGGCACGCCACTCCACCATCAGGCAGCCCATGGGAGAAGCCATGCCCAGGCTGATCTCGGGGAAGTGAAACCGCGCGTTCGACGCGGCCAGGATGTCGTCGCAGGCCAGGGCCAGCATGGCGCCGGCACCCACCGCCGCGCCGCCCACTTGAGCGATCAGAGGCTTTGGAAAGTCCATCAGGGCCAGCAGGGTCGACAAGAGCAGGTGGCGGCGGCGCAGGGCGGCCGCCTGTGGGGGCATTTCGGAAAACTCCTTCAGATCGGCCCCAGCACAAAACGCTTTCGCGCCGGTGGAGGACAGCACCACGCACTGCACCTGCGGGTCTTCGCTGGCGATTTTCAGCTGCGCCTGCAAGGCCAGGTGCAGCGCCTCGTCCAGTGCATGGGCAGACTGGGGGCGGTGCAGTTGCAGCCAGCGCACGCCCTCGCGGTCCTCCGGCAGCAAGGGAGAGGGGTTCATGCCTTCGGGGCTCCCAGCAGCATCAGTGCGTCGACCATGGCCACGCCCTGTCCTTTCGCGCGGACCGCGAGCGGGTTCACGTCGAGCTCCTCGATGCGTGGCCCCAGATCGGCGGCCAGCCAGGAAAAGCGTTGGATGAAATCGACCAGTGCATCGAGGTCCCGCGCCGGCCGGCCGCGCACCTCCTGCAGCATGCCGAAGCCACGCAGGCCGGCGAGCGCCGCGCGAATGTGGTCGGGGTGCGAGGGCGCCAGCAAGAAGGTCACGTCCTTGAGCACTTCCACCCATACACCACCCAGTCCCACGGTGATGATCGGGCCCCAGGTCGGGTCGTGACTCATGCCAATGAGCATCTCCTGGGCGTCCTCGACCATCTCCTGCACCAGCACGCCTTCGATCTTCGCGTCTGGTTTGTAGGCCCGGGCGTTGGCCATCACCTCGGTATACGCCTGTGCCACAAGCGCATCGCCTTGTACCCGCAGCTTCAGGGCCTTGGCCTCAGTCTTATGCGGGATGTCGGGCGACTGAATCTTCATGGCCACCGGCGCGCCGATCTGGCGCGCGTAATCTTGTGCCTGGGCGATGTCGGTGGCCAGGTGCTCCCGAGTCGCGCGCAGGCCGTAGCAGTCCAGAACCTGCTTGGCCTGCCACTCGCTCAGAAGGCCAGGCTGTTCGGGCAGGAGGGACAGTGCCCGCGCCCGGTCCAGGCCTGCCGGTCGCTGGGGGACGCGCTCGGCATAGGTGTGCAAAAAGGCGCTGAAACGCTGGAGAGCTGACACCGCCCGCACGCAGGGGCCGGCGTCGCGATAAACCGCATGCCCTTGCTGCACAAGGCTGCGCGGGGTGATCGTGGCGTCGTCGCTGGCACGACCAGTCCAGATGATGGCGACCGCCTTGTCGCTTTGCTCGGACAACTGCGCCACCGAACGAACCTCGTCGGCGCTGGCAATGGTGAGGACCGGCATCATCAGGTCGATGGCGGGGTCTTCCAGGATGGTCTTGGCCGCTTGGGCGAATGCGCCTTTTTGGCCAATCGCCGCTGCGGTGAGGTCGGCCGGGTTGGTGGCCGTTCCGAAGCCAGGCAACTGGCTCTGGAGTTGGGCTTGCGTGGTGTCGCTGAACTCCGGCCATTGCAGGCCTTGCCCCGCGCCCATGTCGGCCAGCAGCACCAGATTGCCGCCGGAGATGGAGGTGGCGGAGACCTGGGCGCTGCGCGTCCAGCGCTGGCGCCGCAGGAGCATGGCGCACTGGTACAGGTCGGGGTAGTCGTCCACCCGCAGGATGCCCAGTTGCTCGAGGACTTTGTCGAACACCGCGTCGGCGCCGGTGACCGCCCCGGTGTGCGAGGCGGCTGCCTTGGCGCCCATCTCGGTGCGACCGGCCTTGACCATCACCAGGGGCTTGCGCAGTTGCGCCGCCCGGTGCGACAGCGCCCGCAGCTTGGGGCCATCGGCCAGGCGCTCGGCCAGCATCAGGACCACCCGGGTGGATTCCGACTCGAGCATGAAAGACGCATAGTCCATGAGGTCGAGGTCGGCGGCGTTGCCGCAACTGACCTGGTAGCTGATGCCCAGGCCCATCTCGATCGCGCGCCACATCACATTGACCTGGCCCGCGCCGCCAGACTGACCCACGATGCCGATGTCGCCCGCCGGGGCGCGCGGCCCGTTGATGCTGGCGGTGGAGGTCAGCGCGAATTGGTCGACGAAGTTCACCAGGCCATTGCAGTTGGGGCCCATGAGCCGCAGCCCGCCCGCCCTGGCCCGTTCGACCAGCGCGTTTTGCGCCTGCAGGGCCTCGGGAGTGCCTTGCTCGCCGAAGCCGGCAGAAAACACCGTGGCAAAGCGGACCCCTCGGGCAATGCAGTCGTCGACCGCGCCGGCGACGGCATGGGCTGGCAGCACGATGCCCACGTGGTCGGGGGTGTGGGGCGTGTCGGCCAGGCTGGGGTGGCAGGCCACGCCCATGACTTGCGGACGCTTGGGGTTGATCGGGTAGATCTCGCCCGGAAAGCCGAAGTCGATCAGCTGCTTCATGCAGCGACCGCCAAACTTGGACAAGTCGTCGGTGGCGCCCAGAAGTGCCACCCGCCGCGGGGCAAAAAATCCCGCGAGGTCGGGAAACTCCGAGGCGGTGGCGGGGGTTCCTTCAGTGGCGTGCATCGTCGTTATAATTTGCAGTGCAAATAATGTATTTGTAGAGTGAATCGTATCCCGCACCGGTGATTTGCCGGACAGGGTTTTCCACATGCAGGGCCCGCTCCGATGAAAGAAGACCGCCAGTTCGTCACCGCCCTGGCGCGCGGCATGGCCGTCTTGCGGTGCTTTTCCGCTGAACGCAGTGAACTGGGCACCTCGGAGATCGCCCGCCTGACCGGCATGGCGCAGTCCACCGTCTGGCGGCTTTGCTACACCTTGACCAAACTGGGCTACCTGGTGCCCGGACAGGACCCGGAGCGCTTGCGGATCGGCCCGGGGGTCTGGGCCATCCAGAGTTCTGGCGTGCGCACCCGCCTGGCCGACATGGCACTGGAGGGCATGGCGTCATTGGCCCGCACCTACGAGGTGGCGGTTTCGCTGGCCGAACCGCATGGCCTGGACATGATGATCATCCAGCGCGCCCAGGCCCACACGCTCTTGAGCCTCAACCTCGCAGTGGGATCGGTGTTGCCGATCGAAAGCTCGGCCCTGGGCGCCGCCTATTGGTGCGCCCTGTCAGCGCCCGCGCGCGAGCGCCTGCAGGCCGATCTCCAGCGCAAGCGCCCCTCCGAATGGCGCGCCCACCAGGCCTATCTGGCGCAGTGCCTGCAGTCGTACAAGCGCCAAGCCTATGTCCTGAACCTGCGGCACTTCCATCCCGAGGTCAACGCGATGGGCGTGCCGGTGGTGTCGGCGACCGACGGACGGATCATGGTGCTCAATTGCGGCGGCGCGAGCTCGTCGGTCACGCCTGCCTTGCTGCGGGGCCCGATTGCGAAGGCCATGAAGGGGCTGGCCGAGAAGATCGGTGGCTGGATGTCCGATGGTGCTGTGTAGCGCCGTCTAGCGCCGTCCGTTGCCCCATATCACCTTGTATCGCCACGTAGCTACTTGTGGCGCCATTTTGGCTCTCGAGGGCGCTCTTGAGCGCTCGTGAGCGGTCGGTCAATTTCGGGCGGCGCCTGCGGGTTCGCACGATGGTGGCGCGTGCGACCGCCACGGCACAATCGCCCTTGTGAGTACCTCGCCCAAGCCGACCCAGATCCGCCTCGAACTGACCGCCGAACTGCACAAGTGGCGGGCCTTCCTGGCCATCGCCGAGCTCGGCAGCCTGACCCGTGCGGCGCTTTACCTGAATAGCAACCAGTCGCTCCTGAGCCGCCAGCTCAATGCGCTGGAGCGCGATTGCAAGGCGCGCCTGTTCACCCGCACCGGCCGCGGCGTCACCCTCTCGGACGTGGGCTTGCGCATCCTCCCGCAGGTCAAGGCCTTGCTCGGGAGTGCGGAGGGCCTGGAGCAGGAAATTCGCGGTGAGGCGCGCGAGCCGGCTGGCCAGGTGGTGCTGGGCTCTTTGCCCTCGATCACCAATGCGATCGTCGCCCAGTTGTACCTGCGCCTGCGCAGCAAGTACCCCGAGATCCAGTTGCGGCTGCTCGAAGGCTCGAGCGGCCAGGTGGAGGAGTGGATGGCCGACGCCCGGGTCGACATCGCAATTCTTTATCGCTACGGCAAGGGCATGTCTAACCAGGAGCAGCCCCTGGCCACGGTGGACAGCTACCTGATCGGCGCCCCCGGTGACCGCCTGACCCGCGCCCCCGAGGTGCCGTTTGCCGCACTCGACGGCCTGCCCCTGGTGCTGCCCGGCGCGCCCAACGGCTTGCGCACCGCGCTCGATTCGCTTTCCCGCCAAGAAAAGATCGGGCTGCAGCCGCTGCTGGAGGCCGACTCCTTGCCGGTGATGCGGGCGATGGTGGCCGAGGCCAATCTCTACACGGTGCTGCCCATTCACACCGTCTGGCAAGAGGTCCGCGACGGCCGGCTGCAGGCCTCCCGTCTGGTCTCACCGACCCTGCAGCGCATCGTGTCGATGGAGTTGGCCCGTGCCAAGGGGCCGGGCAAGGCGGTGTCTGCGGTGGCTGCCGAGATTCAGGCCCTGGTCGACGAGGGCGCGCGCCGGGGCATGTGGCACCCAGGGGGATTGCCCGCTGCGGCATAGCAGCCTTGCTGGCCCCTGCGAAGGGCCCGGCACTGGCTCTGTGTAAGCTTGGGGCATGCCACGTATCAGCCTACCCGAGCCGCCGAACATGTCGGCGGACCAGCGCGCGGTCTACGACCGCATCGTCAACGGCCCCCGGGGCAAGATTCAGGGCCCGCTGCGCGCCGCCCTGCACAACGCCGAGTTGGCCGACAAGTGGTCGGCGCTCGGCGCCTTGCTGCGCTATCGCACCAGCCTCACACCGCGCCAATCCGAGATTGCCATTCTCATCACCGGCCGGGCCTGCAACTCGCCCTTCGAGTGGTACGCCCACCGCCTCGAGGCGGAGAAGGTCGGG
>NZ_JARXAB010000139.1 GCF_029866045.1 Ramlibacter sp. | reverse complement strand
GCCTTTTGACCAGCTCTGGGTTCATTTGCAAGACGGGCAGGTCCTGGCCTCGCCCGAGGTGCGCCGGCCGCGCGGGCATGCCGACCTGCCCATGTCGGCCGAGCAGGTGCACGCCAAGTTCATCGACGCTGCCGGCTATGGCGGTCTGTCGGCGGTGCAGGCGGAGGCGGTCTATCTGGACTGGATGGGTCTGCCCCAGCACGCGGATGTCCGCGCGCTCGGCTGGCCGACGCCGGCTGATGCTGGCGCAGAGGCTGCGCAATGAAATCGATCCGCGACTTTGTGCGCTACGCGCCCGTGCCGGGGCGTCCGCCGGTGCGCTGGCCGGGCGGCAAGCGGCTGGCCGTCTGGATCGTTCCCAACATCGAGTTCTACGAGTACACCCCGCCGCCGGCGGTGGGGCGCGAGACCTGGGACCGCGTGCCCCAGCACCCCGATGTGCGCGAATACGGCTTTCGCGACTACGGCAACCGGGTCGGCCTGTGGCGCATGGACGAAGTGCTGCAGGACTATCCGGTCCGCCCCACCGTGTCCCTGAACCTGGGGATGCTGGACCACTTCCCCGAGATTGGCCGCCTCATTCGCGACCGGGGCTGGGCGGTGATGAGCCACGGCCTGTACAACACCCGCTTTCTCTACGGCATGGACGAGGCGCAGGAGCGCGCCTTCTACCGGGAGAACATCGAGGCGCTCAAGCGCCACACGGGCATGGACCTGCAGGGCATCCTCACCCCGGCCATCACCAACACCGAGCGCACGCCCGCCCTGATCGCCGAGTCCGGCATGGTCTATCACGCCGACTGGGTGCATGACGACATTCCGGTGCCGATTCTGGTTCCGGGGCATCGGCTCATCTCGCTGCCTTATTCCTATGACCTGAACGACGCCCCGCTGTGGGACGGCCGGCCCTATGGCGGGCCCTACTTCGTGCAGGCCTGCAAGGACGCCTTCGACCGGCTCTATGCCGAAAGCGACGAGGGCGGCCGGGTGCTGTGTATCGCCCTTCACCCTTACCAAATTGGCCAGCCTCATCACATTGGCCATCTGCGCGAAGTGCTCGACCACATCGCCGGCCATGAAGGCGTCTGGTTCGCCACCGCCGACGAGATGGCGCACCATTTCCTCGAGCACCATTACGACGAGCAGCTGGCGCATGCGCAGGCGGTGCAGCAGCGTGCCGACGAGGCCCTGGCGCGCGCCCAGAGCGCCCGTGTTGCGGTGCCGGCCACCTGGCCGCCGACGGATCGCCAGCCCGGCCCCTGGCCGGCGAACGGGCAGCCGGGTTACGACCACCCGCACCTGGCTTGGTCGCCGCTGCCCGAGCGGCCGGTGCTGCGCTGGCCTGGGCCGGGACAGCTGGCGGTGGTGCCGCTCTTGGTGCTGGAGGCCTACGAGGACCCGCTGCCCGAGGGCTGGCCCCAGGTGCGCAGCGTGGGCGGCGGGCTGATTCGCGACTTCCCCAACATCTCGCGGGTGTCCACCCGGGAATACGGCCACCGGGTTGGCATCTATCGCCTGCTCGACGCGCTGCGCCAGCGGGGCATTCGCCCTACGGTGGCGGTCGACGCACTGACCGCGGAGCAGTACCCGGAGCTGATCGACCAGCTGCGCGCTGACGAGGCGGAGTTTGTCGCCCACGGCCTCTCGGTCACCCGGCCGCAGACCAGCGCGATGACGCCAGACGAAGAGCGCGCCTACATCGCCGAAACCCTTTCGCGCCTGCGCGCCTGCGGCGTCCACACCCGCGGCTGGTTTGGCGCCGACTACAGCGAGTCCACGCTGACCCCGCAACTGCTCGGGGAATACGGCGTCGAGTACCTTTCGGACTGGGCCAACGACGAGCAGCCGTATCCCATGACGACGCCCGGCGCTTTGGTGGCCACGCCCCTGTGGGCCGACTTCGACGACCAGACCGTTTTGATCAACCGCATGTGCAATCTGGACCTCTTCGAGGACCACTACCGCAAGGCCCTGGACCAGCTAGCACGCGACAGCCAGCGCAGCGCGCGGCTCCTGCACCACGCGGTGCGGCCATGGGTGATGGGGGCGCCGCTGCGCATTGCCAGCTTCGAACGCATGCTCGATCACGCGCTGTCGCTGCCCCAGGTCTGGACGCCGCGCCTCGGTGAGGTGGTCGACGCCTGGCGGACGGTGAACAAGGATTGACCGAAGCGACCGAACCGAACCGAATTGAATAGAACCTCATGAGCCCTGAAAAAACGGATTCCCCACCCGGCAGCGCGGCGCCGATGATCGTGCTCGAGCAGGTGTCCAAGACCTTTGGCGCCGGCACAGGCGCGGTCCACGCCCTGCACCCCACTGACCTGCGGATCGACGCCGGCGAGGTGGTGGGCCTGCTGGGCTTCTCCGGTGCTGGCAAGAGCACCCTGCTGCGCCTGATCAACCGGCTGGAGGCGCCCAGTGGCGGGCGTGTGCTGCTGCAGGGGCAGGACATCACCACGCTGGGCGACGCCGACCTGCGCCAGGTCCGTCAGCGGGTGGGGATGATCTTCCAGCAGTTCAACCTGCTGTCCAGCCGCACCGCGCTGCAGAACGTGATGTTCGGCCTGGAGGTGAGTGGCCGCGGCGGAGACGAGGTGCGCAGCCGCGCGCTGCAGGCCCTGGCTGATGTGGGCCTGAGCGACAAGGCCGAGGCCTATCCGGCGCAGCTCTCGGGCGGCCAAAAGCAGCGGGTGGCCATTGCCCGCGCGCTGGCCACCGAGCCCAGCATCTTGCTGTGTGACGAGGCCACCTCGGCACTGGACCCGCACACCGCCTTGTCTATCCTGCGCCTGCTCAAGTCGCTCAAGGAGCGACGCGGCATGACGCTGGTCATCGTGACGCATGACATCAAGGTCGCCAGCTACCTGTGTGACCGTGCCATCGTGCTGGAAAAAGGGCGGGTGGTTGATCGCATCGACATGGGTGCGCCGCAACCGGCCAGCTTGCTTGGCAAATTCTTCTTCGAAACCGCCAAGGGCTGGACCGACCAGACCGTGCTGCCGCAGGAGGACGCTTGAACGCCTTGTTCGATACCCTGGTCCAGTTCGGCCCCGACCTGTGGAAGGCCACGCTCGACACCTTTTTGATGGTCGGCGTGACCATGCTGAGCGCCGTGGTCCTGGGCACGCCCCTGGGGGTGATGCTGTTTCTCGCTGCGCCCGCCGGCCTTTACCCGCGCCCCTGGCTGCACAAGCTGGCCAGCTACCTGGTGAACGCGCTTCGCTCCTTCCCCTTCATCATCTTGCTGGTGTTGCTGATTCCCTTCTCCCGTTTGGTGGTGGGCACCAGCATCGGCCCCAAGGCGGCGGCGGTGGCCTTGTCCTTTGCGGTCATTCCCTACTTTGCGCGCTTGGTCGAACAGAACCTGCGCGACGTTCCGCGCGGCATGGTCGACATGGCCCGTTCCTGCGGCGCCTCGCCCACCCAGATCGTGCTGCGGGTGTTGCTGCCGGAGGCGATGCCCGCTCTCCTGGGCAGCCTCACCGTCACCGCCACCGGCTTCATCGCCTATTCGGCGGTGGCGGGCGCGGTGGGCGCGGGCGGCCTGGGTGACCTGGCCATCCGCTTCGGCTACTACCGTTTCGAAACCGGCGTGATGATCTGGTGCGTGATCATCATGTTCGTGCTGGTCCAGTCCACCCAGTGGCTGGGAGACTGGCTGGTGCGTCGCTCGGACAAGCGCACCTGATTCACGCAAGGCAGTTCCACAACCCTTTTTTCAACAGGAGATACCCATGAAACCTCGTCGCCTCGTTCTCACCCTGCTGTCTGCACTGGCTCTGACCAGCGCCGGCCTCGCCCAAGCCCAGGCCGTGCTGCGCATCGGCTTCTTCCCCGGCCCCTACGCTGACCAGTTCAAGCGCGGCGTGCAGCCCTATCTCGAGAGCCAAGGCATCAAGGTCCAGGCCACCGAGTTCTCCAACATCATTCAGCTCAATACCGCGCTGATGGACGGCTCGCTCGACGCCAACGTGTTCCAGAACCGCGCCTTCATGGACAGCTTCAACACGCAGCAAAAGGCCACCCTGGTCGAGGTGCTGCAAGTGCCCAGCGCGCCGCTGGGTGTCTATTCCGCCAAGCACAAGGACCTCAAGGCGCTGCCCAATGGCGCCAAGATCGCGGTGCCCAATGACCCGACTTCCATGGGCCGGGCCCTGGCCTTCCTGCAGCAGCAAGGCCTGCTGACCCTCGACCCCGCCGTCGCTCCCGGCCGCGCCACCGAGCGCAACGTGACCGGCAACCCGAAGAACCTGCAGCTCGTGCTGCTGGACGCGCCGCAAATGCCGCGTGCCATGCCTGAGGTCGACGCTGCTGCCATCCTGGGCAACCACGTACTCGCCGCCGGCATGCTGCTGAGCTCCGCCCTGGCCATGGAAGATCCCGCACCCCAGTACCGCATCATCCTGGTCGCCCGCCAAGACGTGGCCAAGAGCGACCTGGTCAACAAGCTGGTGACTGGCTACAAGTCGCAGGAGTACCGCCGCTTCGTCGAGACCGACCCCAAGGCCAAAGGCTTCTCTCGCCCCGAATACTGGCGGTGAATATGAGTCAGCCGATCCAGGCCACCGCCAACGTGGCCAGGGCCTGCGAGGTCATCCGAGATGGCATTCGCAAGGGCACCTACCCGGGAGGGGCCTGGATTCGGGAGATGGCAATCGCCGAACTGGCACAGGTCTCACGCACTTCGGTGCGCCAGGCCCTCAACGTGCTGGCGCTGGAGGGCTTTGTTGAACTCCACCCCAATCGGGGGGCGATGGTCATCGACTGGTCAGACGACAACTTGCTGGAGGTCTTCGACGTCCGCGTGATGCTTGAGTCTTATGCCTGCGAATTGGCGGCGCAACGTGCTACCGACGGAGACATCGACCAAATCGCGCGCGAGGCCGACCGCTTTTCGGCGCTGGTGGAGAAGGTCGGCGCCGAGGCCGGCACCCGGGGCGGCGACCGTCAGCGCCACCTCATAGCCCAATCCAACAACGACCTGCATCAGCAGATTCTTTCCGCCTGTCGCAACCAGCGCCTATCGTCCCTGTTGGTAGCTGTGGTGCAGGTGCCGATGGTCCACCAGACCTTTGCGCGCTACGACCGCGACGACCTACGCCGCAGCGCAGCGCAGCACCAGGACCTGGTCCAAGCGATTCGTCGCCACGACAGCGAGTGGGCACGGGCGGCCATGCAGTCCCACATCCTCGCCGGCAAGCAGGTGATCTTCGCTGGCAAGGCCTCGACTTCAGTCACTCCCCCGGCTGGATCTCCCCCGGCCTCTCAGGCCGAATCTCGTAAACCCGGTAAGACACGGACCTCTCGATGAGTGTGCTTCACCCCGAACAGGACGCCCGCCGGGCGTTGCAAGCCATGCAGGCGGGCGGGATCGCCATCCTGCCCAACGACGTGGGCTATTCGCTCATCGCCGCCCAACCGCTGGCCTTGCGCAAAATCTTCGACACCAAGCGCCGCGCCCCGCAGAAACTCAATGCCATGCTGGGCAACGACGACCTGCACAAGGCCCTGCACAAGGTGAGCAGCCGTGGCCGGGAAATCGTCGACGCCATCACGCGCGACTATGACTTGCCCTTGGGCCTGGTCGCCCCTTGCGACACCGAGCATCCTCTGCTGCGCCAGCTCGACCCCGACATCTATGAGCGCAGCACCAAGGGCGGCACCCTGCTCATGCTGCTCAACGCCGGCCCCCTGCACCGGGCCATCACCGCGCTCAGCTTCGAAACCGGTACCCTGCTCTTTGGGTCGTCCGCCAACCTCTCGCTGCACGGCACCAAGTTCCGGGTTGAGGACATCGAACCGGAGATTCGGGCGATTGCCGATGTGGTCATTGACCACGGCCTGGTGAAGTACCACCCCTGGCAGGCCTCCTCTACCTTGCTTGATTGCGAGACCCTGCAGGTGCTGCGCTTTGGTTCTTGCTACGAGAACATTGCCGACATTCTGTGGCGGCACTTCCGGGTGCGGCTGCCGGAGCGGCCGGCGGCTTCTTCAGTGACGCCAAGCACTGGCTCCTGACCCTCGCCGCTTCAGAGCGTGCTTCAGACTCAGGCAATCACCTGGAAATCCAGATACCCGATGAAGGGATGGGAGGTCGCACCCAGCAGGGCAATTTGCACGGCGGCGGTGGCGCCGCTGCCGTCTTGGTCGTAGTACAGGGCGCCGGAGGCGGTGTTGTAGATGATTCGGTCATCGGCATCCATCCCGCGGGTGGCTGTCGACGATGAGAGAAATTGTTCGATCCCTAGCGTCTCGCCCGATCCGAGAGCGGCAAACACGGTCCTGCTCAGCTGAATCAGGTCCACACCCGCCAGGAAATCGGTGACGGTGTCGCGGTTGGTGGTGGCGTTGGGCAGGGTATCAAATACGAAGCGATCGACTCCACCGCCGCCGGTGAGGCTGTCGTTGCCCGAGCTGCCTCGCAGGACATCGTTGCCCAAGCCGCCGGTGAGGCTGTCGTTACCGCCGCCGCCCAGGAGGGTGTCGTCGAAGGCGGTCCCTGTGAGGTTGTTGGCGCCGTCGTTGCCTTGGAGGGTGAGGGCGTTGAGGACGGCCGAGGCGTTGACGTTCAGGGCAGTGGATCCCGTTGTGATGGCTGAAGTTCCGTTACCTGTGCCCAGGGTGACCCGCTCGATGCCGGTGTCACCGGCGAAAAGAGTGAGGGTCGAGGCGGTGGTGGCGACAAAGCGCAACTCGTCGACGCCCGAGGTGCCGGTGTCGGAAATCTCGGCGGCGGTGTGCTCTGAGCTTGTCCCAATTAGGTAGAGGTCTGAGCCATTGCCGCCGTCCATGGCGTCAACACCCAGGCCGCCGGTGATGAGGTCGTCACCGCCAGCCCCTGCGAGGGTGTCGTTGCCCGCGCCGCCGGTGAGGGTGTCGTTGCCGCTACCGCCGGTCAGACGATCGGCCAGGGCCGATCCGGTGAGGGTGGTGGCTGCGCCGGTGTTGGTGACGGCAAAGCCCAGGCCGGAGGTGATGGCTGCGAGGTTGACGGCCAAGCCGCTGGTGCTGAGGTTGGCGGTGCCGGCGTTGGTGCTGGCCGATGTCGCCGTCCAGGCCGTGTGGACGGTGGCGAGGGCGGTGGCGCCAGCGGAGACTTTGAGCACGTCGGTGCCGCCCTGGCCCAGGTCGGTCACGGTGTCGGTGCCTGCGGCGACGGTGAAGGTGTCCAGGCCTAGGCCGCCGGTGAGGGTGTCGTTTCCGCCACCGCCTTTGAGGGCGTCGTTACCGCCGCCGCCCAAGAGGGTGTCGTCGAAAGCGGTGCCAGTGAGGGTGTTGGCGCCGTCGTTGCCTTGGAGGGTCAGTGCGTTGAGCACGGCTCCGGCGTTGACGTTCAAGGCGGCCATTCCGGTGGTGACGGCCTGAGCAGCGGTGCCGGTGCCCAGAGTAACCCGCTCGATGCCGGTGTCACCGGCGAAAAGAGTGAGGGTCGAGGCGGCGGTGGCGGCAAAGCGCAGCTCGTCGATGCCGGAGGTGCCGCTGTCGGCGACCTCGGCAGCGGCGTGCTCTGAGCTTGTCCCAATTAGGTAAAGGTCTGAGCCATTGCCGCCGTCCATGGCGTCAGTGCCCAGGCCGCCAGTGATCAGGTCATTTCCGCCCGACCCGACTAGGCGCTCACTGCCGGAAGTCCCTGCCAGCGAAATTCCGATAACGACGCCGGTCGAGTTCGCGCTCTCCAGGGTGCCTGCGAGGTCGGTGTACTGGGCCACCACAGTCACCTGCCGCCCGCCGTCACTCGCTTGCAGCAGGTATGTGCTGGCGGTCGCGCCCGGGATGTCTTGCCCGTCGACATGCCACTGGTAGCTGACAGCCCCCATGCCATCGAGGTCGGCCAGAGTGTCGCTCGCCTGGAGGGTGTTGCCCACCCTGGCCACGCCAGCGATCGTCACCGATCCCGTGGGGCGGTCATTGACATTTGCCACCACAGCGGCCGCCACCTCGGTGCTATAGAAGACCTTGGTCCCTCCGAGCCACCCCGACGCCAGCAGATCGGTCAGCCCGTCGGCGTTGATGTCCATCGCCAGCAGGGAGGTCAACTCTCCGCTTCCTTGGCCGATTTGCGTCTGGCTTGAAAAGCCTCCCTGTCCGTTGCCTATGGCGAGGATTACGCCGTCACTGTCCAGGGCAAGTGCGACGTCTTGAATTCCGTCGGCATTGAAGTCGGCAATACGGGTGGCGTAAACACTGCGCCCATCCGGCACGACGATCTGCGCGCCGGGCTGAAAGGAGCCCGTTCCATCTCCCAGGTAGGTGCGGCCGCTGAGGACGAGGTCTTGGTGGCCGTCGTCGTTCAGGTCGCCAACATCAACCGAATACAGAAAATAGGAGCTGATGTCGAATGATTCACTGAAGCCCCCCTCCCCGTCGCCTAGCCACACTTCCAGGTGCGACGCAAATCGGGCATTGACGACGAGGTCGGTATGACCATCGTGATTAAAGTCAGCACTCAGGATCTGGGCTCCTTGGTTACCGGACCACTGATTGCCTTCTAACTCGTGCGTGACGCCAGTCAGGCTGAACTCCCCGGAGCCGTTGCCCAGCGCGACGCTCCATCCGTTATCGCTCATCAGAATCAAATCCGCGAACGCATCGCCATTGACAAGGGCGGTTCCAGCCAAATTGCCCACTTGCGCCTGGTCTAAACCCGACGAGACAAATTCAGGCAAATACATGCTATAGCTGAGGACGTCGTAAGGTGTCCAGGGTGCATCCAGCAGGAAGGTTCCGTACCGCCCCTGTGGATCACGAGCGATCAGATCGGGCCGTCCATCCCCGTCGATGTCCGCGCTGGTCAGAAATTGCGCTGTGGTGCCGAACCAGGACCAGGGCTTGGCCGTGCCCACCCATCTGAGCTGTCCGGCATCGTCTATCCATACCGCGTAAGCTTGCATGGCGGGAGCGCTGATTGCGAGCGCATAGGGCTGTCCCCCACCGCTCCCAGTCATTTCGTGAAGTACGCCACTGGCGAACCACCCATTCGACTGTTCGTATGCAAGCGGGGATGCAATGACCCTGGCGCTGGCAGTGACTGTTCCGCTGGCACCATCTCCCTCGACATAGCTCACAGCGACGGAGATTGATTTCCCAACTTGATCCTGGGTCAGCGTCAAAGCGGAGGCGTTGGCACCATCAATGGCCACGCCATCGGCCAGCCATTGGTAGGTCATCGAAGTGAATCCATCCAAGTCGGCCAATGTGGACACCGCCGTGAGCGTTTCCCCTTGCCGGGCGACCCCGCGCACGATCACGCCACCTGTTGTTTCGAAGGCAGCGTCCAAGACTTCGGAGGTGGGACTGCTCACAACATGTTCGGTGACACCGCCACCGTCCTGGTAGGACACGGCGACGTTGATTGCCTTGCCGACCAAAGCCTGGCTCAACAAAAGCGTGCTGCTAGTGGCGCCAGCGATTGCCAGACCGTTGGCCGTCCATTGGTATTGGACCGCCCCTGGCCCAGACGAGGGAATGCCGTCATCGTCTGCCAAACTGTTTTCAACCCAGATCGTTTCGCCCTGGGTTGCGGTACCGCTGATGGAGAGAGTTCCGGTCGGCAACTTGTTGAGGAGGCCCCAAGGCTCATACTCCACGATGAACCATTGCCCTAGCCCTTGATACCCAGAAAAGGGGTAGTCGAACCAGCCTCCAGCCTCCCTCTGCCAGTGCAGTACCGCGTAGTCCTCATTGCCAAGGTTGTTCGGCTCACCGCTTGCCCAGTCTGTGAACGTGGCGACAGAGTTCATCTCGGGGCCAGCCATCCAGACCCAAGTGCCCTCGGACACACTGTCGCTTAGCGCGATCCAAGGTGTTGCCCTCTCATTCGAGTAGTAATAAGGGAAAACAAATTGCGTCCAGAGCGCGAGGCTTTCCGCGTGGTCGCTCAGCGTCAACAAGTGACCTTGCATCCCTTGATAGACGCGGGTCTCGGAGAGCAAGAGCGCGTCTTGGAAGGAAACCGCCGACTTGACAAGTTCGTAATGGTGGCCTTGGTATTCGTAGGTATCCTGAGCTTGGGTCATTGTGACTCCCTCGATAATGCCTACCCGGCAATATTTGATTCGCTGCGTGGTTTGTTTGCTGCGCTGCGTCCAACTGGGCAGGAATATTTCGGAATTATTTATCAAATTGGCCCCCAATTTGATTGCCGCCCCTAATTAATGGCGGGTATATCCCGAGGCCATGTAGTAGCCCGTACAGGCCGCATACAACTCGATCAGACCGCAACCCCGCAGCTTTCCCGAAGCCGCTCGGCCTGGATCAGGCTGATCTTGCCCCGACCCAGTGCAATGGCGCCGGTTTTCTCCAGGACCTTCAACTCCCGGTTGATGCTCTGGCGAGTGGCTCCCAGGATGTCTGCGAGCTCCTCCTGGCCGATGGCCAGTTGCGCCCCGTGCTCCGCAAACAACCCGCGCAGGATGCGCGCCAGCCGCGGGGCCAGGGCCAGGGTGTGGCTCTCCCCGAGTGACTCGTAGAGGCGCCTGGAGCGGGCGCACAAAAGCCGCAAGATCTCCCAGGACAGGGTCGGGTCTCCTTGGAGCGCCGACACAAACGCGTCGCGCGGGATATGCAGGATCGTCGCGTCTTCCCGGCAATAGGTGTCGTGGATCTGGGGCCGCTCGTCGATCAGGGGAATGAGTGACTGGAACT
>NZ_JARXAB010000049.1 GCF_029866045.1 Ramlibacter sp. | reverse complement strand
ACCTTTTTATAGTTCCTTGGTATACATTTAACTCTGAGTAAAGAGTTCAAATGGATCAATATCCAACTCGCAAGGAGTTCTAAATGCACAGAATTGGACGCTGGTATTTCGGGGCGCAGCAGTTTGGCGAGACCCAGTTGCTCACCGAATTCCGCTACCGGTTTCTGATGGTCTTGCTCGGAGTCAGCGTCGTTGCCTCCACAGCCTACTTACTGTCGGGCCTGACTATCTCGGGCGCAGCGGGCGCGCAAGTTGCCACCCCTGAGCATATGCGGTCCATGCGTATCTTTGCCATGGCGTCCACCCTGCTGTGGATCGCGCTGCGAGAGCGGCCCCAATTGCTGGTGCCAGTGGCCTGGGGCTATGAAATCGTCGGCCTCATGGCCCATGCCTCGGCTTTGGTCTACCTGCCATCAGATGAGCTGCGCATTCTCTGGATCTTCACGAATCTGCCCATCGCCTACTTGCTCCTTGGCAGGATCGCCGGAGGCCTGCTGACCGCGCTGACCGTGCTGGGCCTGCTGGCGCTCAACCCCACCCTGGCCGCACCCTATTCAGAACCCGCCCTGGCCACCGCGGTGATCAGCCTGGTCTTCCTCTCCGTTTTCCTGCACGCCTCGGTGGGCCAGATGCTCGGCCTGTTTGTCCGCCTGCGCACATTGGCCCTGCGCGATCCATTGACGGGCGCTCTCCATCGGCGGGCCTATCACACGCTGGTGACGCGCCAGATCGGTGCCGCCCGCAAAAGCGGTCGGCCTTTTGCCCTCCTGGCCATCGACCTGGACCGCTTCAAAGTCGTCAACCAGACCTGGGGCCATGAGGCAGGTGACGAAGTCCTGAAGGCGGTGGCCGCCTGCGTGCACGCCGGCATCCGCGAGGGAGACATCGTCGGCCGTATCGGCGGCGAAGAATTCGCGGTCTTCCTGCCTGAAACCCATCTCGCCGGTGCCGTTGCACTGGCCGAACGCCTACGGCATGCGATCGAGGTCCTCGCGCCGCCGCTCGAAGGGCAGGCACTGCCCCTCACTGCCAGCATCGGAGTTGCCGCTCAGGGCGACGGCGCGCAGGCGAAGGACGGCGCCGCCAGCCTCCGCAGCCTCGAGCGGGAGGCGGGCCTGGCCTTGGCCGATGCCAAGAGGGAGGGTCGCAACCGGGTGGCGGTGTTCGGGGTGGGAGGCCTGCGTAGCGAGTCTCTGCCCGCGGTTCTCCCGTCTGGCCCCGGCAGGCCGATTCCAGCGGGCTGAGTCAGGCGCGCTCTAGCACCCCTGACCCGGGCGGATAGGGGCCAAGCAGAACGGCGCTCCGGGCACAATGCGCGCATGCCCACCCGTGACGAAGCCTTTATGCAACTGGCCTTGGCCCAGGCGCGCCAGGCACGGGCGGACGGCGAGGTGCCCGTGGGGGCGGTCGTCGTTCAGGGTGAGCGGGTGCTCGGCCTGGGCCGCAACCAGCCCATTGCCCGGCACGACCCGACCGCCCACGCAGAGGTGATGGCTCTGCGGGCCGCTGCCCACACCTTGGGCAATTACCGGCTGGACGGCTGCGAGCTGTTCGTCACCCTCGAGCCCTGCGCCATGTGCAGTGGCGCCATGCTGCACGCCCGCCTGGACCGGGTGGTTTATGGCGCGGCCGACCCCAAGACCGGCGCCGCGGGCTCGGTGATCGACCTGTTCAAGACCCGGCGCCTGAACCACCAGACCACGATCGAGCGCGGCGTACTGGCGGAGGAGTGCGGCTCTCTGCTGGCGGACTTCTTTGCAACTCGACGCGCGCTCACCCGGCAAGAGGGGACGCCACTGCGTGAGGATGCGTTGCGAACGCCCGAGGCGCGCTTCCAAGACCTGCGCGGCTTCCCCTGGGAGCCCCGCTACCTGGCAGACCTGCCCTCAGCCCAGGGCCTGCGCCTGCACTATGTCGACGAGGGCCCTGCCGACGCCCCGCGCGTTTGGCTATGCCTGCACGGACCCCAAGGCTGGAGCTACCAATTCCGGGACCTGATTCCGGCCTTTTTGCGCGCTGGTCATCGGGTGATCGCGCCGGACCTGGCGGGCTTCGGCCGCAGCGACAAGCCCAAGCGTGAAGCTGCCCATGACATGGATTGGCATCTGCAGCTGCTGCGCGAGTTGGTTGCCCTCCTGGACCTGCAGCGCGTGGTAGTGTTGCAGGCTGCCGGGCTGCCCTTGGGCAAGGGCTTGCAGCTCACCGAGGGGGCTCGCTGCGAGGGGCTCATGGCCCTCGAGTTGCGCGCTGATGCCGCCATGCAAGACGCCTTGGAGGCGCCGTTTCCCGACCGCGGGCACCGGGCCGCCCTGCGGGCTTTCGAGGGCTGGGTCGCGCCTGACGATCCGATCGAACCGGAGGAGGGCGCGACAGCCGCAGCCCGCGCGCTCTCGCACTTCCTTGAACAACCCCGCCCAGGTCAGACCCCTTGAGCCACCTCTATATCTATTCCCCCTCCAGCGCGGTGCGAGACCGCGTCGCGTTTCGTCGTGGCATCGCCCGGCTCAAGGCCTTGGGCCACGAGGTGGAAGTGGATTCCGACGCCCTCACCAGCCACATGCGCTTTGCCGGTGACGACGCCACCCGCCTGGCCGCCATCGGTCGGGCCGCGGCCAGCGGCGCAGACATCGCCCTCATCACCCGGGGGGGCTACGGCCTGACCCGTCTGCTGCCTGAGTTGCCGTACAAGGCAATCGCCAAGGCGGTGGCGCGTGGCACACGCTTCGTCGGCCTGAGCGACTTCACCGCTTTCCAGAACGCGGTGGCGGCCCGCACCGGCGCGCTCACCTGGTCCGGGCCGGCGCTGGGCGAGGACTTCGGTGTCGAGGGCGAGCCCTGCGAGATCATGCTGGCGTGCTTTGACGACCTGGCCAGCGGCGCAGGGGAGGGCGCTGGCTGGCAGCTGCCGCGGGCCGAGGCACGCGAAAAGCCCCTGCATACCCGCGGCCTGCTCTGGGGCGGCAACCTGAGCGTGCTGGTTTCGATGGTGGGCACACCCTACCTGGCGCCGCCCAAGGGCGGCATCCTCTTTCTCGAGGACGTCAACGAGCACCCCTACCGGATCGAGCGCATGCTCACGCAGTTGCTGCACGCAGGCATCCTGGCGCAGCAAAAGGCGATCGTCCTCGGGCAGTTCACGGCCTACAAGACGGTGCCGCATGACAAGGGGTTCAAGCTCAAGACGGTGGTCGACTGGCTGGGCGCGCAGGTCAAGGTACCGGTGCTCACCGGGCTGCCCTTCGGCCATGTGCCCACCAAGGTCTGTCTGCCGGTGGGTGCCAAGGTCGATCTGGTGGTACAGGGGCGCGACGCGATGGTGCTGTGGGGGCATGGGCACTGACGCACAGGGCACGCGGCGCGCACTCGCGCTGCTCTGGCAGTTTGGCGCCTGCCACGCCTCGGCCCATGACGCATCTGCATCATGGCGCTTAGCATCCGCCCAATCACCGACAGCGGAGTGTTTTCACTAATAAATGAACAAGCAAAGTCCCTCGGCTCACCTTGCTTGCGCCGCTAGACTCATGCGTAGACGATGCAGCCAATGGGGCCAGCACGCGTGACGACAGGAGACAAAGACGATGGACACCACCCGGACACCCCCGCAGCAAGCTAAGTGTCATCCCATGCGCCTCTCGCGGCGCGACTCCCTGCACCTGGGCCTGATCACCGGCTTGGGCATGATGGGTCTTGGCCCAGCCTCTGCCCAGACCCGCAGCTACCCGACTCGGCCGGTGCGGCTGGTCGTTGCTTTCGCCGCGGGAGGCGCGGGCGACTTCCTGGCGCGGCTGGTCCAGCAGCACCTGCAAGAGCGCTGGGGGCAGGCCGTTGTGGTGGAAAACAAGCCTGGCGCCAGCGGCACTATTGCTGCCGACCTGGTGGCAAAGGCGGCGGCCGATGGTCACACCCTTTTGGTGACCAACCAGCTGATCGTGCAGGCACCGAACGCCATCGCCAAAGTTCCGTATGACGTCATGCGAGACCTCACGCCCATCGCTGAACTCGGGGGCGCGCCGCTGATTCTGGCGGTCAACGCCGGCGTGACGCAGGCGCGCACCTTGCCCGAGTTCGTGACGGAGCTGCGCGCCAAGCGAGGCAATCACAGCTACGCCTCGGTCGGCGTCGGCTCGATGGGCCACCTGTATGGCGCACAGCTCAATGAAACCGCCAAGCTCGATTTGGTGCACATCCCCTACAAGGGAAGCGCTTCGGTGGTGACGGCCCTGGTGGGCGGAGAGGTCGTGACCGCCTTCAGCGACTACGCGACGATGAAGCCTCACGTCGATGCCGGCAAGATTCGGCTGCTCGCCGTGTCCAAGCCCGATGCCCGCACGAGCCAGCTGCCGACCTTTACCTCGCACGGCTACCAGGGGCTGGACTCCTACAGCTGGATCGGTATGTTCGCCCCGGCCAGGACACCGACCGCGGCGGTGCAGCAGATCGCCGCCGACGTAAACACGGTGCTGCGGCTGCCTGACGTCGCCCGTCGCATCGCGGAGCTCGGCCTAGATACCGGCGGTAGCACCCAGCAGCAATTTGCGTCCATGGTCGCGGCCGATTTCGCCCGCTGGCCGGCTGTCATGAGAAACGCCGGCATCAAACCGGAATGAATCCCCAGAACAGGACTGCCATGAGCACCGATACAGACGACCAGAAAAAAATGGCGGTTTTCCGCACCATGGCCCGCGCCTGGCACGAACAGGACTGGGACACCTGTGCCAGCCTGTTTGCCCCCGACGGCGTGCTGCACTCCAAGATGCTGGCGCCGATTGAGGGGCGCGACACCATCCACGCGCGCATCTCCAAGCTCGGCGGCGACCACAAGCGGGTGACACTCCACATCCAACGCATGGGCGTGATCGATGGGGTGCTGTTTGTCGAGCGCACTGACGAGATCGTGATCAACGGCCGCCGCGGGGAGTGCCCGGCAGTGGGCGTCATCGAGTTCAGCGGCGACAAGATCGCCCGTTGGAGCGACTACTACGACCGGGCGACGCTGGCCCAAGCCGCCGGGTACACCCCCGAGCAGGCGGCCCACTGACGCGCCGCGTCACGCCCGAAAAAAGGAAAGTCCGGATGGCCAATCCCAGCAATGCGCCGCTGAAAAAAATCATCAGTTTCTACCTACGGTTCACGCCGAGCTACAGCCAGATCGGCTACTACGCCCGCTGCCTGCTTTGGCGGCGGCTCAAGGGCGACTTCCGCGGCCAGACCTGGCTGGTGGTCGGAGGCTCCGAGGGCATCGGCGGATCGGCCGCGCGCAGCGCAGTCAATGGAGGTGCCACGGTGATCTGCATCGGCCGTGACACGGCCAAGCTACAGGCGTTTGCCCAGTCCACCGCCCACCCAGAGCGGGTCATCGCGGAGCAGGCCGACTTCTCCCGGATGACCCAGGTGATGGATCTGGCCGACCGGGTCGAGCGCCGCGGCCTGAAGATTGATGTCCTGGTGAACAACGTCGGCATCCAAAAGCGAGACCAGATCATCACCGCCGAGGGCTTAGAAACTTCCTTCGCCACCAACATCCTGAGCCACTATCTTTTCACCCGGGAGTTGCTCGCGCGCGGCTTGCTGGCGGCCGATGCGAGCGTGATCGAGACCTCTTCGGGCGGCATGTACAACCACCCGCTGAACGTGAAGGACCTCAACATCACAGGGGAGGGCTACCTCGGCGTGCGCGCCTATGGCCTGTCCAAACGTGCCCAAGTCTCGCTGACCGAGCATTGGCGCCGCCAGTCTGCGGGCACCCCTCGCCGCTACTACGTGATGCACCCAGGTTGGGTCGACACCGCGGCGGTCGGCCGCTCGATGCCTCGGTTTCGGGCGACGCTCAAGTCGGTGCTGCGCAAGGACCACCAAGGGGCCGACACCATCGTCTACCTGGCCGAGCGTCGGCCCGAGCAGCGCTCAGACGACAGCATCTGGTTCGACCGCAGCGAACGCGAGCCCCATATCTTTGCCCGCACCCGCGACACCCGTGACACCCCCGAAAGCCTGGCAGCCTACCTGGAGCAGCAATGCCAGGCGCTGCTCGGAGACTCAGCTACAACAAGGAGACAAGCATGAAACGAAATGAACAGTCCGGTGTGCGCCGCCTCGAGCGGCGCCAGATCTTGCGCCAAGGTTTGGGCCTGGCAGGCGGCATCGTTGGAGGGCTCGCCAGCGCAGGGGCCGCCTGGGCGCAGACCGCCACGCCCGCGCAGACAATTCGTCTGGTCGTGCCCTATGCAGCCGGCGGTGGCGGTGACGCCCTGGCCCGAGCGCTGGGCCCCAAGCTCGCAGACGCCCTCAAGCAGACCGTCATCATCGACAACAAGCCGGGGGCCAGCGGCATCATCGGCACCGACCTGGTGATCAAGGCGCCGCCAGACGGCCAGACCATTCTTTTCCATACCTTGCCCATGGTCATGGTGCCGGCCATGTTCGACAAGCCGCCCTACGACCCGGTCCGGGACCTGGTGCCGGTCATCGAGATGATCAGTTCGCCCCTTTGGCTGGCGGTGAGCGCCGCCCGGTCGACGGCGCGCAACCTGCGCGAACTGACCGACCAGATCCGGGCAGAAAAGGGCAAGCACAGCTACGCCTCGATCTCCCCCGGCTCTACCGGGCACCTGCTGGGATTTCAGTTCAATGAACAAAACAAGCTGGACATGGAGCACATTGGCTATAAGGGCGGGGCGCCAGCCACCCAGGCCCTGCTCGCCGGCGAGGTCACCACGGCTTTTCTCGACATCTCCACGCTCAAGCCGCACCTGGCTGGCGGCCGTATCCGGCTGCTGGGGGTCAGTGGCGCGCAGCGTTCGCCGCAGACACCGGAAATTGCGTCGCTCAAGGAATTGGGGCTGGCAGGTTTCGAAGCGACCGCCTGGGGCGGGCTGTTCGTTCCCAAAGGCACGCCAACGGCCACGGTACGGCGACTCACCGACACGGTGGCGCAACTTTTGAAGGACCCGGAGCTGTCTGCCAGGTATGTGTCGCTGGGCTATGCGGTGTCTGCGAAGTCCCAAGAGGAATTCGCCGCCCAGGTTCAACGCGACCGCGATCACTTCGGCGCATTGATGCGAAAAACTGGCGTGAAGCCCGACTAAGGTGATCCCCGTTGCGTGACGGAGTACTCCGGTCGCGCCGCGGGGAGGGCAGGGTGACCCCATCGGCCTGGGGCTTAGGTCTAGGCTAGGAACTCCTATCACTCACCGGAGTTCGCGATGTGGCCTCAGATTCAGCGGAGCATTTCGAGCGCGGCTTTCCGCACGCTTGCTCATTCCTCATCGGTCCCCGCCACAGCCGGCAGCGCGGACCCGATCCTCGCGCAGGCCCTGCAAGCGGCGGTCCATTCGTCCTACCAGGCCCATTGGACCTTTGCTGCCCAGACGGCCGGTAAGCCAGACCGCCAATGGAGTTTGGCGCTTCCGGGCGGGAGCTCTGGCGTCTTGCGACGGCCCGATCCGGCCGATGCGCTTCGGATCGCCGCCTTTCTGCGCAGCACGCCACGCGGGCCGGTGGATCGTCCTGACGACGTGGGCGGCCTGACCCAGGCGGTGCTCGATCTGCTCTGGCAGGCGGTGGCTCCGGCTGAGGACGCGTTTGTCCTCGCGGGCCGTGAGTCGATTCTGGGCGTCGCCCAGATCGAACGAGAGCTTGAAGTCTGCGAGCCAGAGCTCGACCGGGCTTGGCTGGCCGGACAGGGATATTTGCCGTCGGAAGTCTGCGTGGGCCGCATGGTCCTGGCCAAGGCAGTGCGCGGACACGGGTTCGGACATCTGCTCAAGGAGGCCCAGCTGGCGGCGGCGGCCGATGCCGGCTACCGGGCGGTGGTGAGCGCAGCCGGCCATGACATCGGGCTGGCCATCGCGCGGCGTGTGGCGGGAGACCGCTGCAGACCCTCAGCGTCGGGCTGGATTCTGGTGCCGGTGCCCCAAACACCCGCTGCGGCTGGCACAGCTTCTGGTCGACTGGACTCCGGTGGCACGCCCCAACCAGCGCACTGAAACAGCCGGGGAGCCAAAACGGGGGGCAGGCGGGGATCCAAGCGGGGGGGGCCAAGCGGAGATTCGGGCACCGCGCCAGCGGGCGCGGGCCTCGATTTACCGCTCGGCTGAACCCTCAGCTCACCCCTTATCTCATCCCCTGATTCAATTTGACATAACGAACATCGTGTTATTCACAGCACCTACCAACCCCGTGGCAATTTGGCCCGGATCGCCAACCCGATCTGGGTGCCAACATCCTGGCGACCGGCTTGGATGGCAAAGTCTTCAGCGGTCAGACCCAACTGGTTCTTCAAGGTCGGGTCTGCGCCGGCCTCCAACAAGGCCTTGACCGCGGCCAGCGTGCCGTACTGCGCGGCCATCATCAGCGGCGTGGTGCCATTGGGCGACTCGGCGTCAATGTAGGCATGGTGCTCAAGCAGAAGCTGGATCAAGGCGACCTGGCCGCCCGTGGCCGCGTAATGCAACGGCGCCCAGCCCGTCTTGTTCACGTCCGCTCCGCGCTCAATCAGCAATTGGGCAACGCCCTGGTGGCCTTTGAGGGCCGCCATCATGAGCGGCGTCTCGTCGGCAGCGTTGCGCTCATCAAAACGGGTGCCGGGCCATCGGACCAACACACGGGCCACCTTCGGTGCTGGCTCCTGCAGCGCCAGAAACAGACCCGACTGCCGCCTCGGACCCATCGCATGAGGATCAAAACCGCGCTGCAACAACTGGCTGACCCGCCACGCGTCGTCTTGCTTGAGCGCTGCAACAAAGTCTTCGTAGGGACCGGCAAATGCAGAGGAACCTCCAATCCCGACAAGGAGATATGCAATTAGTCTCGCGTAAAGTCTCATGATTTCAGACCGGCTGAACGCCAGTGAAAAGTCGCTCGAAATTGGCGCTGGTGGCACTGCCGATGGCCTCAGGGCTCAGTCCGCGCAGTTCAGCAATCTGGCGTGCCACATAGGGCACGAAAGACGGATTGTTGGTCTTGCCGCGGTAGGGTACCGGCGCCAGATAGGGGCTATCGGTCTCGATCAGCATTCGGTCGAGCGGCACCATCCGCGCCACTTCCCGCAGATCGGCGGCGCTCTTGAAGGTGAGGATGCCCGAAAACGAGATGTAAAAGCCCCGGTCCAGCGCCGCTCGGGCGACCTCGGCGGTCTCAGTGAAACAGTGAAAGACACCGCCCACGGCGCCAGCTGAGCCGTTTTCGCCCTCTTCGTCCAAGATGGCCAGGGTGTCTGCCGAGGCCTGCCGGGTGTGAATCACCAGCGGCTTGCCCGATTGCCGGGCGGCGCGGATATGGGTGCGAAAGCGCTCACGCTGCCACTCCATGTCGGCAATCTCGCGGCCGCCCTTGCGCTCAGCCATCTGGTAGTAGTCCAGACCCGTCTCACCGATGGCTACCACCCGAGGGAGGGCCGCCAACTCAACCAGCTCGGCCAGACTGGGTTCGCGCACGCCCTCGTTGTCCGGGTGCACACCCACCGTGCACCAGAAGTTGTCGTACTGGCGGGCCAGTGCATGGACGGACTCGAAGTCCTCCATGGTGGTGCAAATGCACAAGGCACGGTCGACGGCCGCCTCGGCCATGGCCTCGCGGATGCGGGCCAGGTCGGTCGCGAGTTCGGGGAAATTCAGGTGGCAGTGGGAGTCGACGTACATGGGCAAGGTCCGATGCGGGCACCACGGCGGGATTCAGGGTGCCCGGTCAGGCCACATTCTCTCTGATGCTGCTCCTACAAGCACCAAAGAGGGCGAGCGCAATCGTGCAGGGTCGGTCGCGCGGGGTTGTTCGGAAGGGCCCAGTAGCCTGCTGCGCCGAGCGACAAGACACAAGCCGAAATCAGAGGGTCTGCGTCGGCCGCTCCGACGCCAGCTGGGAGCCCAGAATTTCTTCGATCTTGAGCTTCAGGAGGCGGGACTTTTCGTCACCCGGAAAGCGCACGCCCACGCCCTGTGTCCGGTTGGACGAGGCCCTGGCCGGGGTGATCCAAGCCACTTTGCCGGCTACGGGGTAACGCTGCGGATCGTCCGGCAGGGAGAGCAGCACATAGACGTCATCGCCGAGGCGGTACTCGCGTGCGGTGGGAATGAAAACTCCGCCCTCGTTGAACAGTGGAATGTAGGCGGCGTAAAGCGCGGCCTTTTCCTTGATAGCCAGCTGGATGACGCTGGGTCGGGGGGTCGCGGGGGTGAGGGAAGGGATCATGTGGCGGCTCGCCCGGAGTGTAGGGCGGTACGCGCCCGGCTCACAAGTGCCTCGAGCATCAGGCCGGCGTTGAAGGGATGCTCTGCCGTTCGCAGCTGGCCTGCGAGCTCGCGCCACCAGGCTGCCAGCTGGTGCAGCGGGGCTGCCGGCGGCAGGTCGCTCGCTTCGAAGAAACGCGGTCGCCCGCCTGCTGACTGCGCCAGCAGGTCATGACAGAGCTTTTGCATCGCATCGATGGCCTCGGCGGGCGACCAGTCGGCCAGGGCGCTCGCGTCGCCGCGGGCCACCGCCTTGGGCAGCAGGCGCCAGCGCTTGGCGTCGCGGCCCGCTCGGGCGGCGCGAAGCGCGTCCTCGGGCCGGCTGCCACTGGCGCGCAGCAGCACCTGGGCATCGGTGGCGGACAGGCCATGGCCCTCCAGCCAAGTCAGGGCCTCGCCCTCCTCCGGCCAGGCCAGGGTGTGGCCCTGGCAGCGGCTGCGAATGGTGGGCAGTAGCTGGTGCGCCGCCTCGGTGGCCA